>JAZQOC010000091.1:0-2019 GCA_045627645.1 Lachnospiraceae bacterium
TGTTGTATTACCTAGTGATTATGCAATTGAATATCTTATTGCACAGGATAAATTAATGGAACTTGATAAAGAAAAGTTACCTAACATGAAAAATATCAATAGTGCTTATTTAGATCCAAGCTATGATCCAGGCAATGTTTATAGTATGCCATATGAAGGTGGTGTTGCTTGTATAGCAGTAAATAAGTCGAAGGTAGATAAGGAAATCACATCTTATGGTGATTTGTTTGATCCTGAGCTTGCTGGGAAAATTGTTGTATTAGATGACTATAGAGCCATTATTGGTATGACAGCAAGAAGTATGGGCTATTCAATGAATGAAACAGATGATGCAAAACTTGCTGAAATTCAGGATAAGTTACTTACAATTAAAGACAATGTAAAGTTATATGATTCTGACTCTCCAAAGTCAGCTTTAATCTCAGGTGATTGTACAGTAGGTATGGTATGGTCAGCAGAAGTTGCATTATCAATGGATGAGAATCCTGATATTGAGATTGTTTATCCAGAAGAAGGTGCATACGTATTCTTAGATAACTGGGCTATTCCAACAGGTTCAAAGAACTATGACAATGCTTTAACATTTATTAACTTCATGATGAGCCCTGAGGCAGCAAAGCTTAACATCGAAGATTTCCCATATTTGTGTCCAAATGATGCAGCACTTGAGTTAATGGGTGAAGAATACGTTAACAACATAGCAAAGAACGTTCCTGCAGAAGTTATTTCTGGTGGTGAATTTGTTAAGTATTTAGATTCAGATACATTAGCTAAATATGATGAGATGTGGACAAAACTTAAGAAATAATATGTGATTATAATTCAAAAGGGTGAATTGTTGGTTCACCCTTTTGTTTTTTGGGAGGCATACATGAAGATTGATTTTTTGTATTTAAACGAAGAAGAAATGATAAAAGCAGGTGTTCTTGATGCAAAGGGGTGCATAGAGACAATGCGTGATACATTAAGCTTATTTGGAAAGAAGGATTTTTTATTAGGCGGTCCAAAAGCTGATGAGCATGGTTTGCAGATGAATTTTCCTCAGAAGTCAGATATTGAGAATTTTCCATTGGATGATGGTCCAGATAGAAGATTTATGGCAATGCCAGCATATTTAGGTGGTAGATTTCATATTGCTGGTCAGAAGTATTATGGATCAAATAGTCATAACTCTGCATTAGGCTTACCAAGATCTATTCTCATGGTTACTTTATCAGATGTTGATACGGGAGTACCAAAGGCTATAATGTCAGCAAATTTATTAAGTGCAATGAGAACAGGAGCTATGCCTGCAATGGCAGCAACATATCTTGCCAATAAGGACAGTGAAGTTTTATCTCTTATTGGTCCAGGAGTAATTAATAAATGTGCATTGATGTGCTATATGGAAGTACTTCCTAATATCAAGAAGATTAAATTAAGAGGTAGTTCTGTGACTTCTAAAACTGCAATCGAGATGAAGGAATATATAGAGGCAAACTATCCACAGGTTAAAGAGATAGAAATATGTGACAGTTTGGAAGCTGCTTGCCGTGATGCTGATGTAGTTAGTGAGGCAATGAGTGTTTCAAAGGAGAATATGGAAGAATTCAAACTCGAGTGGTTTAAGAAGGGTGCAACAGTATTCTCAATGGGGTCTTTCTTATATAGACAGTATAACGATTTTGTTAATACTAAGATGGTTGTAGATAACTATGGAATGTACAAAAAATACTTGAGTAATTTTATAGCTAGAGGCCCAGTCGATGAATTTGGTAATAAGAGAGAATGGGTTATCATGGGTATCCATTTTGTACATCTTGTAGAAAGTGGAGTAGTTCCAAGAGAACAGGTAATTAATCTTTGCGATATTGTTAATGGCATATCAAAAGGAAGAGAAGATAAAGATGAGATTGTTATGTGTTCGATAGGTGGAATGCCACTAGAAGACTTATCATGGGGATATGATTGTTATCAGAAAGCTTTGGAATTAGGAATTGGAACTAATTTGAATTTATGGAATGAACCATATATGAAATA
>JAZQOC010000092.1:0-5213 GCA_045627645.1 Lachnospiraceae bacterium
TACATTATCGTGATGGTGACGAAGACACAACGTGTAAGTGTTGGGCTTTTGACAAAAACGATCCTGTTTGTTTAAATTGCACACACGCTCCAGCGTCTCAAAAATAATAGATAATACAATGAATTGTTTTGAAAACTATAAGTAGATACAAGGAAGATAGTCGTTATGACCGATATTAAAGAACTAAAAGAAAAGGAATTGGAAAAAGTAGCCGGTGGCGCGGGCAATACGAGCGATAACCCCAAAGGCTTGATCCCGGGAGAGAAAGTATATTTTTATTGGTGTGATGCAGGTCAATGGATGTGGGGAACCTTTTTGTATTACATTAATGGTCAGTACAGAATAAAATGGGATGATACACGTCTTATTTTTAACGGCGGGAATTTTTTGCTTGTAGAGGCTGATGAGGATTCTATTCCGGAAGAATATGTCAGAAGAAATGCGAACTAACGTAATACGGAAGACGGAAATCCTCGCGGTAACTTCATCAATGTCGGATGTATGATGCCCTGGATGAACTACACGCCCCGCACACTTGATGAAATCATTGCCGGCGACAAGCAATACGAAAACTCAGTAACTGATTCGGAGTAAACAAATAACGGTCTCGTAAATTGATGGTAATTCATCAAGATGGTGACCGTAGATCGCGATATTTTTGCTGGGCTTGGCGTAATCTGAACTCTTGTGAGAGAAAAGACAGCCAAGTTTACTCTTTGTTCCATCAAACAGATGATTCAGATAATAATCGGAATTATCTGAACGGACAACGGGATAACTGATGACCGTGCCGGGAATTCTGATCCATCCCACGAAGTCGCGATTGATTTCCAGACAGGCTTCCAAATCAACCGCAGCCCCGACATTTGGAGTCGGAGCCGCAGTTGGAGCAACCGTTGGTGCCGGCGAAGGCACATCCGTCAGATTTTCACACAAATCCGGTGTGGGTTCTGCCGGAATCAACGAAGATGCTGCTTGCTCTACCGGATCAGTCGCTTCAGATAGAATTATAGTAGATTGGAGACCAATGCCGCCGCAGGCTACTGATCCGATAAACAAAAATAATTGAGAAAGGAGCAAAACCCTATGAAAACGAAAGAAGAACTGAACGCCCTTAAGAACGAGGTTAAGGACTTGAATGCAAAGCTCGCTGAGTTGAGCGAGGATGAACTTAAAGAGGTTACAGGCGGTGTGCTTTGCGGCATGAAAAAGTACTACTGTACACAATGTGAATATGTTCGAGAAACTTTTCCAGAGGGTGCGTCAATTCTTGTTCCACCAGTAGAAAGGTGTCCACAATGCGGTGCAATTAATTCCTTCGCAATAGGAGATGCTTAAAGAATAACATTAAGTCCAATCAGGACTTTGTAAAAGATGGTGCAAAATCAGTATTCTTAACCCCTTCACATCTCGACGAAACTGAATTTGGTTAATCGCCGAGGATACAAGAATCTGACAATGGATCTACACGAAGATCAGGAATGCAGGCAAAAAAGATGACTGACAGCACGGATCACGACATTTGGTATTCAAATAACAGGCTCCGGATCTTGAACCCGGAGCCTGTCTTATTCATGATTTGAGTTTTCGGTTGTTATTCGTAACGCCTATCGTTGCGCGGTTCTTCCCCGGCCTTCTTTGCCTTGATGTAATTTCTGATCAGGACGATCAGTATCGTGCCGAATATCACTATGGCGACCACCAGGAAAAAGTAATCCTTGATGATTATCCACGCCTTTTCGGCAGGTGCAGGATTAAACATCCTATAGAGAACATCTTTGGAATTCCTGAATGCCGTGTTTATCGAATCCCCCAGCTTATCGCCCTGCCGGAAGTTAGCACCGATCTCTTCCGTGATCTGTTTTGATGCCTTGTCAGAGATCAGTAGTTTGGTCATCTTGCCCCGGAATTCATAGCAGTCATAGTGTCTTTCGTTGCGTGTGAGAACAAATACGAGGCAGTAAGTGTTTTCCTGATTTATAAAACTGCCGTATTTAGTTTTAGCGTAAGCGCCTCCATTCCTATGGCCGTCCCTAAGAAAATCATCCTCATAAAACGAGATCAGGACGGGACAGATACCCGAAAATTCATAGTAATCGTTAAATGTGGTCATCAGCTCCTTCGGGTTATTAACGATGCCGACATTGTCAACGATCGCAGGCAGCCCTTCAAACACAGGGTTATCGTTGGGATATCCGGGGCCATTTTTTTCTACCTCAGGTATCGAATAATTAGTCGCGGGCAGTTTGGACGGGAAATACGGACTGCTTACTGCCAAGATTATTCCGATGATGACCGTGGCAAAAACACATGTGAAAACTATCGAGACCAGCATCTCTTTCCCGGTCTTTGTATATCTGCGCGAGAAATTATAATCTGAATAAAGGTCATTATTCTGGTTGTCTGACATATTATCACCCCTTAATATACGAAGTAACATTGTTATAACGCTTAAGATACGGCCCCTGCCATATTCTTTGTTAATCCGTACCGTTAATTATACATTAAAGCAATGCGGTCAGATTAATAGTTCCTCATGCTAAAATACATTCGTAAATAATTTAGGAGACTAACACATGATCAAAGTTTTAATGGTCTGGCATGGCAATATCCAACGGTAGAGCCCCAAAGGTGCATAAATACTGGGCTTGTAGCGACTGAAGGGTACGTTTTATACCGAGTTTATACCTTTTGAAAATGGCATTGAATTAAGAAGAATGGAGTAACAAAGAACTTATTTGTTTTGCCTATTATCTATTGGTTAGAGATGACGATTGTTCTTAAGAATACAGAAGAAAAATGGCTTAAGGAATTATATGGTCAGGAATATATAGATTATTGTAAAAGGGTAAATCGATGTATCCCTTGGTTTCCAAAGAAGTGATGCTGAAAAATCCTATTTTCCGGTCGAGTGGGATAAGGTTGAATAGATAGCATGGGGTGGAGATATGATCCTATTTTTATAAATGAAAAGTATACTTTGCAGTGGCATATAGAAGCCTTTAAACATATGGCTAAGACCTTGGCTGGATAGATGGACAAATGTCTTTCTTGTTATGATTTTAATTGTGTGATACTATAATATTTTTTTGTTAAGGAGAATGTGATGAATTATATTTTTGGAAAGCCTGTAAAAAAAATAATACATGGTGGAGATTATAACCCGGAACAGTGGTTGCAGTATCCTGAGATTCTTAAAAAGGATATTGAGTACATGAAAGAGGCTGGTGTTAATGAAGCAACTCTAGGCGTATTTTCCTGGGCAATGTATGAGCCGAAGGAAGGAGAATTTCATTTTGAATGGCTCAAGGATATAATGGATAATTTATATGAGAATGGTATATATACTATTCTGGCTACACCATCTGGGGCTAGGCCAGTTTGGTTGGACAAAAAGTATCCTGAGGTTATGCGTGTAGATGGAATGGGCAATAGAAACAGGCATGGGTTTAGACATAATCACTGCTTGTCATCGCCAGTATTTCAAGAAAAAATAAGTATTATAGATAGAAAGCTTGCTGAGACAGTGGGGAATCATCCGGGACTATTGATGTGGCATATATCAAATGAGTTTGGGGGCGAATGCTACTGTGATCTTTGCAAGAAAAAGTTTCAAGATTATTTAAGAAAGCGTTTCGACAATGATATTGAAAAGCTAAATCATAATCTATGGACTACATTTTGGAGTGCAAGATATGGCTCTTTTGATGAGATAGATCCCCCTTATGAAAATGGTCAGACTGCGGTTTTAGGACTTAACCTTCTGTGGAAGAGATTTACCACACAGAATTTTTGCGATTATATTTCGGTTGAAATTGATACCATAAAAAAATATTCTGAAAATAAAAATGTTCCATTTACAACTAATTTTATGAAACGTTTTTGGGATATTGATTATAGAGAGCTTGCTAAGAAGATAGATGTTATTTCTTGGGATAGCTATCCTGCTTTTCATAATGATAAGGAAACCTATGCAGATACTATGATTGAAAGTGCATTTGATCATGCTATTATGAGAGGACTTAAAAAAGATAAACCATTTATGCTTATGGAAAGTGCACCAGGTCAGGTAAACTGGATGGAATATAACAAGTTAAAAAGACCAGGAGTACATAAGCAGTTTGCTGTTCAGGCAGTTGCCTGTGGTTCTGATACTGTTTTGTATTTTCAGTGGAGAAAATCAAGAGGTGCAGCAGAACAATTTCATGGCGCAGTTATAGATCACGTTGGAACTAATGATACCCGTGTTTTTAAAGAAGTGGCTGATACAGGAAATACTTTGGCGAAGCTAGCTGAAGTAGAGGGCACAACCATGAGAAATGAAGTGGCAATTATTTTTGAGTGGGATAGCTGGTGGGCTGTTGAAGGTGCCAGTGGTTTTGGTAGATATACTAAACAGTATGATGTTACATGCATGAATTATTGGAAGTCGTTGATGAGTTTAGGTATCGAAGCAGATGTGATTTCTACAAATGATGTATCTAATGAATATAAAGTTATTATTGCTCCTATGTTATATGTGCTTAATAAAGGAGTAGCTAAAAAGCTAAAAAGCTTTGTGGAAAATGGCGGTACTTTAATTGGAACATATATAACTGGATATGTTGATAGTAATTGTTTGTGCTTCCAGGGAGGTTTTCCAGGAGATGGATTAAAGGAGCTTTTTGGTGTAACCAGCGAGGAAATAGATACGCTTTATCCTAAGGATAGCAATAAGATAAAATCAACAATTAGTAGTTTAGATTGGGATGTAAAGGATTATGCAGAGATTCTTAGAGTAGCTGATGCCGAGGTGCTTGGTTCATATGTGGATGATTTTTATAAAGACACGCCAGCTATAACTATTAAGAACACTGGTCTTGGAAGGGCATACTATCAGGCTGCTAGAATGGATAATGCTTCAATAAAAGATTTTCTTGAAGCTGTACTTAAGGATATAGGAATAGCATATAAGGATCTTCCTTACGGTGTTGAAAAGCATACAAGATATTCAGATAATTATAGCTATGAGTTTTATCTTAATACATCTGAAAATATAGCACAAATTGATGACATATATGGTGAGGATGTTATTAATGGGAATAATATCGAGGGAGTAATTAGAATTAATCCTAAGGAATTATTTGTTATTAAGAAAAGAATAAGTATGTAGGATGACAAAGACTATAGTTTATGTACTATTCTTCTATAAAACATATTGAATTAATTAGAGG
>JAZQOC010000093.1:0-29897 GCA_045627645.1 Lachnospiraceae bacterium
TTGCAAGAGCCTTGGTGTTGAACATGTATATGAGGTAAATGCGTTTGACCTTCCTCTTCTTGAGGAAACAATCAAAAGAGAAGTTAATCGTGAGGAAGTTTCAGTTATTATTACAAAATCTCCTTGTGTACTTCTTAAGAGTAATGTATTCCCAGATAAATGTGTTCCTGTTACAGAGAATTGTAAGAAGTGTGGCATGTGCCTTAAGCCAGGTTGTCCTGCACTTACCAAGAACGAAGATGGAACAATCAGCATAGATGAAACAATGTGTAATGCTTGTGGACTTTGCATGCAGATATGTAAGTTTGGCGCAATCAAGAAGGAGGCAAAATAATGGCAACAACTAATATTATGATAGTAGGTGTTGGTGGTCAGGGTACCCTCCTTACCAGCAGAATTCTTGGTAAATTAGCTACAAACGCAGGATACGATGTAAAACTTTCAGAAGGACATGGTATGGCACAGCGTGGTGGTAGCGTTGTAACATATGTAAGATACGGCGAAAAGGTTGCAGAGCCTATTGTTGAAGAAGGGCAGGTAGATGTTCTTATTGCATTTGAGAAGCTCGAGGCACTGAGATACCTTCACTTTGTAAAGAAGGATGGAGTTATCATTGTAAATGATCTTCGTATGGATCCTATAACTGTAGTAACAGGTCAGGCTACATATCCAGAAGGAATTCTTGAGACACTTTCTGCAGCACGTAAGACAATTGTTGTAGATGCAACAAATAAGAGTAAAGAAATTGGTTCACCAAGATCATTTAACGTTATCGTTCTTGGAGCAGCTGCAAAGCATATGTCATATGCTAAGGAAGACTGGATAAAGGTTATTGAGTCCACAGTTCCACCAAAGACAATTGCTAAGAACGTTGAGGCGTTTGAAGCTGGTTATTCAATGGAATAGTTGCTAGAACGTAATATATGATTTTTAGGGGTTGTGTTTGATAAAGAGCACAACCCTTTTGTAGAAGAGGAAGAGGGAAATGAGTATCTCAGGTAGAATTTTGCGATACGCAAAAGAAAATTTCACAGAGACCTGTCATACAACGCTTAATCCGGAAGGACCGGGTGTTGTGAGAATCCATATGATTCCACCTAAATGTGACGGGGATGATGTGGAGGCGAGTGTTGTTATTATCAATGGTCAGGATATTGTACCAATCAATGTATCCTGGGCTATTTTGCTTAATGAATTTATTAAAGAAGTTAATAAGTATAGTGGGCGTGAAGTTTCGGACGAAGAAGTAGAAGGTATGGTGAAGAATACCTGCAAGGCAGTCAGAAAGGTATTTCCATTTTTGCCAAAGAAGCTTATTCGTGCAGATCTTTACACTATTATGAATACATTTAAACAGGTTGCTTACGGCGAGCCATCAGATGAACCAATTGAGCATATAAGTCTTAGTGAATATTCTCTGTTTATGAAGGCACCACACAGAATGGATCTCATGGTAAGTGCCATGACCAAGAATGGCGGCTGGCACTGCAATCAAAAGTGTGTACACTGCTATGCAGCAGGCCAGGAACTTTCTGATGAAGATGAGCTCACTACAGAACAGTGGAAAACTATTATAGATAAGTGTCGTCAGGCTGGTATTCCACAGCTTACATTTACGGGTGGCGAGCCAACTATGCGTGAGGACCTGTTCGAGCTTATTGATCATGCTCGCTGGTTTATTACAAGACTTAATACAAACGGAATTAATCTTACCAGGGATTATTGTGAGAAACTCGCATCAGTATCTTTGGATAGCATGCAGATAACATTTTATTCAAAAGACGAAGAGATTCATAATAAGCTTGTAGGTGCAAATAAATATAAGGATACAGTTGCAGGTATAGAAAATGCATTGGCAGCAGGACTTAATATAAGCATCAATACACCACTTTGTACACTTAATAAGAATTATGTTGATACACTTAAATTTTTACATGAAAAAGGGGTGTTGTATGTAACCTGTTCGGGACTTATTACAACAGGAAATGCGACCCTTGAGGAGTCAGAAAAATTACAGCTCTCAACAGATGAAATAAAAGCGATTTTAAAAGAAGCGGCGGAATATTGCTACTCAAATGGAATGGAAATCAGCTTTACATCTCCAGGCTGGGTTGAGGAAAGCTTCTGTGAGGAGATTGGTATTGTTACTCCAAGCTGTGGAGCATGCCTTAGCAATATGGCAGTTACACCAGGTGGAAATGTAGTTCCTTGTCAGAGCTGGCTTTCGGATAAGGCCCTTGGTTCGATGCTTGGAGACGAGTGGGAAACAATTTGGAACAATGATGCTTGCGTTGAGAGAAGAGAATACTCAGCTAAGTCTCTCGGATTGTGTCCGCTTAGAATAAATAAGAATGCTAAGGAGGGCGCTTGCTGATGAGAAAGAAGATAACCCTTCCGATTATTCTTGTACTGGCACTTGTATTGGCCTTTGCTTTTACTAAGGTTGATTCAATGGCTGCTGGTCATACAGATTGGATAACAGAATATGATATAACAATTGAGCCTAATGATGATGCTTCTCTTACGATGACTTATGACATTGAATGGATGGTATTAGAGTCGGATAAAGCTGGTCCACTTGAGTGGGTCAAGATTGGTATTCCTAATAAGAAGGCAAGCAACTTTGTTGCCCTGACTGACAATATCAGCAGTGTTGTATATTATACAGAAGGCAGCAGGACCTATGCGCGAGTAGATTTTAAAAAGAAGTATTACAAGGGAGAAACAATAAGATTCAAATATTCATTCGTTCAGAACAATGTTTATCTGGTTAATCAGCCGGAGAGTGGTTTTTCAACTTACACATTTACTCCAGGATGGTTTGATGATATTAATGTTGACAGTCTGGATATTCACTGGAAGGCAGATGGTGTTGAATCATGGAGCCCTAGTGCGTTAAATGACAAAGGTTACATCAACTGGAATACAGTACTTCCAGCCGGAAAGAAATATACAATAGATGTAACATATCCGGTAAATGCGTTAGGCTTTGATCTGTCAAGAACAGAGCCAGAAAAGGAACCTATAGATTATAGCGCTATTTTTGGCATGCTGTGTGCTTTGATATTTGGTGGCGGATATTGTCTCTTCTGGTTTGCTATAATATGTAAGGCGATTAAAGAGGCTTATAACAGTGCACGTGGTTTCTCTATTGAAAAGGAGATAACCAGAGAAAAGATAGAATATTACGAAAGCTGTCCTCACTGTGGAGCACCAAGAAAGAACTTTAAAGATGAATGTGAGTTCTGTGGTGCAAGTATGATTAAACAGGTGACCAAGATTAAAGAATCTGAAGCTAAAAAGGACAGAGAAATCAGAAAACATAAGAAGGATGGTCTTTATAGTTATTCTTCAGACCCTAACGTATTCATATGTGTACATACCCGAAGCGTAAGAAAACCATACGTAAGACCAGTTTCATCTTCAGGTGGTTCACGTGGTGGTGGATGTGCTCACAGCTCATGTGCATGTGCCTGTGCATGTGCCTGCGCTTGTGCGGGAGGCGGACGTGCTGGATGTACAAGTAAGGACTTCTACAATACGAACCTTAAGCTGAAGCAGCTTGAGTTAAAGCAGAAGTAATATAGAAACTATAAGTTTATATGAATTGGTATAGAAAATGAAAAAGCACGCATCAAAAGTAGGAAAACTGAATATAGCAATTACGCTTCTGATGTTTGCTTTATTGTTAGCAGGTTGTGGAATAAGCAAGGACACAAAAATTGTTCTAACTTCAGGCTTCGAAAAGGATGAAGTATTTAAGATAGGTGACATCAATTGTACAATTCCAGAGATGATGGTATATCTGACTAATATTCAGAACCAGTATGAAGAAGTATACGGCTCTGATATATGGAATACCAAAATCGATGGAATAACCCTTGAGAACAATGTGAAGGAAGTAGCTCTTTCTAGAATGGCACAGGTAAAGACCATGAGCCTGTTAGCTCAAAGTCAGGGGATTTCCTTGGACGAAAGAGAGATAGCGAGGCTTCAGAAAATAGCGGGTACATACTATGACTCGTTGAGTCAATCGGAGATTGACGCCATGGGCATAGATGAAGATGTGATTCTTAAGCTATATGAAGAGTATGCATTGTCCACGAAGGTGTATGAAAGTATCATTAAAGATGTCAATCCGGAGATTAGTGATGACGAAGCCAGAACTATTACAGTGGATCACATCTTTATCAAGACTTACAACTACGATGATGATGGTAATAAAGTGAGCTATGATGATGCTCATAAAAGAGAGGCAAGAACCAGAGCGCAGTCTATTCGTGAAAGAATAGAAGAGGGAGACAGCTTTGAATCACTTGCCCGAGATTACAGTGATGATGAAGAAATAACTCTTTCCTTTGGAAAAGGAGAGAAGGATGAGGCGTTTGAAAAGGCGGCATTCGAACTGGGAAGTGGAGAACTTAGCAGGGTTGTAGAAACCGAATTTGGATATGAGATAATCAGATGCCAGTCAACATTCAATCAGGAAGTAACTGACGAAAACAAAATCAAAATCGTAGAGCAAAGAAAGCAGGAGGCTTTCAGCACAGAGTATGAAACCTTTGCTCAAAGTCTTACTAAGGATATAAACCGTGAACTTTGGGATAGCATCCAGTTTGTTCATGGAGCAGATATCGACACACATGACTTCTTTGAAGTATTTGATAACAACTACTAAATCATAGTTTATAAAAATTTTATAATCCCCGAAACCATTGAAAACACTGGCTTCGGGGAGTTTTGTTAGCACTCGTTCCTTTTGAGTGCTAATTTTGTCTTGATTTCCCATATATGCCGTACTACAATAAACATGTTCCATCTGTCTATGATGGAATATGTATGAAATCAAAACTTAAGTAAAAGGAGATAAAAACATGGCAGAAAGACACGGAAGCCTGTCGATAAACAGCGAAAACATATTCCCAATTATAAAGAAGTGGTTATACAGTGACCATGATATTTTCTACAGAGAACTCATTTCTAATGGTTGTGATGCTATCACAAAATTGAAGAAGTTAGATATGATGGGAGACTATTCTTTGCCAGAAGGATTTAAGGGAAGAATAGATGTAATAGTTGATCCAAAGGCAAAGACACTTACATTTAAGGATAATGGTCTTGGAATGACAGCTGATGAAGTTGAAGAATATATTAATCAGATTGCATTTTCTGGTGCAACAGACTTTATCGAGAAATATAAAGACAAGACAAATGATGATCAGATTATTGGTCATTTTGGACTTGGATTCTATTCTGCATTTATGGTTGCGGATGAAGTACACATTGATACACTTTCATATCAGAAAGATGCTAAGCCAGTTCACTGGGAGTGTGATGGCGGTACAGAATTTGCCATGGATGAAGGCAATAAGACAGAAGTTGGTACTACAATTACTTTATTTATGAACGAAGATGTTCTTAAGTTCTGTAATGAATATGAAGCTCGTGAAGTAATCAAGAAGTACTGCTCATTTATGCCAACAGAGATTTATCTTAGCAAGGCAGGAGATGACAGCACTCAGACAATAAAGATGGATGAGAAGCTTGACGATGATGAGATAGTTGAGACAATAGCTCCAGAGAAGGAAGACGACGATATCAAGCTTAAGATAAAGAAGCGTCCAGAACTTCTCAATGAGACAAGTCCACTTTGGACACGTCATCCAAATGAGTGCCAGAAGGACGACTATATTGAGTTCTACAGAAAGGTATTCCAGGATTACAAGGAACCTCTTTTCTGGATTCATCTCAATATGGATTATCCATTTAACCTTAAAGGTATTTTATACTTCCCTAAGATCAATATGGAATACGAATCTATCGAGGGAACAATTAAGCTTTACAACAACCAGGTATTTATCGCAGATAATATCAAGGAAGTTATCCCAGAATTCCTTATGTTGCTCAAGGGCGTAATTGACTGTCCAGACCTTCCGCTCAATGTTTCTCGTTCAGCATTGCAGAATGATGGATTTGTTAAGAAGATTAGCGAATACATCACAAAGAAGATAGGAGATAAGCTTGCAGGTATGTGTAAGACAGAAAAAAAAGAATATGAAAAGTACTGGGAAGATATTAGTCCATTTATCAAGTATGGCTGCTTAAGAGATGATAAGTTCTGTGAGAAGATGAATGATTACATCCTCTTTAAGGATCTTGATGGAAAGTATATGACATTGCCAGAGTGCCTTGAGGTTAAGCCAATAGACGTTGAAGATGAGGATGCTGAAGATAATGCAGATGTTGCAGATTCAGTTGAAGAGGCTGAAACAGAAGCTGCAGAAGATGAGAAGAAGGAAAAAATCATCTACTACGTAACAGATGAGCAGCAGCAGGGTCAGTACATTAACATGTTTAAGCATGCTAAGAAGAGCGCTGTGATTCTTACACATAACATTGATCAGCCATTTGTATCACAGTTAGAATCAAAGAATGAAGGCGTTAAGTTCATGAGAATTGACGCTGATCTTACAGATGATTTCCTTGGAAAGACATCTAAGAAGGCACGTGAGGAGATGGATGCCCAGGGAGCTGAACTTGATAAGATATTCAAGAAGGCTCTTAAGAAGGACAATGTTACAGTTAAGGTTGAAAAACTTAAGAATAAGAAGATTGCCTCTATGATTACCATTTCAGAAGAAACTCGTCGTATGCAGGATATGATGAAGATGTATGGTATGGGCAATATGCCAGGTATGGATGGCAAAGATGAATCTCTTGTACTCAATGCTGGTCACCCACTTGTTAAGTACATTCTTGATAATCAGGATGGCGAAAACAGTAAGTTATTCTGCAGGCAGTTATATGATCTTGCCAAGATTCAGCACGAGCCATTGTCAGCTGAAGCAATGACAGAATTCATTCAGAGAAGCAACGACATCATGTGTATTTTATCTGAGGCAAAATAAATAGAACAGTATTGTTAAAAGGTTCCGAATTTTGTGACAAAAATTCGGAACTTTTTTGCCTTTAAAGGGATATCTTTACTTTAATTTTGAGCCCCTTTAGGATATACTATTTATGTATGTATTTTTGTAAAAAGGAACCAAAAGGATGGAGCAGAAGAACTACCAGTTTGATGAAGTAAGAGGTAGCTTAATATTCTCTGAAACAAAGGTGGAACTTGATATTGCCGGAGATGAACTGTTATCTGGCAGTTTTGCAATCGAGGAACAGGATGGCCTGGACATGGAAGGATATGTGTATTCTTCCAATTTTCGCATGCAAATCGTTAATCCTCGTATTGAAGGCAGCTCTGCGCAGATAGAATATACCTTTGATCCAAAGGGCATGAACATGGGAGATGTCCTCAAGGGAAATTTCTATATAGTTACCAGCAGAGGTGAGTTTGTACTTCCTTTTGTTGCCATGAGACAAAGAAGCATACTTGATTCAAGTCTTGGACAAATCAAGAATCTTTTCCATTTTACAAACCTCGCTAAAAGTGCCTGGGACGAAGCTGTTGAGGTATTCTACAATCCAGAGTTTGAACAGCTTATTAAGGGTGGAGACAGCAAGTATATTAATCTTTACAGAGGACTTTGTGGAAAAGGAAACAGACATGCTAATCTTGAGGAGTTTCTTATAGGAATTAATAAGAAACAAAAGATAGAAATCACTGTAGACGACACAAATATCAGAGTTGAAAATCCTACTGAAGACATTGAAAAAAACATCAGTATTAAGAAAAATGGCTGGGGATATGTTGCTATCAGCATCGATACCATGGGTGACTTTATCAAGGTGGATAAGCAGTATCTCAAAGAAGGGGATTTTGAAGGAAATGAGTGCAAACTCCCTGTTGTGATAGCCTTTGATAAGCTCCATAGTGGTAAGAATCCGGGAAGAATTGTATTAAGAACAAGATACGATGAAATCGTTATAGATATTGAAGTAGTAAGAAATAATCTCTTTAAGAGGGGTCTTACAAGTCAGAAGCAGAAGCGTGTTGTTTATGCTCTGACCAGACATTATCTTGACTACACAGTTAAGAGAATCAACCTTTCAAAATGGCTTATGCTCACAGATGAACTGTTGGCTGACAGAACAAAGTCTGATATTGTTAATAACCTTATGCAGGCACATTCTTTGATTGTTCAGGAAAGATTTAACGAGGCTAAGTGGATTTTAGATAAGCGCGTCGAAGATCAGATTGAAGAAGCAAGCAATGAAGTGTACTGCTACTATCTGTACATGAATGCTTTGTATAACAACGATGACTATTATACAAAGGACATTACAGAGAAGATACACAATATATATAACAAAGACAGAGAAAACTGGCGTATTGCCTGGATACTTATCAAGATTGATGAGGAGTTAAGAAGATCTGCGAGCAAGAGATTTGCCTGGGCTATAGAGCAGGTTAGAATCGGATGCGTAAGCCCAATTATGTATCTTGAGGCTATTAAGGCATTAAGTGAAAGCCCATCATTGCTCAGACATTTGGACAGAGAAGAAAAGCAGATTATTTTGTATGGAGCAAGAGAGGGCATCCTTACTCCTGATATTATGGCGCAGGTTTCATATCTTGTGCTTAAGGCAAAAAATTATGATTCGAAATTGCTTAGAATCATGAAATATATTTATGCGAAGAACAGAAGTGATGAGGCACTTCAGTCAGTATGTGTACAGCTGATGAAGGGCGGAAAGACTGGTCCTGAATACTTCCAGTGGTATGAAGCAGCAGTAGAAAAGAATTTCCCACTTACAAGACTCTATGAGTCCTACATGCTTTCTATGGATCTTAGAAAAGATAATCCTATTCCAAAGCGTGTGCTCATGTATTTTTCGTACCAGTCAGAGCTTCCACCAGCGCAAAATGCATACCTCTATGCTTATGTTGCCAAGAATAAGCGTGACATGCAGGAGATGTATCTGACATATAAGGACAGTATTGACAGATTTGTAATTAAGCAGCTTTACGAGGGAAAGATAGACCATAATCTGGCTTATCTTTACAGCAATATTGTTCTTGAAAATATGCTTACAGAAGACAATTTTAAGCAATTTTCAAAGATTCTGTTTAAGCACTGCATTACAGTTGAGGATAGTGATATTGTCAAAGTGGTTGTAGTTGACAACAGACTTAAGCAGGAGATGGTTTATCCTGTAGAGGATAAGAAGGCTTATGTTGGTCTTCTTGGCAGTGAGTATACGGTCTTACTTGAAGATGCATATCAGAACCGTTATTACAGTACAAGAAACTATGATACAGAGAAGTTTTTTGTGCCAGGCAAGGTTTTATACAGAATGGAAGACAATGTCACAGATAATATGCTGTTCAATTTATTCCTCTGCGATGTAAGCCCAGAGTTTTTGGTAATCACTCAGAAGAATGTTGAAAGATACAGACAGTTAGAAGGCTGTGAAGAAATTACAGATGAGTACAGAGGACTTATTCGTCTTCCACTCATAAGATATTATCTTGAAAAAGATGATCTTGCAGGCGTGGACGAGATGTTAGCGCATCTTGAGTACGATGATGTAAATTATAAAGACTACAATGAAGTTATCAGGATTATGCTTATCAGAGGTTATCTTGATAAAGCTATAGATTACGTTGTTTATTACGGCACGGACAATATCGAGCCTAAGTTTTTGGTAAGACTGGCTGAGAGAATCATTGAACGTGACGGTATGTATGAACAGAATGTGCTTACATATATTCTTGTGAGCGCCTTTGAAAGAGGCAAATACAATGAGGCAGGTATCAGATATCTTGCCAAGTATGTAAAAGGACCTATCAAGAAACTTAGAAATGTTTGGAAGGCTGCCACAAACTTTGACATAGATACCTATGAAGTTTGTGAGAGAATGATAATTCAAACTCTGAATACAGGTGCTTACATAGGAGAAGAAGCTAAAGTGCTTAAGGCCTATGTGGAAGGTGGTGCCAAGGGCGAGATTGAGATGGAGTATCTTTCGTATTTTGCCCACGACAGCTTTGTACATGGCAGAGTAGTAGATCAGTATATATTCTCTGAGATGGAACGATTATACAGAGTTGAGGGAGAAATCTCTGATATCTGTATGATAGCCTGGTTGAACAATGAGGCCAATAAGATAGCTACAACTCAGATATCTGACGAGGAGAAAGATCTTATAATAGAATTCTTGAGAAAAGTCATGATAGTCAAGGGCATCGTATTTCCATTTTATGAAGCCTTCAAAAATATCTCAGCCAATGCCGCGCAGATTGCTGACAGAGTTCTCGTGGAATACAAGGGAACACCTGGCGTAAAGACTGTGATTAACTATGTTATCAGTAAGGAACACGAAGAAGCAGGCGGCTACAGCAGAGAAGATATGACGGATATGTATGGTGGTGTATATGTTAAACAGTTCCTCTTATTCTTTGGAGAAAGCCTTCAGTATTACATCACTGAGGAAAATGGTAACGGACCACAGCTTACAGAAAGTGGAAAGATAAGTCGTAATGATGCCATGGCAGAGAATTCAGGTGACAGATATTCATGCGTCAATGATATAGCTATAGCTAATACACTTAAGGATTATGATACAGCCCTTAAGCTGTTGGAAGAATATAAATACAAGGAGTATCTTGTGGATAGTATATTCACACCACAATAATTATGTTTGGAATCGGAGAACGCTACGTAGTTGGCTACGATATTTCAACTGAATATGCGCAGATAAGCTACATGGAGATGCAGGATTCGACACCTTCTACAGTTACTTTGACAGAGGGCGCGGAGGACTACTACATTCCAACAAGTCTCTTTAAACGTGGTGAAGTCAACCAGTGGTTCTATGGAAGAGAAGCCATTAACTACAGCAGTGTTGAGGAAGGGGTTCTGGTAGATAACCTTTGGGAACACGCTCTTGTGGGCGATAAGCTTAAAGTTGGAGAAGATGAGTTTGAGTATGTCGCATTGCTTGCTTTGTTCATCAAGCGAAGTATGGTTCTTCTTAAGAAAATCCCTAAGGATAAGCTTGCAGGAATCATGTTTACAGTTCCAGAACTTACCAGGAGAGCTATTGAGGTATTGGGGACAGTTGCACAGGTTCTTGGATTTGAGAACAGTAAGGTTGTATTTGAAGGCAGAGACGAGAGTATATATTACTATGTTGTGCATCAGCAAAATGAGATTTGGAAGCACGATGTAATGGTATATGATTTCACAGATAGGAATTTAAAGAGCCACAGATTTGCAATAAATAAAAATACCAGACCGTACGTGGCGGTTGTTGATAGTAAGATTCTTTCGATTGTAAAGAATGATCTTAACAAGGATGGCGCATTTTACGAGACAGTTCACGAGGATACTTCAGAAACCATAGTATCTACATCGTTCCTTATAGGTGATGGATTTGAAGGCGAGTGGTGCCATGATTCGCTAAAGGAATTGTGTCGAGGCGGAAAGAGAGTATTCAGAGGCAATAATCTTTATAGCAAAGGTGCCTGTTATGCCATGAGAGAAAAGTTGCTTGATACAGATATGAATCAGGCCATTGTATTCTTAGGCAAGGACAAACTTAGAGCCAATGTTGGTATGAAGGTTATGAAAGTGGGGGCAGAATCCTATTTCACTATTTTAGATGGTGGCGAAAGCTGGTACGACGCCAAAAAAGAATTTGATGTAATTCTTGACAGGGGAAATACATTTGAGGTGGTTATTACCCCTTTGGATGGAAAGAATCCAAGAGAGGTTGAGATAGTATTAGATGGTCTGAGTGCAAGAGAGCCAAAGACTACCAGACTTCATATGAAGATTTATATGGAATCTGAGGATAAAATGCGTATATGCGCAACAGATATGGGATTTGGAGAACTTTATCCTACTACATATCAGATGTTTACCAGGCAGATTAAACTTTAGGAGTTTATAGATGAGCAATGTAATATTGTGCCAAGGCACATATGCTACAACTCCATATTTTATTACAGAGGCATGTGTACACATTTTCTCTATAGAAGAGCTTTGTTTCTATATATATAACAATGCGTTTCTTTTAGATGACAGTTTTGTCGGTGAAAAACTGGCGGACTGGATTGAAAATGAACTGAAGCTTAACAAGGTATCAGCCACACTTAGAACTGTTATTGATAAGCCTAAGGCACTTGAGAATCTGGTTAGGATTCTTAACAACGAAATAGGTTACTACACAGAAGATGAGTGGAGTACCCTGATTGGCGATATCAGTAATAACAGCAGAATGTCTTTGGATACAAGAAAGAAAGTTCGTGCAGACGGCTTACTTGATTCAGGAAGATATGTTAAAGCTATGGAAGAGTACGAAGGTATTCTTTGTAACCTTACGGATAACAACAGTCAGTTGGTTGCGGGTATATACCATAATCTGGGGGTATGTGCAGCTAAACTGTTCTTATTTGACAAGGCAGCAGTTTTCTTTGAAAAAGCATATGAAACTTATGCCAATACAGAGAGTTATCAGGAAATGCTGTGGGCTTTAAAGTTATCTATGCAGCCAACAAAGTACCTTGATTATCTGTCAGAGCATAAGGAAAGCTATGAAGATTCTTTGGAGGTTGAGAGAAAACTGGAGATACTTAGAATGACCTGGGGTGAAACTCCTGCCCATAAGTATCTTAAAGAACTTAACATGCAAAAGTCTGAAGGAAAATCTTATTATGACGGCCTTGAAAGGATGACTGATGAAGTCAAAGAACAGTACAGGAGCAGTGTAAATGGCATTTGGTAAGGGAATATTAAAGAAACTGTTTTCGAGATATGACGAAGACGATTTTTTCTCTGAATACGATATAGAAACAGATGAAGAATCCGAGACACTAAACTGGAACTGGGATAATCTTATTAAGGATCGTCATCTTTTAAAACTCAGTGATGATACTCAGAGAGAAAAATATATCAGAAGTCTTGTGGAGCAGGTTAAAACAGCTTCAGAACAGATAGACAGTTTTTCAACTGAATATAGTTACGTAACGGATACACTTAAGGATATGGATGAGATAGAAGCTCTTCCGAAATCTGAGATAGAGGATTTGCGTGATACAGCGCAGCTTCTTTTGGATGTTGAGAAAGAGTGTGATGTCTACAATGAGACCAAGCATCATATGACAGAGGGGCAGTTTATGGCTATGGAAAGATTTTCTTCCAACATGCCTGATGCCTACGATGATTTGTGTGCTGCTGAGGCACAACGTGGATATATCAAAGATGACTTAAGGAAACTTGATGATGAGAAGCAGGGATACTTATATCGTAACGCTGAGTTAAAACACAGCATTGAAAACAGCAGAGGAATGCTAGTGATATGCATTTTTGCGGCTATAGTATGTTATGCGATGCTTGTGATACTCAATGTGGGATTTGGTATGGATACCAAGATTGGCTTTATGGTTACGACTTTGGCAGTGGCCATTGCTGCTGCAGCTATATACATAAAATTTGCAGACAGTAGTAGTGAAATAGTCAAAGTACAGAAGGCTGTCAATCGTATAATTCTTCTTCAGAATACAGTTAAGATAAGATACATTAACAATAAGAATCTTCTTGATTATCTCTATATGAAATATAACACTACTTCTGCAAAAGAATTGTGGAAGGTATGGGAGGCTTATGAGTGTGAGCGGGAGCTTAGAAAGAAGCACGCTGAAAATGAGCTTCAGTTGAATGCTGCTCAGACTGAATATAAGAAGAAACTCTCTAAATATCATCTCAGTGATATTGATACATGGCTGTACAATCCGCAGGCGGTTATGGATCATAAGGAAATGGTAGAAATCAGACATTCACATATACTAAGAAGACAGAAACTTCGTGCAAGATTAGACTATAACAAAAAACTTGCAAAAGAGGCTCAGACAGAGCTTAAGCAGCTTATTAAAGAGTACCCTCAGTATGCAAGGGAGGTTATGGATATGCTGGAGAGATATTCTTGACTTTGATATATGTGTGATGATACTATTAACGAGTTCTTTAGTTAGCTAAAGAGAAGGAGGAAAATATGAAAAAATTATTAGCAATCATGATGGCTTCTGTTATGATGATTGGTCTTTGTGCTTGTGGCGCAGCTGATAAAGTTGCTGATGAAGCACCAGCCACAGAAGTAACAGATGCTACAAACGAAGTTGCTGATGTTGCAGCACCAGCTGATGAAGCAACAACAGCAGAAAGAACTACTTTTATAGTAGGATTTGACGCAGAATTCCCACCATATGGTTATATGGATGAGAGTGGTGAGTATGTAGGTTTCGACCTTGATCTTGCTCAGGAAGTTTGTAACAGAATGGGATGGGAACTTGTTAAGCAGCCTATCGATTGGGATGCAAAGGATATGGAACTTTCATCAGGTGCAATTGACTGTATCTGGAATGGTTTCACAATCAATGGACGTGAAGATTCTTACACATTCTCTGTACCTTATGTAGATAACAGCCAGGTATATGTTGTTAAGGAAGGTTCAGACGTTAACGGTGAAGCAGATCTCGCAGGTAAGGTTGTAGGTGTTCAGGCTGATTCATCTGCTCTTGCAGCTCTTGAAGATGCTGAGGGTAAGGCTGATGTAGCCGCAACATTTGCTGATCTTGTTCAGTTCGCTGATTACAATACAGGATTTATGAATCTTGAATCAGGCGCAATTGATTGTCTTGCACTTGATATCGGTGTTGCAAACTACGAAATAGCTGCTAGAGATGGTGGTTATGTGATCCTTGCAGACCAGCTTGCATCTGAGCAGTACGGTGTCGGATTCCTTAAGGGCAATACAGAACTTAAGGATCAGGTTGAAAAGGTACTTCTTGAGATGGTTGAAGATGGTACATTTGGAAACATCGCAGCAAACTATGCAGACTTCGGTCTTGTAGACAGTGTTTGCCTTGGCAAATAATTATTAATAACGATTTCGAGGCACAAAGTGATTTGTGCCTTGAATTGTCATTAAGGTTCAAAGCATTTTTGAATCTTAATGAGAGTTCAAACGATGAAACAGATTAATTTCGGAGGATTTACATGGCAGTTGGGACTATGCTTTCACAGCTTGGTGGCGGAATGATAAAGTCAATAGAGATATTTGTTCTGACACTTTTGTTTTCACTTCCTTTAGGACTGGTTGTGGCTTTGGGACGTATGTCCAAACTTAAGATATTAAGCGGATTTATCAAGATTTATATTGCCGTAATGCGAGGAACACCTCTTATGCTCCAACTTATAGTTGTGTATTTTGCTCCTTACTATGTGTTTGGAATTACAATTCCTTCAGGATTTAGATTTACAGCGGTAATTATCGCATTTTCAATTAACTATGCTGCTTATTTTGCAGAGATATTCAGAGCTGGTATCCAGTCTATTTCTATAGGACAGTGGGAAGCAGCGCAGATTTTGGGTTATTCAAAGATACAAACTTTTTTTAAGATAATTCTTCCTCAGGTAATTCAGAGAATTATCCCACCAGTTACCAATGAAACTATCACTCTTGTCAAAGATACATCATTGTCATTTGTATTAAGTGTGACTGAGATGTTTACAATAGCTAAGCAGATAGGTGCCAGAGATGCATCAATTGTTCCACTTATGGTTGCAGGTCTTTTCTACTTTATATTCAATTATGTTGTTGCATTTGCAATGGATGGTGTAGAAAAGAAGATGTCTTATTTTAGATAAATGAGGTAGATATGGCAGAGACATTATTAGAGATTAAAAATCTTAAAAAAGTGTTTGATAATGGTGCAGAAGTGCTTAAAGACTTTAACCTCAGCGTTAAGGAAGGCGAAGTTGTATCTATCATAGGACCATCAGGTTCAGGAAAGACTACAGCATTAAGATGTGCGACACTTTTGACACCTATTACCAGCGGAAGCATTTCTTACCTTGGAAAGAAGGCAACCTGGGGTGAGATTGGCGCAGTTAACACAGTTACTAAGAAGGAACTTAAGGAGGTAAAGCAAAGCTTTGGACTGGTATTCCAAAATTTTAATCTTTTCCCTCACTACACGGTTCTTCAGAATGTAATGGATGCGCAGGTTAGTGTTGCCAAGGTGCCAAAGAAAGATGCAATGGAAAGAGCCATGAGCCTGTTAGAGAGACTCGGACTGGCAGATAAAAAGGATTATTATCCATTCAATCTTTCGGGTGGACAGCAACAGCGTGTATCGATAGCAAGAGCGCTTGCGCTTCAGCCAAAGGTTTTGTTTTTCGATGAGCCAACATCAGCACTTGACCCTGAACTTACAGGTGAGGTGCTTAAAGTAATAAAGCAGCTTGCAAGTGAGCATATGACTATGATAATCGTAACTCATGAGATGCAGTTTGCAAGAGAAGTATCAGACAGAATCATCTTTATGGAACATGGTGTAGTACAGGCAGAGGGTACGCCTGATGAACTGTTTAATGCTATTGGAAATACAAGATTCCAGGAATTTGTTGGAAAGTATACTATGTAATATTGCAATATAGAAAGGAGTCCGCCGTGACAGAATTTAAACCATTCAAAGAAGGAAAAGTAAGAGAAATCTATGATGCAGGAGACAACTTAATTTTAGTTGCCACAGACAGAATCAGCTGTTTTGATGTTATCCTCAATAACATTGTTACAAAGAAGGGTACAGTATTAACACAGATGAGCAAGTTCTGGTTTGATTTTACAAAGGATATCCTGCCAAACCATATGGTTTCAACAGATGTTAATGATATGCCAGAGTACTTCAGACAGGAAAAGTTTGATGGAAACAGTATGTTAGTTAAGAAGCTTACAATGCTTCCAGTTGAGTGTATCGTAAGAGGTTATATCACAGGTTCTGGTTGGGCTTCATATGTAGAAAATGGAACAGTTTGTGGTATCAAGCTTCCAGAAGGACTTAAGGAATCAGATAAGTTACCTGAGCCAATCTACACACCTTCTACAAAGGCTGAGATCGGTGATCATGATGAGAATATCTCATTTGAGCAGAGTATTGAATACCTTGAGAAGCAGTTCCCAGGTAAAGGACTTGAATATGCTACAAAGCTTCGTGACTGTACAATTGCTCTTTACAAGAAATGTGCGGATTATGCACTTAGCAAAGGAATCATTATTGCAGATACAAAGTTTGAGTTCGGTCTTGATGAAGATGGCAACATCGTAATTGGTGATGAGATGCTTACTCCAGACTCTTCCAGATTCTGGCCAGCAGATGAATACGAACCAGGTCATGGTCAGCCATCCTTTGACAAGCAGTTTGCTCGTGACTGGCTCAAGGCTAATCCTCATGATGACTGGACACTTCCACAGGATATCGTTGATAAGACAATCGACAAGTATCTTCAGGCTTATGAACAGCTTACAGGAAAGCCATTGGCATAATTTAAAAATATAAAATAGGAGATTGTTACTATGAGTACAGATAGATATGTTAGCCCATTGTCTGAGAGATATGCATCTAAGGAGATGCAGTATATTTTCTCACCAGATAAGAAGTTCAGTACATGGAGAAAGCTTTGGATTGCTCTTGCTGAAACAGAGATGGAACTTGGTCTTTCTATGGATGGAAAGCCAGTTATTACACAGGAAATGATTGATGAGCTTAAGGCACATGTAGAGGATATCAACTATGATGTAGCTAAAGAGCGTGAGAAGATTGTTAGACATGATGTTATGAGTCATGTATATGCATACGGTCAGCAGTGCCCTAAGGCTGCTGGTATTATTCATCTTGGAGCAACAAGCTGCTACGTTGGTGATAATACAGACATGATTGTTATGGCTGAGGCATGCGCACTTGTTAAGAAGAAACTTGTTAATGTTATGAGTCTTCTTGCTAAGTTTGCAGTTGAGTATAAGGATCAGCCTACACTTGCGTTTACTCATTTTCAGCCAGCACAGCCAACAACAGTTGGTAAGAGAGCGACACTCTGGCTTCAGGAATTCATGTATGACTATGAAGATCTTTGCTATGTAATGGATTCACTTAAGCTTCTTGGCTGTAAGGGTACAACAGGTACACAGGCATCTTTCTATGAGTTGTTTGATGGTGATCATGATACAATTGATAAGATTGATGGCATGATTGCAAAGAAAATGGGCTTTGATAACTGTGTTGCAGTTTCAGGTCAGACATATTCCCGTAAGGTTGATACAAGAGTACTCAATGTTTTAGCTGGTATTGCAGCTTCTGCAACAAAGATGAGTAACGACATCAGACTTCTTCAGCATCTTAAGGAAGTTGAAGAGCCATTTGAGAAGACACAGATTGGTTCTTCTGCTATGGCTTACAAGCGTAATCCAATGAGAAGTGAAAGAATTGCTTCTCTTTCAAGATATGTAATCGCTGATGCACTTAACCCAGCTATTACAAGTGCTACACAGTGGTTTGAGAGAACACTTGATGATTCTGCTAACAAGAGACTTTCAGTTCCAGAAGGTTTCCTTGCAATCGATGGTATTCTTGATCTTTGTATCAACGTTACAGACGGACTTAAAGTATATCCTAAGGTTATTGAAAAGCACATGATGGCAGAACTTCCATTCATGGCTACAGAAAATATTATGATGGATGCTGTTAAAGCAGGCGGAAACAGACAGGAACTTCACGAGAAGATCAGACAGCTTTCAATGGAAGCTGGTAAGACTGTTAAGGAAGAAGGCAAGGATAACAACCTTCTTGAACTTATCGCTGCAGATCCTGATTTCAATCTTACACTTGAGGAACTCAAGGAGTCTATGGATCCTGCTAAGTATACAGGAAGAAGTGCTTACCAGGTTGATAAGTTTGTTAACGATGTTATCAATCCAATTCTTGAGGCAAACAAGGACTTACTTGGAGTTACTGCTACAATTAATGTTTAAAAGGCTCTCTGTTAGTAATTAACAGAATTACAATGTGGTGATTTGGATATGGAAAAACAAGCCTACACTGAATTATCAAATGAAAATAGATTTACACTTATTTGTGTCTTTGTCTGTTGGATGGTAGAGGCACTTGTAGGTGTGGATTACTTCTGGAATCACCAGGACAAATATAGCGCTGTGGATGCAGTGCTATTTTTTGCGTTAATGTTTATTCCATGGATTATTGCGGTAGTGATTTACAGAGGAAGGTCCGGATCGCCAAAGATTAGGAAAATCCTCTACTATTCGTCTATTATTTTCTACGGGTATATCTGTGTATCGGATAAACCGGTCCAGTTTATCCTGGTTATTCTGCCGATTCTCATTTCTACGATTGTTTACTGTGATTTGATCATAATGCGATTGTTTACCATAGGGACCATAATTTGTGGCTGTATTGGTATGTTTATAAGATGGGGACGTTTTAGCGAAGATCCTCAGTATATGTTCGGATTCTTTGCATCGGCTTCTTTTGTTATAACAGCTACATTTCTTATGTCGGGTATGGCAATCCTGCAGAAGAAACAGGATAAGAAAACCAGTGCTATCAACAAGGAAAGAGACAGATTCCAGGCTATAGTTTCGGTTGGTGTTGAGAAAATCTTTGAATACAATATCAAGGATGACATCATCATGGTCTCTGAAAGTGACAGCGGAGTCTATGGTAAGGAAAGGTATTTGTGCAACTTTAGCACAATTGCCAAGAACAAGAATTATATTCCATTTACCGACTGGTACAGATTTGATGAGCTGTTATTTGCCTGCAAATCTGGTATGGGAATTGTGGAAAATGAGCTCAGGGTACGTGATGACATATTGGGCGAAAACAGATGGTATCACATTAAGGCAAGACTCATATTTGATGATGAGGGACAGCCAGATAAGCTCATTGGTACCATGAAGGATATTGAAGACGAGAAGAGACTGGAAATGCGTCTTGCTGATGAAAAGATGCGTGACCCGGTTACTAAAGTCTACAAGAAGAATTATCTGATTCAGTTTGTTGACGAGCATCTTGCAAAAGAAAAGGGTGACAAGACAGCATTAATTATTTTGGATGTTGATGGCTATAAAAAGATCAACGAAGAAATGGGCGTTGTATTTGGCGATGAAATATTAAAGAATATTGCCCAGGATATTAAGCAGTTACTTGATGCTAACGATTTGGTTGGTCGTGAGGGCAATGACGAATTTGTCATTTTCATGAAGGACATTGAAAGTGTCAGCAAGATTGAGGATAAGATTCGTCTGATTCAGAAGACTATTGCAAACACATACACTGGTGAGCGAGAGAAAAAGAACTGTACTGTAAGTATTGGCGCTACTGTATGTGACAATCCGGAAGACAGATTTGAAAATCTTTATGAAAGAGCTGAAAAGGCATTGAACCTTGCTCAGTCTAAGGGGCCAAGTCATTACGATATTTATAATAAAGTTAAAGAAAATGTTTATGGTGTTCTTGCCAATGAGCTGGCTCAGAGAAAGAGCAGACTGGCAGAGGAAGAGCGACGCAAAGGTACTGCGTCAAATTCTATCACAGAGCTGGCATTTAAGCTTATTGATGAAAGTAAGGATACAGACAGTGCGATTAATCTGCTTATTCGTCAGATATGTCGTCAGCTTGACTTGAGCGCTATTGTTATCAAGACCAAGATTCAGGATACCAATGCCATGAAAATTATGTACAGCTATGGCGTTGAAGAACTCGAAACGCAGGATTTGTACAGAGTTGATTACAATGATGAAGAGTGGAAAGCAATGCTTGCTCTTTACGATAACGATGATATTGCGGTTTGCTCAAGCATCAATGAAGTGGACAATGATTACCTCAAGGGATTCCTGCTGGCTATGGGTATTGAATCATTTGCGGGTTGCCCATTTTACGAAAGAGGCGTATTCGCTGGTACGATTGATTTCCTTGATTTTGAAAAGGAAAGAATATGGTCTGATGAAGAGATTAAAGATATCAAATCAATTACCAATGTCGTATCGTCATATCTCTTGAAGATGAAAGCTTACGAAGATGCATCTGAAACAGTTGAGCGACTTACTGGTTATGATGCATTGACAGGATTATATAAGTACGAGAAATTCCTAAAGCTTGCGGGAGATTATATAGCCACAGCGGAGCATGGTAATTACGCTATTGCATATATGGATATGTTCCATTTTAAGTATCTTAATGATACTTATGGATACGAGGTAGGTGATCAGGTGCTTGCTCAGATGGCCGAGATGCTTATTAGTTATCCAGAATATGTTGTTATGGGAAGCCGTGTATTCTCAGACAACATTGTGGCACTTCTTAAACTTAGAGATTTCGAACGTGATGCTATTGAGAAGCGTATTGAGATTGCAATCAAGGAGTTCTCAGATGTAATCAGACAGCGTTTCTCAGACAGCAGGCTTGATATAGGTGTTGGTATCTGTACGTTTACAATTAGTGGTGGTCCGGTTATGCTTCAGAGCATAATTTCCAATGCCAATATGGCAAGAAAGAGGACTAAGATTCCTGAGATGCCAAACTGCATTTTCTATGATGAGCAGATGGGTAGTGCTGCCAAGAATGAGATAGCATACGCCAATGACATGGAAACAGCTGTTAAGAACAGGGAATTTGTAGTATACATGCAGCCTAAGGTCAATCTTAAGAACAATAAGATTGAGGGTGCGGAAGCTCTTGTGCGCTGGCGTAAAGAAGACGGAAGTATCATTTATCCGAATGATTTTATTCCAATATTCGAGAGAAATAAGAGCGTTACTTTGCTGGACTTCTATGTATACGAAGAGGTCTGCAGATATATAAGGGAGAGGCTTGATGCGGGCCTTCCTGCGGTTAATGTATCTGTTAATGTATCCAGAGTTCATCTTTATGCAATCGATGCGATTATAGATAAGATAGCTTCACTTATAAAGAAGTACAATGTACCTCCACACATGCTGGAGTTCGAATTGACAGAAACATCCTTTACAGATAAGGTTGATGACACTATTCGTCTTATGTCAAAACTCAGGGAACTTGGAGCGAAGGTTTCCATGGACGATTTTGGTTCAGGTTATTCTTCACTCAATGTTCTTACAAAACTTCCGCTGGATGTACTTAAGATTGATAAGGAATTCCTTAGAGATTTTGAGACGGATTCAGAAGAAAAGATTGTTATCCCAAGCGTTATTGCTATGGCTAAAAAACTTAAACTTGATGTGGTCTGTGAGGGTGTTGAGACAATAGAACAGGTTGAGTTCTTAAGAGAAATCAATTGTGATTATGCACAGGGATATTATTATTCGAAACCTGTACCACAGGAAGAGTTTAATAAACTGCTTGATAAGAGGCAGGCGTAGCAAAGGACAGGCAGGCGTAATAGCCTAAGGTTCTGATGAATAGCAGGGATAGACATTTAGCGTGAAATGTTCTATACTAACAACAGATTTTAGAAAGCAAGGAGCAAATTAAATGGCAAAAACAATTATGGAGCAGTGGAGAGATGTTGCTTACTCTTCACAGGCAGATAGAGGAACACTTCAGAGATTATGGTCAGAATACTTCGCAGTAGAAAAGGGTGTATACGAGAAACTCCTTTCAAATCCAGACGAAGTTGTAAAAGGAACAGTTAAGGAACTTGCAGAGAAATATAACATTTCACTTATGCATATGGTTGGTTTCCTTGATGGTATTAACGACAGTTTAAAGGAAGCTAATCCAATTGAGGAGATGGATGAGAATACAGTTGTATCTCTTGAGTATGACAAGCCACTTCTTTACAAGAACATGGTAGCAGCTCAGGCAGACTGGCTCTACAACCTTGAGCAGTGGGATGCAATCTTCACACCAGAAGAGAAGGATGCACTTTACAAGGAGCAGAAGCGTTCAACAACAATCGTTCATGATACACCAAAGGTATATCCTAATGATCCATGTCCATGTGGAAGCGGCAAGAAGTATAAGAAGTGCTGCGGTAAGAACGCATAATTAGTCAGTAAGTCAATTATTGAACATAAAACAAGGTAACTTGAAGTCATAAGACGACAAGTTACCTTGTTTCATATAATGTGAACCAATCAACAACTAGAAAAATGCGAGGAAACAAGCATGCTTTATATATTAAGACATGGACGAACTGACTGGAATGACGAGCGCAGACTACAGGGGCAGACGGATATTTCACTCAATGAAGAAGGAATAAGTATGGCGCGTGAGGCAGCAGTAAAATATGCAGACATACACCTGGATGTTTGCTATTGCTCACCACTTTCAAGAGCAGTGGAAACAGCAAAACTTCTGCTTGAAGGCAGGGATATTCCTGTTAAATATGATGACCGACTAAAAGAAATGGCCTTCGGAATATATGAAGGTGTGGAAGATGGTTTTTCAAACCCGGAATTACCGGTTAATGTCCTTTTTAAGGATCCAGCCAATTATGAAGGCGTAGAAGGTGGCGAAAGCCTGGATGAAGTCTTCGCAAGAACAGGCGACCTTCTAAAAAATGAGATACTTCCACTAGTTGAATCGGGGAAGGATGTCTTAATTGTCGGACATGGGGCAATGAATTCTACTATTGTCTGCCAGGCGCGTGGCTTGGATAAAAGTCATCTTTGGGACGAACCAATAGATAATTGCAGAATGGTCAAACTTATATAGCAGTTAAGAAATAATTAATAATCTTCAATCATTTTTGTTAATACATGAAAGATAAGATGTTTCTATCACCAGTTTGAAAGGCGAAACATGTATTACTTTATAAGATTTATAAAAAAGACATTAAGATACCTGCTGAAACCATTAAGCTTCCTGCCTGCAATAGCCATGATGGTGCTCATTTATCATCTGAGTGGTCAGAATGGAGTGCAGAGTTCGGGATTGTCTCTTAAGGTAAGTAAGTATCTTGTGCTGATATATAACAAGATATGTATGAAGCATCTGGACAATGCTACACTTAATGTATTGATTAATTATATTCATCCATATGTCAGAAAACTTGCCCATGTAACAGAATATATGCTACTTGCGATGTCAGTATCGCTTCCAATGTATGTGTACAGGATGAGAGGCTTTTTTATGACTCTGTTGGCGGGCGCATTTTGCGTGATGTTCGCAGTCGTGGATGAGTGGCACCAGTCCTTTGTAGTGGGCAGAGTAGCAGATTATCATGATGTACTTATCGACAGCGCAGGCATACTGATTGGACTGATAATAATCAGGATTGTCTGTGTCATAGGCAGAAAAACTATTTTTCACTGGCTGGTGCTGGATGAATAACTATACAAAAACACAAAAGAGCTCTGTAAACCAGGGCTCTTTTTATATGTATTATTCATTTACAAATCTGTCTGTTATGATACAATTATTAATATCTGTGTATTGTGTGATTTTATGGTTTGTTTTAGGTGAGAACACAACCAGGAGGGTTATGATGTTTACTGAACAGATGACAGCACAAGAGGTGTTCCAAAAGTATAAGAATGATATGGAAAAACTTATGCCATATTTGCCTTGGCTTGAAGAAAAAAGCGGTAAGGTCAGGGTGGCAAATAATTATGTTGGAGATGGTATGACAGGTAATACGATGTCATTTCCAGTATACGATGGAACATTGCTTCGATTCATCAAGGATGCAGAGAATACACAGTTTATGGACAGAAACTATGTATATGTTATAAGTCGTAACAGACTTAAAGATACTACACAGGAAAAAGCATTTGTTAAAGCACAGACTATGCTGCAACTTGACAATGTTGGAGGAATCCTTTCCAAGTATATTATGGGGGGAAGAACCAAATCCAGACTGTGGTCGCAGGCTGTGGATGAAGGAATTTTCCTTGAGATAGTTCTTAAATTTAAAGAATTATATGATTTAGGAATTAACGGATTGAGTGAATAGGGTCGCATGAGGGAGTAGACCGAAGTGAGTGAGAAAACAGATAGTAAGAAACAATTGATTATAGATAAAGCCACAGAAGTGTTTGCTGCCAAGGGATTCAAGGCAGTGACCATGAAGGATATTGTTGATGCATGTGAGATAAGCCGAGGAGGATTATATCTCTACTATTCATCAACAGAGGAAATCTTTAAAGATGTTATCGAGGCTGAAGAGAGCAAAGAAGCTGGCGGCAATGATTTCCAGAAAATGTTAGCCAATTCAGTTGCAACAGATCTTTTGCTGTGGTTTATGAAGGAACAGAAGAAAGAGATTCTTAAGCGTAAGAATTCTTTGATTGTTGCTAAGTATGAGTACGCATTTTTCAATAAGGCTAATGGAAATACTCAGGATACAAAGAAAGCATTTGAAACTGCAGTAGCAGTTTTAGCTAACATCATTGAACGTGGCAATATCAGTGGTGAGTTCGCATGTCTTGATTCTGTATCCATGGCATGTAGTATGATGTATGCCATCGAGGGAATGAGAGCCTGCTCTGCAACCTTCGGACTTAGTGAAAAGAAAGTAGATAGTGAATTACTTTTCATGATGAATCAGCTCGTGGAAGTATAAAGATAAACACAAAAAGAAAGAGGAATTCAATGAAGACACGACGTATCTATGTTGAAAAGAAAACACCTTATGCTGTAAAAGCTAAGGAGCTTAAGGAGGACATCGAGAGTTATCTTGGTATCAAGGTTGATGGCGTAAGAGAACTTATTCGTTATGATGTTGAGGGAATCAACGATGACGTATACGCTACAGCTACAAAGATGATTTTTAGTGAGCCACCTGTTGATGATTACTATGAGGAAACTTATCCAATAGCTGCTGATGAGAAAGCATTTTCAGTAGAAGCTCTTCCTGGACAGTTCGATCAGAGAGCAGATTCAGCTGAGCAGTGTATTGGATTCATTGATGCAGAAGCAAAGCCAATCGTAAAGAGTGCAATTACATATGTAATCAAGGGTAATGTTTCTGATGAAGATATGGATAGAATTAAAGCTTACTGTGTAAACCCGGTTGATTCAAGAATCAATGATGCACCAAAGCCTGACACACTCGTTACAGAGTATGATGATCCAGCAGATGTAAAGATTTTTGATGGTTTCAAGGATATGCCACAGGATGAACTTAAGGCTCTTTATGACAGCCTTGGTCTTGCTATGACATTCAAGGATTTTGAGCATATTCAGAATTACTTCGCTGGTGAAGAAAAGCGTGATCCAAGTATGACAGAAATCAGAGTTCTTGATACATACTGGTCAGATCACTGCAGACATACTACATTCTCTACAGAACTTAAGAATGTAGAATTTGATGACGGATACTATCGTGAGCCAATCGAGACAACATACCAGTGTTATCTTGATACAAAGGATGAAATATACAAAGACAGAACAGACAAGTTCGTATGTCTTATGGACGTAGCCCTTATGGGTATGAAGAAGCTTCGTGCTGACGGCAAGCTTGAAGATATGGAAGTGTCTGATGAGATTAATGCTTGTTCAGTAGTTGTTCCAGTTGAGATGGAATACGAAGATGGAAAGGTTACAGAGGAGTGGCTTGTATTCTTTAAAAATGAGACACACAACCATCCTACAGAAATCGAGCCATTTGGTGGAGCTGCTACATGTCTTGGTGGTGCAATCCGTGATCCACTTTCAGGAAGAGGATATGTATATCAGGCAATGCGTGTTACTGGTGCAGCTGATCCAACAGTTCCAGTATCTGCAACACTTAAAGGTAAATTATCACAGAAGAAGCTTGTTAGAGGAGCAGCTAGTGGTTATTCATCATATGGTAACCAGATTGGTCTTGCAACAGGCTATGTAAAGGAAATATATCATCCAAATTACGTTGCAAAGCGTATGGAGATTGGTGCCGTTATGGGTGCAGCTCCAAGAAGATGTGTAAAGAGAGAAAATTCTGATCCAGGCGATATCATTATCTTACTTGGTGGAAGAACAGGACGTGATGGCTGTGGTGGTGCTACAGGTTCATCTAAGGTTCATACAAAAGCTTCTATCGAGACTTGTGGTGCTGAGGTTCAGAAGGGAAATGCGCCAACAGAGCGTAAGATTCAGAGATTATTCAGACGCGAAGAAGTTGCTGCACTTATTAAGAAATGTAACGACTTTGGTGCCGGTGGTGTATCTGTTGCAATCGGTGAGCTTGCTGATGGCCTTACAGTTGATCTTGATCTTGTTCCAAAGAAGTATGCAGGTCTGGATGGTACAGAACTTGCTATTTCAGAGTCACAGGAAAGAATGGCTGTAGTTGTTGATCCTAAGGATGTTGATACATTCCTTGGATATGCTGAGGAAGAAAACCTTGAAGCTGTTTGTGTTGCAACAGTAGCAGAAGAGCCTAGACTTGTACTTAAGTGGAGAGGAAAAGAAATTGTTAATGTAGCACGTGCTTTCCTTGATACTAACGGTGCACATCAGGAAACAGATGTTAGAGTTAATATTCCTTCAGAAGAGAATAAAGTTATTGATAAGATTGCAATCGAAAAGGTTGCTGCTGATATTGAAGCAGGTGATGCTAAGGCTGCTATGCTTGATACACTTTCAGATCTTAATGTATGTTCACAGAAGGGTCTTGTTGAGATGTTTGACTCATCAATCGGTGCAGCAAGCGTATTTATGCCATACGGTGGTAAGACACAGCTTACAGAGACACAGACAATGGTTGCTAAGCTTCCAGTTCTTAAGGGTAAGACAGATGTTGTAACAATGATGAGTTACGGATTTGACCCATATGTTTCAAGTTGGAGCCCATACCACGGCGCTATCTATGCTATTACACAGTCAATGGCAAAGATTGTTGCAGCTGGTGGTGATTATAGCAAGATTAGATTTACATTCCAGGAATACTTCAGAAGAATGAGCGATAAGGCAGAGCGTTGGAGCCAGCCATTTGCAGCTTTACTTGGTGCATTTGATGCACAGATCGGTTATGGACTTCCATCAATCGGCGGTAAGGATTCCATGAGTGGTACATTCAATGATATTGACGTTCCACCTACACTTGTCTCATTTGCAGTAGATATTGCAAAGGCAGGAGATATCGTAACACCAGAACTTAAGAAGGCAGGCAACAAGCTTGTTAAGTTCTCAATTGAGAAGGATGATTATGATGTACCTGTTTATGAGCAGGTTAAGAAACTCTTTGATGAGATTAGAAGACTTGAGCAGGAAAATGTTATTGTATCTGCATATGCACTTGATCAGTACGGTGTAATGCCAAGTGCTGCTAAGATGGCATTCGGTAACAGCCTCGGTGTAACATTTGACAGTGATCTTGAACTCGAAGATTTATTTGCACCAGCTATGGGTGACATCATGGCAGAAGTTGATGCTGATATGCTTGCTCAGATTGATGCTGAATATGTTGTTGTTGGTGAAGTTACTGGTGACGGCAAGTTCACATTCAAGGAAGTATCAGTTGAACATGATGAGGCACTCAAGGCTTGGAAGGGCACACTTGAAAAGGTATTCCCAACTAAGGCAGTTAAGGGTGAAGAAAAGGTTGATATGCCACTTTACAAGGCTGATTCAATCTATGTATGCAAGAATAAGATTGCAAAACCTACAGTATTTATTCCAGTAATGCCTGGAACAAACTGTGAGTATGATACAGCAAAGGCTTTTGAAAGAGCAGGAGCTCAGGTTAAGACAGTTGTATTCAAGAATATGACAGGTTCTATGATTGAGGAAAGCTTTAAGGCATATAAGGATGCAATTGACCAGGCACAGATTATTATGTTCCCAGGTGGTTTCTCAGCTGGTGATGAGCCAGATGGTTCAGCTAAGTTCTTTGCAACTGCATTCCAGAATGAGATGATGAAGGAAGCTGTTATGAAGCTTCTCAATGAGAGAGATGGTCTTGCACTTGGTATTTGTAATGGTTTCCAGGCTCTTATCAAGCTTGGTCTCGTACCAAATGGTGAGATTACAGGACAGGATTCTAACTCTCCAACACTTACATTCAACACAATCAACCGTCACATATCTAAGATGGTTTATACAAAGGTTGTTTCCAACAAGTCACCTTGGTTGCAGGGTGCAGAAGTTGGTAGCACATATGTCAATCCAGCCAGCCATGGTGAGGGACGTTTCGTAGCTCCAAAGGAATGGTTAGACAAGCTTATTGCAAATGGTCAGGTTGCAACAGTATACGCAGACAACGACGGCAATGTAAGCATGGATGAAGAGTATAATATCAATGGTTCATACATGTCAATCGAAGGTATTACTTCACCAGATGGACGTGTACTTGGCAAGATGGCTCATTCAGAGAGACGCGATTCATCAGTTGCTATTAACATCTATGGTGAGCAGGATCTTAAGATCTTTGAAAGTGGTGTTAAGTACTTTATGTAATTAAAGCATGGCAAACAGTATGTGCCAATGATTGAATTTTAAAACAGGGCAGCATATTCTGCCCTGTTTTGTTGTTTTTCTGTAAAAAGTAAGACAAGACAACCATGAAGTGCGTAGGAGTGGGTGAGTTTAAGGAATCCCTCTGCCTGGAGTGGTTGTTTGGAATCCGTGTGTGCATAGGGAATTTATTTTAAGTGGGATTCCTCTGCAAAAAGTAAGTCAAGACAACTATGAAGTGCGTAGGAGTGGGTGAGTTTAAGGAATCCCTCTGCCTAGAGTGGTTGTTTGAAATCCGTGTGTGCATAGGGAATTTAATTTGAATGGAATTCCTCTGTAAAAAGCAAGCCGGGACAACTAGGAAGTGCGTAGGAGTGGGTGAGTTTATGGAATCCCTCTGCCTAGAGTGGTTGTTTGAAATCCGTGTGTGCATAGGAAATTTATTTTAAGTGGGATTCCTCTGCAAAAAGCAAGTCAAGACAACCATGAAGTGCGTAGGAGTGGGTGAGTTTAAGGAATCCCTCTGCCTAGAGTGGTTGTTTGGAATCAGTATGTGCATAGGGAATTTAATTTGAATGGAATTCCTCTGTAAAAAGCAAGCCGGGACAACTAGGAAGTGCGTAGGAGTGGGTGAGTTTAAGGAATCCCTCTGCCTAGAGTGGTTGTTTGAAATCCGTGTGTGCATAGGGAATTTAATTTGAATGGAATTCCTCTGTAAAAAGCAAGCCGGGACAACTAGGAAGTGCGTAGGAATGAGTGGTTTTATGGAATTCCTATGCCTGGAGCA
>JAZQOC010000094.1:0-81335 GCA_045627645.1 Lachnospiraceae bacterium
GCTAGTACAAAGCATGATGAATATGCAAATGCTGCATCAAAAATATTAGCAGCAGAATCTGCCTACAATTCAGCAAAGAACAAAGTTACAGAACTTCAGACAACAGTTTTGACACTTACAAATGCACAGACAGAAGAGGGCTTATCAAATAAGCAATTGTCTAAAGATTTATCAATCAAAAAAGCAGATGCAGAGCTTGAACTCTCCAAAGCCAAAGAAGCTCAGACTCAGCTCCTTACAGATATCAGCAAAACCCTTGATTTGACCAACCAGAACTCAATTATCAAGGAACAGCAGGAGAAGGTTGCCAAGTTAAGAGAGAAGGCAACAGGCGCAGTTGTGACAAGCCCTGTAAGTGGTACAGTGCTTAGTATCGCAAAGACCGCAGGAGAGAGTACTTCGGCATCAGAAGCACTTGCAACTATTCAGGTGGCTGGAAAGCCAATGTCAATGAGCTTTGCAGTTACATCAGAACAGGCTAACAAGGTAAAGATTGGTGATGAGGCATCACTTCAGAATGCCTGGTATTACAACAATATGAGAATTGTGCTTACTAAGATTGCTAATGATCCAAACAATCCAGGCAGAAGCAAACTTCTTGTATTCAATGTAGAAGGTGAAGTAACTAATGGTGAGAACTTAAGTGTAACTTTGGGTCAGAGATCAAGAGAGTACACAACAGTTGTACCAAACAGTGCAATCAGAGAAGACAACCGTGGCAAGTTCATTCTTATCATTGAAGAGAAGGGAACACCATTTGGTAACAGATACAAAGCAAAGAGAGTAGATGTTGAAGTACTTACGAGTGATGACAACAATACAGCTATTGATGCATCAGTTGATTCTTGGGTATATGTGATTACAACATCTAACAAGCCTATTGAGCCAGGTCAGCAGGTTAGATTATCAGATAGATAGTGTGGGCATAATTGCACGCAAGTATAAAGTATGAAAAAAAGTAGCATAGCATGTATCGTGATAGCCATAGCTATGGTGGTCATGGGTACGACAATTCATATAAAAAAGAATAGTTTATATGATCAGCAGGCAGCTAAGCGATGGTCGCAGGATAAAGAGATGGAACAGATTTCGCTCATTTATCCAGTTACCTATACTGAAAGAACAGATGATTTTTTCTTCGAGAATATGACTCATCAGATTCAAGATGCTCTTGATAAATCGGCATTTGCGAGCGAGAGTGGTATTCCAGATGATAAGGGAATCACATTTCCATATTCTGTGTGTATCGAAGGTAAGTTGACTATTGAAAATGAGGACAAAAAGGCTGAGACCAACGTTCTTGGTGTAGACAGGGATTTCTTCACGTTTCATCCCGTTAACCTACTGTATGGTTCATATATTTCAGGGGACGACCTGATGAAGGATGGGATTGTTATCGATGATGACATTGCCTGGAAACTTTTTGGATCCTCTGATGTAGTTGGTAAGATGGTAACTATTTCGGGTGTGCCACACTATATAAAAGGTGTCATGCACAAGGATGAAGGCAGAATTGCGGATGCTGCGGGACTGGATTCCAACTTAGCATTTGTCAGCATGGATTCACTGACATTGGGAACCAAGCATGGAAGTTATGTGTATGAACTTATCCTTCCTAATCCTGTAGAGAATTTTGCACTGAATCTGGTGAAGGACACCATTGGTAATGACCTTCAGGACATCGAATTGGTAGACAACACAACTAGGTATAATGCAAAGAAATGCGTTGACAGAGTTTGGGATATTGGACTGAGGTCTATGAGCCAGAAGGATATTATTTATCCTTATTTTGAAAATGAGGCCAGAGCCTGGGAAGACATTCTGACTGTGTGTTATGGAGTAATGTATCTGCTGGGGATAAGCCTTGCAGTGATTGTAATAATTAAGCTTTGGGTGCTCAAGAAGGAGCGCGACAAAAGGAGGAGAAAACATGAAAAAGGGAAGAATCGTTATCTTGCTTCTGTGCGTACTGCTGTTAGTCGCTGGATGCGGAAAAGACAAAAAGAACAGCCAGTCATCGAAGAATGATGCACAAAGTATGGCTAAAGATGTGGCAAATTATGTTTTTAGAGGGGAAGCTATAAACGTAGCCACAAGAGATGGAGAAAATATTAGTGCAAGTATTGCAAGGGGCAATAATCTCTACGTTATGACGACAGAGTGGAAGTATGATGACTCTGGTATGTACGGGGAGGATATTATATATCCTGAAGCAAAAACTGGAACGGTTGTAGAAAATGCTGTTGAAGAAGTGGCTGAAGAAACTGTATCTGACGAAGCAGAGACAACAGACGAAGCAGAGGCAACAGATGAAGCTGCGACGGAAAAAATAGCAACCACAGATGTAGTTCTTGACGGTACAGAGATGGATATCATGCCTATCGAGGATGAATTTGTAGAGACAACAGGTACTGCAACTGTAAGAATTCGTAGCATCGATAGTCAAGGCAATAGTGTTTATGAGTATGAGAAAACATATGGTGTAGATGTTGGAATTTATGGCATGCAGGTTGCTGTGGATGGAACAGTCTATTACATTCTTGATGAATATGGCTATACAGACAATGAGTATACAGATGAATACAGTGTAGTTTGTATTGATCCAACTGGTAAAGAACTTTGGACAAACAAGCTGGAGGGTAGAGCTAACGAAGGTGCATACTTCTATGTTCAGAATCTGGTTGTTCAGGAAAATGGTGTAATAGCTGTCTCTTCTTTGGGTATTGAGGCAATTGATAAGTCAGGCAAGTCAGCAGGTCTTAAGGTATTGCAGAACATAGATAGTGTAGGAAATGTTGTTATGCTTAAGGATGGAAGAATAGCAGCTACTATTTATGGTGAAAGCAATATCGAATTACAGATTCTTGATGTTAATACAGGTACGTTTGGTGAAAAAATAGAAGTTCCATTCAATATATATACATATAGCTTCTATCCTGGTGCACCAGCTTATGACATTGTATTAAGTGGTCAGGATGGAATTTACTATTACAATGTGGGAGACAGTGCTCCTACAAAGGTTATGGATTATGTGGCATCTGATCTTGTTACAACAAGTTTGGACAGCCCGGCATTTTTGGATGAGAACACATTTATTGCAGGCTACTATGATGAGCTTGCTGAAAAATATGATCTTTATAAGTTTACTAAGGTAGATCCAAGCACTATAGCAAACAAAGAAACACTTATGCTTGGTGGTATGTGGATCGATACCAATGTAAGAAGGATGGTTGTTAAGTTTAACAGAAACAATGACAACTATCGTATATTACTTAAAGATTACTCTAACGGTGGAGATTTTGATGATTTCAATGAGGTAATAAAGGAGATTAACAATGATATTGTTACAGGCAACATGCCGGATATTATGTTCATTGATTCGTCTCTTGATATAAGTAGTTATCTTGCTAAGGGCGTATTCTCTGATATTGATTCATTTATTGAGAAAGATCCGCAGATAAAGAAGGAAGATTACCTTGAGAATGTATTCAATGCAGTTTCATATAAGGGAAAGGCCTATGCTGTTATTCCATCCTTTTCTGTAAGCACACTGATTGGAAAGGAAAAATTAGTAGGAAAGAGAACTAATTGGACAGTAAGTGACTTTATCAACTTTATTGATTCACAGAACTCTGATGCTTCACCAATGGGACTTATGACAAAGCAGGATTTTATCTATTCAATTATGTGCTATGCAAGTTCAGATTATGTGGATAAGGATAGTGATAAGGTGAACTTTGATTCTCAGGAATTCATAGATTTGCTTGAATTCACAAAGAGATACCCTAATGAGATCGATTATGATGAATTCGATGACAGCTATTGGATGGAGCAGGATGCAGCATACAGAAATGATGAAACACTTCTGTTTAGAGGATATTTATATAACTTCAGAGATAGTATTGCTCAGACAACTGCATACTTTGGAGAACCAGTTTCATATGTTGGTTATCCAACATCAAGTGGATCAGGCAGTTCAATCAATGCTGATATGTGCATTGCAATCAATGCTAAATCAAAGTATCAGGATGCTTCGTGGGAATTCATAAGACAGTTCCTTATGGATGATTTCCAAAATGAGAGTGTATATTCATTCCCTATTAAGAAGTCAGCTCTTGAAGAGATGGCAAAGAATTCCATGAAAGCAAATGCATACATTGATGATGAGGGAAATGAAGTAGAATACAATGACAACTACTGGATCAATGGTATGGAAATTGAGATACTTCCTCCAACACAGGCTGACATTGACCAGGTAATGGGTGTAATCAAGAGCGCTAATTCACTGACTAATTATAGTCAAAATATCATCGAGATTATTAACGAAGAAGCACAAAGCTTCTATAACGGACAAAAAAGTGCAGCAGAGGTTGCTAAGATTATTAATGGTCGTGTTCAGATATACGTGAATGAAAATAGATAAAAGTTATTATTGATTATTGTTATTCAGTATATCTTACAACTGGTGGTAAAATTGATTTTTAGCCAATAACATGATATAGTATGTGTAATTGTATTAACCACAAAATTTGGTGGAGGAATTATGAGAGCAGAATGTTATTACGACGACTACGATAAAAAAGAGAATCTTCATTTTGATTCAAAGGTTGTTCACGGAGCTTTGGGATGCGATCCTATGACAGGCGCACTTAGTTTCCCAATCTTCCAGGCAGCAACATTCAAGCATAGAGAGTTTGATGTATCAACAGGATACCTTTATTCAAGACTTCAGAATCCTACAAGACAGGAGCTTGAAAGAACTATGGCTATCCTAGAGGAAGGCTATGAAGCATTTGCCGTATCATCAGGACAGGCAGCTAACATGTCTGTATTTGGTATGTTGGTAGATGGCGATCATGTTATTCTTTCAGACGACTTGTACGGTGGTACATACCGTATTGCTGAGGATATCTTCCGTAATCTCGGTATTGATTTTGAATATGTAGATATGTCGGATATGGAGAATCTCGAGGCAGCATGGAAGCCAAATACACGTATGGTATTCCTTGAGACTCCAACCAATCCAATGATGAGAGTATCAGACATCAGAAAGATTGCAGAGTTCACCCATAAGAATAACGGAATATTTGTAGTAGACAATACATTCCTTACTCCATATTTTCAGAAACCGCTTACTATGGGAGCTGATATCGTAGTACATTCAGCAACTAAGTATATCAGTGGACACAATGATGTAATCGCAGGAATTATTGTTATTAAGGATGATACATTCTCAGACCATTTCCACCTTCAGCTTAAGAGTAGAGGTAACGGACTTGCTCCTATGGATTCATGGTTGCTTTTACGAGGTCTCAAGACACTTTCACTTCGTATGGAGAGACATAATTCCAATGCGAAAGCTGTAGCGGAGTGGCTTCGCAATCATCCAAAGGTTACAAAGGTTTATTACGCAGGCTTTGAAAATCATAAGGGCTATGCAATCAGCAAGTCACAGTCTACAGGCTTTGGTGGCATGATAAGCTTTGAGTTAGACAGCCACGAGACACTTGTTAATCTTATGAACAATGTTAAGATGATACTCTTCGCAGAAAGTCTTGGTGGAACAGAGACACTTGTAACATATCCTCTTACACAGACTCATGAGTCAATACCAGCAGATATCAGAGAAAAGCTTGGTATCAATGATAAGTTTGTAAGAATCTCAATCGGTATCGAAGATCCAAGAGATATCATTGCTGATTTGGAGCAGGCTTTAGCATAAGTAATTAATTATCGGCCATTGCATCAGGCAATGGCTGATTTCTATGTATAAGTGAGGTTAATCTTATGGTTATTCCATTTACAAAGATGCAGGCGTATGGCAACGATTACGTCTATATCAATGCAATAGAGACACAGGTCGATGATTGGCAGGATCTGGCAATCAAAGTTTCTAACAGGAACTTTGGCGTAGGTTCAGATGGAATGATTCTTATCGCACCATCTACAGTCTGCGATTTCAGAATGCGAGTGTTTGACCCGGATGGAACGGAATGTGAGATGTGTGGCAATGCACTTCGTAGCGTATCTAAGTATGTTTATTATTATCATCTTACAGACAAGACTGAGTTTACCATAGAGACATATGGTGGCAATCAGCATGTTGAACTGGATGTTAAGGATGGAGAGGTAATCAGCATACATGCAGATATAGGTGAGCCTGTTTTTGATATTGATGCAGTACCTGTTAACGCTGATATGAATACAAACGGCGGTGTTGATGTAACAAATCAGACAGCTGATACAGTTAATGACACATATGTCAGCACGGAAAAAGCCGAATTTTACAGCGTTCCTGTAACAATTGAGGATAGAACATTTATCATGTCGTCCTTGTCCTGGGGCAACCCTCATACAGTAATGTTTATAGATGATGTGGATACACTGGATATCAAAAAATATGGTCCGGTAATTGAAAATCATCCGTTGTTTCCAAAACGTACCAATGTTACATTTGCCCAGGTGGTTGATGAGAATAATATTAAGATTCGTGAATGGGAAAGAGGAACAGGAGAAACCATCGGATGTGGAACAGGCTGCTGTAGCGCAGTAGTATTCGGCAACAGATTAGGATATACAGGCAGACATGTGGATGTTATGCAGATAGGTGGAATGCTGCATATAGACTGGGATGAGAACAATCATGTCCATATGGTAGGGCCTTCAACTGTGGTTTACGAGGGCCAGTATTATTATGAGGTTTAGTGCTTAGCTAAAGGGAGTAATAAAAGGAGATAGATATGAAACTTAGTGAATTATTGACTGGAATAGACTATGAATTACTGCAGGGCAGTGTAGACATGGAGATAGAGGCAATCGAGTATGATTCGAGAAAGGTTAAGCCAGAATCATTATTTGTATGCATGACAGGATTTGCTTCTGACGGACATGGATATATCACAAGAGCACATGACCTTGGTGCCAAGGCGGTTATTGTAGAGAGAAGCCTTGAGGAATGCCATGAAGCCCTTGAAGCAAGAGCTAAGCAGGATGGTTTTGGAGATACATATATTCCATACAACATGACAGTTGTGAAGGTTGCCAATGCTCGTACAACACTAGCTGCACTGGGAGCAACATGGTTTGGTAATCCGGCAAAGAAGCTTACCATCATCGGACTTACAGGAACAAAGGGTAAGACAACAACAGCTCATATGATTAAGAGTATCCTTGATGCGTCAGGCAATAAGGCGGGTATGATTGGAACAATCGGTACTCTTATTGGTGATAAGAAGGTAGAGTCCAAGCTTACAACACCAGAGTCTTATGAACTTCATCATCTTTTTGCACAGATGGTTGAGGCAGGCTGTACACACTGTGTTATGGAAGTATCCAGCCAGGCCTTTAAGATGTTTAGAACATTTGGAATTGAGTTTGAGTATGGCGCATTTTTAAATATCTCACCTGATCATATTGGACCAGGCGAGCATGAAAGCTTTGAAGAGTACTATGAATATAAGCAGCAGATCTTCAAACAGACAAAGACTGCTGTAGTCAATATAGACGATGAGCATGGTTGTGAGCTTGCAAAGGCTGGTGTGGCATCAGAAAAACTGATTACAATTTCCACAAGACAGGATGCAAGCCTTAGTTGTGATAAGCTCGAAGACATCTGGGAGCCAGATTTGCTTGGTTCAAAGATGCATGTTAAGGGAATCGCAGAAGGTGAGTTTATCTTACCTATGCCAGGAAGATACAATGCTGAAAATGCGCTCATTGCCATTGCTATTACAAAATCATGTGGTATCAGTGATGAGGATATTGCCAAGGGACTTCGTAATACAACTGTAAAGGGTAGAACTCAGGTAATCAGAGAGGCAGCTCCAATCGCAACATTCATTATCGATTATGCTCACAATGCCCTTAGTACAGAGAGCCTCTTAAGTATGCTTAAGGGATATAAGCCTGACAGACTTATCTGTCTCTTTGGTGGCGGTGGTAACAAGCCAAAGCAGAGAAGATACGACATGGGTGCTGCAGCAGGAAAGTACGCAGATATGATTATTCTTACAGAGGATAATCCACGTTATGAAGAAATTGAGGATATCAACAGAGATATCGCAGTTGGTATAGACGCATTTAGTGGAAAGTATGACGTAATCATTGATCGTAAGGAAGCGATTGAACACCTGATGGATATTGCAAAACCAGGGGATATTGTGGCACTGATTGGTAAGGGCCATGAGACATATCAGGATGTTAAGGGCGTTAAGACTTATTTCTGCGAAGAAGAAATAATCAAGGAATATGCCAAGAAGAAACTTGGCTAGTAGAAAGTCATATGAGTAAGAGAATATTTTTTGTAAGACATGGGGAAAGTGAGTGGAATGTTGCCAATAAAATATGTGGTGCAACAGATATTCCATTGACAGCGAAAGGCCATGAGCAGGCAATAGAAACAGGGAAGAAGATACTTGAGCAGGGACTGAAGGCTGATGTTGTATTGTATTCACCCCTGATGAGGGCTAAAGATACAGCTCTTCATATATCAGAAATGACAGGTATCCCAGCTATTGAAGAACCAGCACTTTTAGAACAGAATTTTGGTAAGTACGAAGGGACTCCAAGACATGGAGAAGAATTCGAGGCGGCCAAGCAGCAGTTTTTAAACAGATATGAAGGCGGAGAGTCCATGTTTCAGATGGCTCAGCGCATATACAATCTGTTAGACAGACTGAAGGAAGATCCAAGAACTGTAATTCTTGTAGCTCACAATGGAATCTGCAGAGTAATCAAATCATACTTTGAAGAGATGACCAATGAAGAGTATGCTAAATTCGGCGTAGATAATTGTACAGTGACGGAGTTTGTGTATAAATAACAGAACACACACAACAACATATTGAATAGATTAGGCGGTTATTATAAAATAGTCACAGTGTGAACAATTACCCTGCATTGCGCAGGGGTACATATAAAGGAGAAAAAGACATGACAAACGCAGAAAAGGCTTTGATGCTCCACGAAGAGTGGAAGGGTAAGATTGATACAACAGCTAAGAGCAAGGTACAGACAAGAGAAGATCTTGCACTTGCATATACACCAGGTGTTGCAGAACCATGTAAGGTTATTGCAGAGGATAAGGAAGCAGCTTACAAGTACACATGGAAGTCTAATACAATCGCCGTTGTATCTGACGGTAGTGCAGTTCTTGGTCTTGGTAACATTGGACCAGAAGCAGCTATGCCAGTTATGGAAGGTAAGGCAGTTCTTTTTAAAGAGTTCGGTGGTGTTAATGCAGTACCTATCTGTCTTGATACACAGGACACAGAAGAAATTATCAAGGCTGTAACATATCTTGCACCAACATTCGGTGGATTCAACCTCGAAGATATTTCTGCACCAAGATGTTTTGAAATAGAGAGAAGACTTAAGGAGACACTTGATATTCCAGTATTCCATGATGATCAGCATGGTACAGCAGTAGTAGTACTTGCAGGTATTATCAATGCACTTAAGGTTGTTAAGAAGGAAAAAGAAGATTGTAAGATCGTTGTTAACGGATCAGGTGCAGCAGGATGTGCTATTACAAAGCTTCTTTTAAACTATGGATTTAAGAATGCAATCCTTTGCGATACAAAGGGGGCAATCAGCTCAGCAAGAACAGACCTCAACTGGTCTAAGAAGGAAATGCTTGAGATTACAAACCCTAACGATGAGCAGGGACTTCTTGCAGACGTTATGAAGAATGCTGATATCTTCATCGGTGTATCTGCACCAGGTACAGTTACTCAGGAAATGGTTAAGTCTATGAACAAGGATGCTATCATTTTCGCTATGGCTAACCCAGTTCCAGAAATTATGCCAGACGAAGCTAAGGCAGCAGGTGCTCGTGTAGTTGGTACAGGTAGAAGTGATTTCCCTAATCAGGTTAACAACGTAGTAGCTTTCCCAGGTATCTTCAGAGGTGCACTTGATGGAAGAGCAAAGCAGATTACAGAAGAAATGAAACTTGCAGCAGCTCTTGCAATCGCTGGAACAATTCCAGATGATCAGATTACAGAGGAAAATGTTATTCCAGAAGCTTTCAACCCAGATGTGGCAACACGTGTTGCAGAGGCAGTTAAGGCTTGCATAAAGTAGTTGTAAGCTAGGGCGTGTCCACAGAATAATATGGACTTATGCAAAAAGGAAAAACTATGAAAAGCATTAAAAGCATAATATATGTTTTGATTGCAGGTACAATGTGGGGATGTATGGGATTACTCGTACGTCCCCTTAATAATATGGGCCTGGTGACAATGGATATAGTTGCAATAAGAAGTTTTGTAACTGTTATATTGACACTGATAGGATTGCCGCTGTTATGTAAACCGAGCAACGTATCTGCAAAACAGGCAATACAGATAAAACTAAAAGATATATGGGTATTTATAGGCACTGGAATTGTAAGTGTAGTATTCTTCAATTTCTGCTATTTTAATACAATCATTTATACATCACTTTCGGTAGCGGCCATTATGTTGTATACCGCACCAATATTTGTCATGCTGATAAGTGTACCGGTGTTTAAAGAAAAACTGGGGATTAAGAAGGTTATTGCATTGATATTGGCCTTTGTTGGATGTGGAGTAGTTACAGGTGCATTTACAGGCAGTATGGTGTTAGATGCTAAAGGCCTGATGTTTGGACTGGGGGCAGGCATTGGCTATGCCTTATATAGTATATTTGGAAAAATTTCAGCAGATAAAGGATACAGCTCAGTTAACATAACTCTGTATACGTTCGTATTTGCAAGCATTGGAGTTTTACCATTTATCAATATCAGACATATGTTTGAAGCTCTCTCTAGCAATGGAGGCTTTTTGTATAGCATTGCACTGATAGTTATTACAACTTTCCTGCCTTATATTTTCTATACAGCTGGTTTGTCTATGATGGAGCCGGGAAAGGCTGCGATTGTAGCCTGTATTGAGCCGGTAGTGGCAACTTTTGTTGGATGGATTGCATTTGCAGAGAAGCCTACGCTTATTACATACGTAGGAGTCATAATGGTAATAGCTGCTATAGTTTTGATAAATGCGAATAATAAAAAAGTATGATATAATAAACCTAATAAGGGTATAAGAGTTCAAGACTAATTTGTTAACTAGTTGTGTTAGGACAGGAAGTCCGAAAATGCGTGAGGGATCGTATGGCGAATAAACAGAAAATTTGGGGAGAGTTTATTGCTAAATTAGTCAATGTTAAGTCACTGGATGAGACATTCGAGGCTATTAAGACTTCTGGACATCCGCTTTTAAAAGAGATTGGTGTTGTTAAGTGGACCGTTGAATACAATTCACCACCTGATTCGACTTATCGTGAAGGTGTTCATGGGACAGATGAATACATCGTTATTGAAGATGCCAAGGCAGATGATAGGAATTATATCGAAAAAGAATACCGTACACCAAACAGAGGTAGTCTGGTACTTAAACTGTTCAAATCCAAGGACATGGTCTGGAGTGATGAAGAACGTGAGATTCTGAATATATTGGTTGATTTTATGTATATAGCGCTTGGCCGAGGTCGTGCTTATACTTCTTTTGAGATAGCCAACATGACAGATATGCAGACTGGTATTCCAAACAAGACAGCACTTGCACGTTTTGTGGGAAGACATATTGCTGACAAAACGATTCATCAGTATACTGCAGCATATCTTAACATTAAGAACTTCAGATGGGTCAATGAGAAATACGGTGCGAAAGTCGGAGATGAGTATCTTATTAAGTTTGGAAAAGTAGTTATGAGCGGACTTGATAAAGATGAAATCTTTGTCAGACTTGGCGGAGATAATTTCCTTGCTTTGGTTAAGAAAATCAACGTTATTGAACATGATGATGCGCTCAGACATATCGCATTTACGATTAATGCCAATGGCGATGCAGTTGAGTTTAGACCAAAGCTCAGAGGTGGCGTGTATGCCATAAATGAGAACGACACCATGTATGAGATTATGCACAGTACTACAGTTGCTTACGGTCAGTCAAGACTTCCGGATACAGATGATTATGTATGGTATCAGTCATACATGCTTGAGAGAGAAAGAAAGTTTAAGGAGATTAAGAATAATTTCCCTATTGCTCTTAAGAACAATGAGTTTGTCGCATTTTATCAGCCTAAGGTTTCTCTTGGCGATTATAAATTATGCGGTGCAGAAGCACTTTGCAGATGGAAGAAGGAAGAGGGATTTATTCCGCCGATGGAGTTTATTCCAATACTCGAATCGGATGGAACAATCACAAAGCTTGATTTCTATATGCTTGACAGGGTTTGTCAAGACATTGTAGATATGAAAAACAGAGGAATTGATCCAGGCAAGATTTCTGTCAATTTCTCAAAGCATCATATTCATGACAAGATGCTTAGTAGTCGAATTATTTCTGTAATCGACAGCTACAAGGTGGATCACAACAACATTGAGATAGAGCTTACAGAGATGTACTCATACAATGATTACGAGGATGTTCATGCGTTCATCGATGATATGAAGAAGGCGGGAATACACACTTCTTTAGATGATTTTGGATCGGGATATTCAACTCTCAATATGATTGCCGAGTTTGATACAGATGTCATTAAGATGGATAAATCCTTTCTTGATGATCTGGATACCAAGACGGATAAGCATCGAAGCATGGTTAAGAACGTTGTCAATTTGATCAACGAAGTTGGTATGGTATCACTGGCAGAAGGTGTTGAGACCAGAAAGCAGTGTGATATGCTGAAAGAATGGAACTGCGCAGTAGTTCAGGGATTCTTATTTGACAAGCCATTGCCACTTGATGAATTTGAAAAGAGGATTGGTAATCCACAATATGTTTTAGAATAAACAAGTAATAAAAACGGGCTTTATGAGGTATCATAAGGCCCGTTTTTGTAATGTTTGTAATTGTTCAGTATTTAATAATCGTATCAAATTATTCTGTATCAGCCTGTTTTGGAGGCATTGGTGGCATAAGAATTTTTCTATATGCAAACTGGAAAATGAGGATTACAAAATAACATACTATAAAGCAAGGAATTACAGAACGTAAGTACAATATTCCAAATGGAACAGGAGCATTTCTTGCTGCCAGTGCAACCATAGATGCTGAAATAATAGGAGTGTATATTACATCGGAAATGAGTGCGCTTACAAAGAAAACAGCTGGCTTTGAAGGAAGCTTGTTTTCCAAAGCCATTGTGATTTTTTTCATAGGAACAATAAAGCCTATAATAATTGAGATAATAGTTGATAATACAAATGATACAATCCATCCAGGAATTGTAAAATGACCAGATATTCCAAGTCCAAAGAGTGACAGGAATAAACTGATACTTACACTCATAAGTAAACTGTAGGTAATTGCTTTTTTGCGCATAATCTTTTCCATGTGATGTGTCTCCTTTGTTGAATCATTTTAAAATGTATTTATTCTTCAGCTTCAGATTTGATACGTTTCATATGTTCTTTTATCTTTACTTCATATCCGTTGTTAGATGGTCTGTAGAACTCTGTACCAGATAACTCATAAGGAAGATACTGCTGCTTAACATAGTTATTCTTGTAGGAATGAGCATATTTGTAACCAACGCCATGTCCTAACTTGGCAGCGCCCTTGTAATGAGCATCCTGAAGATGAGTAGGAATAATTAGATTTCCAGTTTCATGTACTGTGTTAATAGCCTCTTCGATGGCAACACAGCTGGCGTTACTCTTTGGAGCAGTAGCAACATAGGCAACTGCCTGAGAAAGAATAATACTTGATTCAGGCCAGCCAATTCGTTCAACTGCCTGAGCGGCAGCAACAGCAACCTGCAATGCCTGTGGGTCCGCATTTCCAACATCCTCACTTGCACATATTATAATTCTACGGGCAATGAATTTTACATCTTCGCCAGATTCAATCATTTTTGCAAGATAATAGATTGCTGCATCTGGATCTGATCCCCTCATACTTTTAATAAAAGCGGAAATAGTATCATAATGATTATCGCCAGTTTTATCGAATCGCATTACACGACGCTGAATACAATCCTCGATAATAGGTGTTGTAATATGAATAATACCATCCTCTGACTTATCAGTTGTCATGATGGCGAGCTCGATTGCATTGAGCGCATGTCGTGCATCACCTTCGCATATATGAGCAAGTCCGTCAAGGGCATCATCTGTAATCTGAGCATTGTAAATTCCCATACCCTTTTCTGTATCAGTAACTGCTCTAAGAATCAGAGTTTTTATATCATCAACTGAAAGCGGTTTAAGTTCAAATATATGAGAACGGCTTATTAAAGCGCCGTTAACTTCGAAATATGGATTTTCGGTTGTAGCTCCTATAAGGATAATTGTACCGTCTTCTACATGAGGAAGAAGATAATCCTGCTGGGCTTTGTTAAAACGGTGAATCTCATCGATGAATAGAATGGTTTTGCGACCATACATACCCTGATCGTCTTTGGCTTTTGCAACCACATCTTCCATATCTTTTTTGCCAGAAGTAGTCGCGTTAATCTGTTTGAATTCACTGCTGGTAGTATTGGCTATAACCTTGGCAAGAGTTGTCTTGCCTGTACCAGGAGGTCCATAGAAAATGACAGAACTTAACTTATCGGCCTTAATCGCACGATAAAGCAGTTTATCTTTGCCTATTATATGGCTCTGTCCCACAACTTCATCCAAAGTAGTAGGGCGAAGTCTTGCTGCCAATGGAGACTCTTTGTCTTTATTCGATTCACGCATAAAATCAAAAATATCCATGTTTTTTCTCTCAAAAAATGAAAATTAAGTACCCTTATATTCTAACATAAATGCCTATAATATACATCGCATTTTTGCTATAATAAATGAGATATGTCGGAGGTTTTCTGATAGTAAGTTTCGGCATAAATAATTTGTGAAAAGTTGGAGATTATAATGAGAGCAGATAATCATGCATTAGAGAAGTTGTTGTTTGTAATATTTGGCGGAATAGGAACATTATTTTTCGTACTGGGAATTGTATTTGCAATTGCATTTGGCAAAGTAAATAAAGAGGATTACGTTCCTACTACAGCAACAATAGTAGAGATTTACAGACATAATGATGATCATAAGGTATATATCGATTATTCTTTTGAAGGCCAGGATTATTACAATGTCAGATATGGATATTATAATTCAGGAATGCGAGAAGGAGATCAGATAGAGGTTCTTGTCAATCAGTATGATCCTACTTCATTTTATATTGGTAATTTTAGTCTGATATTCGGCTTGTCATTTGGAGGATTTGGCTTGATTTTTATGACGGCTGGAATCATTCCTTTTGTTATGATGCGCAAGGCTATAATCAGAGAGAAAAAACTAAGAGAAGCAGGAAGCGGAGTCTGGGGTGTAATAAATGGAATAAGTCAAAATTATTCTGTATCAGTTAACAAACGTCATCCATACATACTTAGTGTTAAATATGAGGATGAGGGAATTATTACATCAAGGGCAAACTTCCAGAGTAAAAACGTATGGATTGATGATGATCCACAGCAGTATATAGGCAAATCAATCAGAGTATATATCGATGCGCAGGATACTAATAATTATCTGGTGGATATCGATAGTATAGGTGGCGGAGACGTATATGGATATTAAGTATAAACTTATTTTGGCATCTGCCTCACCAAGAAGAAAACAACTGTTAGAACAGATTGGACTGGAGTTTGACATATGTCCATCGGGCTGTGAAGAGATTATAACCAGTACAATTCCTTCTGAAGTGTGTGTGGAACTGTCCAGACAAAAGGCTATGGATGTAGCATCTTCAATAAAATGCTACAACGAAGAGCATTCGGATATTGCTCAGGACCAGGATCTGATAATCATTGGTTCTGATACCGTGGTTGCGATTGGCAATGAGATACTTGGGAAGCCAAAGGACGAAGCTGATGCAGCGAATATGTTAAGGAAACTGTCGGGTAAAGTCCACAGCGTGTACACGGGTGTAACATTTATCTTTATGGCAGAGGATGGAAGAGTAGGAGAATACAGCTTCTACGATAAGTCAGACGTATCAGTGTATGAACTTTCTGATGATGAAATTCAGGAATATGTGGATACAGGGGATCCACTGGATAAGGCTGGGGCCTATGGAATCCAGGGATACTTCGCAAAGCATATTGAGAAGATAGATGGTGACTACTACAATGTGGTTGGATTGCCAGTTGGAAAATTGTATCAGGAACTTAAGAGACTGTTAGGTTAGAAATAGATGAGTTTTATGGGAACTTAAGGGGATTAAATAATTATAGCAAAAGGTTTACATAACAGAGGTGGTTTATGAATTTTGAAATTATTAAAAATGGAATACCAGCAGAAATACTTGTTGAAGAAACTTGTTATAGTGGCGTACTTAAGATAGCAGAGTATGTTGCTAGCGATATTGAGATGGCTTGTGGTAACAAGCCAGCAATTAGAAGAAATCTCAAAGAATGTATTAGTGACAGAGTGATGGTGTTTGCAACTATTGGAAAGAGTGATATCCTCAGTAAATTAGCGGACAAGGGCATGATTGACACAAATGTCGTTTCTACAAGAAAAGAAGCCTTTCAGTTAAACGAGGTAGCTGCAACTGCAATGAAAGAGGCAGGGGCTGATATTGGTGCTGATAATCTTGACTGCAATGGTCAAGTGCTTATTGTTGCAGGCTCAGACAAGCGTGGAACTAATTACGGAATGTTTTCTATATCAGAAGCCTGTGGAGTTACATCACTTGTGTATATGGGCGACAGTCTCCCAGTTAAGAATGATAACGTTATGTTAACCAACGAGACGATTCTGAAAGATCGTGCCATGAGCCAGGTGGGTGACTCATTTATCTCCAAAGAGCCTTCCATTGAGTACAGAGGATTCTTTATCAATGACGAATGGCCAGCGTTTGGTAACTGGTGCAATGAACACTTTGGAGGATTTACAGCAGATTGTTATGAGAAGCTCTTTGTATTCCTCTTAAGAATGAGAGGTAATTTCTTATGGCCAGCTATGTGGTCGTCAATTTTCTCAGAGGATGGCCCTGGAATTGCCAATGCAAAGCTTGCAGACGAACTGGGTATCATCATGGGAACTTCTCATCATGAACCACTGTGCCGTGCTGGAGAAGAATGGCAGAAGATATATAAGCAGTATGGCGAAAGCAATGCATGGAATTTTATAAATAACAGTGAAGCAATATCAGAATTTTGGAAAGATGGTATGCTTCGTAACAAAGACTTCGAGAATCTCATTACCATTGGTATGAGAGGTGAGGCGGACTCTAAGCTTCTTGGTGAAGATGCCACTATGGCAGACAACATCAAAGTGGTTAAGGATGCAATTTTAGTTCAGCATAAGATACTTAAGGAAACAGTGGATGAGGACCTTACCAAGGTTCCAAGAGTTCTGGCTATTTACAAAGAGGTTGAGGATTACTACTACGGTGATGAAACCTGCGAAGGTCTCAAGGACTGGGATGAACTTAAGGATGTCATTTTCCTCTTAAGTGATGATAACTGGGCTAACACCCGTGGACTTCCGAAGGAAGAAGAACGTAGTCACCCAGGCGGATACGGCATGTACTATCATTTTGATTACCATGGCGGTCCAATCAGCTACGAGTGGCAGAATACAAGCCGTCTTACAAAGACCTGGGAACAGCTTACACAGGCCTATGAATACGGTGTAAGACGTCAGTGGATTGTCAATGTTGGTGATCTTAAGGGCAATGAGTACCCACTCACATACTTCATGTCTTTAGCTTATGACTACGAGACATGGGGCCAGAAGAACATGATTGATACTTTTGTGGACGAATGGATTGATGCGCATTTCCACAAACAGTTAGAGGAAGGTCATAAGAGACTTCTTAAGGTTCTTATGGAAGGTGTTACACGTTACAACATCCTTCGTAAGCCTGAGGCTCTTAATAATCAGGTATATAATCCTGTTAATTTCAGAGAGGGTGAAAGAGTAGCCACGGAAGTTAGAAAACTCGTTGCTATTGCAGAGAAGCTTCATCTTGAACTCAAGGATGAATGCAAGATGGCATATGACAGTCTCTTTTATTATCAGATGGTTGGAAGTATGAATATTCTGCTTATGCAGGTTGAGTCAGGTCTGTCTGAATTCTTTGCAAAGAACAGAAGTCTTGCAGCTAACAATTATGCAAATCTTGTTGAGAAGCGAATTGACCGCATGCAGGAAATTATAGATGAATACAATAAACAGCTTGGCGGCAAATGGAACCATATGCTGGATTCTGGCTTCACAGGTTTTAAGACCTGGGACGACTACGATTGGGGATATCCTGTAATCACAAGAGTTAAGCCAATCCACAAGCCAAAGATAATGGTGGGATTTGCTGGAGATGTCCGTTGGCACATGGGTACTCATTGGCAGTATCCTAACCCTGTTGTAAATAATGATATGGTTCGTGGTGACAGAGATTTTGCAATTATCAATCTGGACAGCCGCGGTGATATTGATTTTTCTTACGAAGTCGTTGCTGACAAGGACTGGGTAACACTTGAAGGAGCTACAGGACACATCAAGACTAGTGTTCAGCCTAGAGCAGTGATTAAAGTGACTTGTGATAAGAGCAAACTTACGGGAGAAGAGCAGGCCAACATAGACGTGAAAGTCACATTTGACAGTGGCGATGTTACTGTAGGTAAGCTTGCTGTAGTAGCAGCTCCGGTTCCTTCGGGACCTGCTGGATATTTCATGGAGCATAATGGAATTATCAGCATGGAGGCTTGTCATTACAAAGAAGCAATCAGTGTTGATGGCGGCTGCTATGAACGTGTTAAATATCTTGGAAGAATGCGTGGAGCCGTTAAGTGCTTCCCTGTGACAGCTGATTACACGGGAAAGGCTGAGTCTCCATATATCAGATACGACTTCATCTCAAAGGATGGTGGTACTTACAACATCGAGGTGGATGTACTTGCAAGAAATCCGGTTGCTATGGGTCAAGACATGCTTCTTGCTGTATCAGTTAATGATGGTGAGAAGGTTCTTTTGAACGCAGTAAATCCTGATTTCTATGCAGGCCATACCTGCCCACAGTGGTGCATGGGCGTTCTTGATAACGTAAGAAGAATTACTGCCAGGGTCGAATGCAAGCTAGGTGAGAATCATCTTTACGTTTATGCACAGAGCCCTAACGTATCTTTTGATAAGGTTACATTGTGGCGCGAAGATGTTGCTTTACCAGCATCTTATCTTGGTCCTGTGGATAGTTATGTTTTGAGATAAGAAAGAGGTACCATTGAAAGTGGAAAAATGCTTGCTGGATGGTACAGTTGTTTCTGAAAAATGAATAATTATTTTATACTTTCTTAATTGATATTAGAAATACGAGTGGTATATTGAATTCGAAAGAAGAAATCCACAAAAAAGATCAAGCTTGATAGGACGCAGGCGTGATAAAAAAGGGGGTGTACACCTATGAATATTAATAAGTTTACACAAGCTTCCATGAGAGCGATTGCAGAATGCGAAAGCCTCGCAACAAAGTACGGAAATCAGGAGATAGAAGAAGAACATTTGCTGTATGCTCTTCTGACTTTGGAAGACAGCCTGATAAAAAGTCTTGTTGAAAAGATGGAAATCAATGTCGAGCATTTCATAGACAGAAGTGAAAAGGCTATAGAGAAACGAGTCAAGGTCCAGGGGGGCAATTCATATGTAGGCTCGGATCTTAATAAAGTTCTCACTATGGCAGAAGATGAGATGAAAGCCATGGGTGATGAATACGTTGCAGTTGAGCATCTTTTCCTTGCTATGATCAAGTATCCAAATAGAGAGATAAAAGCTATTTGGGATGAGTATGGAATCACAAGAGAAAGATTCCTGATGGCGCTTCAGACAGTAAGGGGTAATCAGCGAGTTACTTCAGATAATCCTGAAGCTACCTATGACGTGCTGGCCAAGTATGGTATAGAGATGGTTGACAGAGCTAAGAAGGGCAAGATGGATCCAGTCATCGGCAGAGATGATGAGATAAGAAATGCAATCAGAATTCTGTCCAGAAAGACTAAGAACAATCCTGTACTAATAGGTGAGCCGGGTGTTGGTAAGACAGCAGTCGTAGAAGGCCTTGCACAGAGAATTGCCAGCAAAGATGTACCAGATGACCTTAAAGACAAGAAGCTTTTCTCGCTTGATATGGGGGCACTGGTAGCAGGAGCGAAGTATAGAGGTGAGTTTGAGGAAAGACTCAAGGCAGTTCTTGATGAGGTAAAGAGTAGTGCGGGAGAAATAATCCTGTTCATTGATGAGATTCACACTATAGTTGGTGCGGGTAAAACTGATGGGGCTATGGATGCAGGCAATATGCTTAAGCCTATGCTTGCCAGAGGTGAACTTCATTGTATAGGTGCCACAACTCTTGATGAGTACCGTATGTATATAGAGAAGGATGCTGCCCTTGCAAGACGTTTTCAGCCGGTTATGGTTGATGAGCCAACCGTAGAGGAAACAATATCAATCCTGAGAGGACTCAAGGAGAGATACGAGGTATATCACAGTGTCGAAATTAGGGACAATGCGCTAGTTGCGGCAGCAGTATTATCACATAGATATATTGCAGACAGATTTCTTCCAGACAAAGCTATTGACCTGGTGGATGAGGCATGTGCTCTAGTTAAGACAGAGATGAATTCGAAGCCAACAGAAATTGATGAACTTCAGAGAAAAGTCAACATGCTTTCCATTGAGGAGACTGCTTTGGCCAAAGAAGAGGATAAGGCGAGTATAGAGAGATTACAGAATCTTAGAGAAGAACTTGCAGCTCTCAAGGAAAAACTGGAGGCTCTTAACGCCAGATGGGACAATGAGAAGAATGGTGTTGACAGGGAAAATGAGCTCAGAGAAGTTCGCGAAGCAATCAAGACAGAAATCAGCATAGCTGAAAGAAATGGCGATTTTGAGAAGATTGCTGAACTTACTTATGGAAAACTGCCTGAAATAGAAAAAGAACTGGAAGCGGTTAAACAGGACAATGAGAACAGAAATCTTGAACTTGTTCACAAGGCTGTTGAAGAAGACGAGATATCAAGAATAGTATCCCGTTGGACAGGAATTCCAGTTTCAAAGCTCAACGAGTCTGAGAGAAATAAGACACTTCATCTTGATGAGGAACTTCATAAGAGAGTTATCGGACAGGATGAGGGTGTTACCAAGATAACTGAAGCAATTATAAGAAGTAAGGCTGGAATTAAAGATCCAGGAAAGCCAATCGGTTCATTCATGTTTATGGGACCAACTGGTGTAGGTAAGACAGAACTTGCCAAATCCCTTGCAGAGTGCCTGTTTGATGATGAGAACAACATGGTCAGACTGGATATGAGTGAATATATGGAGAAATTCTCCGTAAGCAGACTTATAGGAGCGCCTCCAGGATATGTTGGATATGAAGAGGGTGGACAGCTTACAGAGGCTGTAAGAAGAAAGCCTTATTCAGTTGTACTGTTTGACGAGGTAGAGAAAGCACATCCGGATGTATTCAACACATTGCTTCAGGTGTTAGACGATGGTCGAATAACGGATTCGCAGGGGCGTGTGGTCGACTTTAAGAATACAATTCTTATCATGACATCCAATATTGGTGCTCATTATCTTCTTGAAGGAATCGATGAAGATGGCAATATAACAGAAGAGGCAGAAGAAGCGGTAAATGAGGAACTCAAGGGTCACTTCAGACCGGAGTTTTTGAACAGACTTGATGAAATTGTTATGTTCAAACCTCTTACCAAGGACAATATTTCGGGAATTATCACACTTCTTCTTAAGAATCTTAATAAGAGACTTGAAGACAGAGAACTTGAGATTGTTCTTACGGATGAAGCCATGAAGTATATTGTTGACCATGGATATGATCCAGTGTATGGTGCAAGACCACTTAAGAGATATATGCAGAAATATGTAGAAACTCTTGCTGGCCGAATCATACTGGAGGGTAAGGTTGCACCGGGAGACAAGATAAAGATTGATGTTAAAGATGGTCAGTTGGCTGCAGGTATTGACTGATAGATGTAAAACCAACATCTATATGAGACGGAACTAACATCTATATGAGACGGAACTAACAACTATATGAATTGGTAGCCAACAACCAGATGAATTAGCATTAAAAATATAGTAAAATAACAGAGTGGTGAGGGCATCAAATCACCACTCTGTTTATGTATAGAAAGAGGTTAGATATGATACCAAGTGATCCAATGATGTTACTTAGTTATGTAAACTTAAAACTGAGAGATGAATTCTCATCTTTAGATGAGATGTGTGACAGGCTGGATATTGATAAACAGGAGATAGTATCCATATTGGGGTCAATTGACTACAGATACAACCCTGACCAGAATCAGTTTAAATAACTTAGTTGCCAAAAATACGTTTCGTTTGTATAATTAAGGTTGGAGTGCTGTGCATAGTGCTTTGGATTTCCGCCATGCGGAATGGAGAATTATATGAGTGAAACTACTTTGTCTGCAAGCAGACGAAAGCGCATCAAGCGTATAAAGATATATTTAATAACGATATTTGTCATTCTGCTTATTACACCAACTGTGATTAGTGTTTATACAATGAACAGAATGAGTGACTTAAATGACTGTGTTGATGACCTGACAAGACAGATTGACCAGATGGAATTATCGTACCTTCTTAAAGAGACAGCTCATGAATCTTTAGAAGAGATGTCTAAGGAGATTGGTGAGAACCAGATGGCTGCTGATACTCAGACGATGCAGATTGAGACAAAGGCTTATGAGAGCGAAGCAGAATGTCCTGAAGGATACAAGAAGGTTTATCTTACCTTTGACGATGGGCCTAGTCCATATACCACAGAGATTCTTGACATCCTTGATTCTTACGGTGTTAAGGCAACATTCTTTGTAACTGGTATTCAGAAGGACAAGCATCCTGAGTGGTACAAGGAGATTGTAGACAGAGGTCATTCAATCGGTATGCATTCTTATACACATGTTTACAAACAGGTATACGCCAATGAAGAAGCGTTCCTGAAGGATGTGGAAGATATACATGAGTTGATCAAAGAGACTACTGGAGTCAATGCTACTTTGTACAGATTCCCAGGTGGTTCAAGCAACAGTGTTAGTACAGTATCCATGGGTGATTTGTTCGCAAAGATCCATGATCAGGGTTATGAGTATTTTGATTGGAATATATCAAGTCAGGATGCCAGCAATCCTACCCCAAGCAAGGCAACTATTACATACAATGTCTTGTCTGGAATAGATAAATTCGATAACTGCGTGGTACTTATGCATGATGCAGCAGACAAATATGCTACAGTGCAGGCGCTGCCAGGAATTATCGAAGGAATCATGAAGAAAGAAAAAACAGTAATATTACCAATTGGTCCTAACACGGAGACCGTATGGCACCTCACTGGTGATGAGGAGGAAGATTAATGGGATTTTTTAAAGATCTTAAAGAAGATTTATCACTTGCAGTAAGTGAGATTACTGGGGAAAATGCGAAAGAAGAACCAGTAAGCGAATTAGACGTATTTTCTGCAGCTGAAGAATCGATGGGAATCGAATATGAAGAGGAAGAAGGCGAACCAGTAATAGAGGAAGCTCTTGGTTCATTCCTTGACCAGATTGCAGCCAATGCACAGGAATCAGAAAAGAAATATGATGATATTCCAGAGAAGATGGCTAAGCCTTCATCCGAGGAATACGCATTTGCAGCAAAGGCAGCACAGGCTAAGGCTTCAATAGCAAGCGCAGAGGAAAAGGCGTACTCATCATTCAAGTATGATGACAGCAAATATGAATCTTCATATAAAGAAGAGCCAGTATACAGAGAAGAATCTGTATACAAATATGAGCCAACAAAGCCAGTATATGAGCCGGAACCAGAACCAATCCCACAGCCAACAGATGAGCTTGGTGTTATTACAGCCAATATGTCAGTAAGCGGTGATATTGTTTCAACCGGATCCTTGGATGTTATGGGTAAGGTCATTGGTAACATCAAAGTTATGGGTGAGCTCAATATCACAGGCGGTGTCAGTGGAAGCTGTGAGGCTGCTACAATCGTTGCAGCAAACTGCAGTGTCAATGGTGACATGATAAGCTCAGGACCAATCAAGATTGGCTCAAAAGCTATTGTTAAAGGTAATATCTATGCTACAAGCGCAGTAATATCAGGTGCTATCAAGGGTGACATCGATGTTCACGGACCTGTAATTCTTGATTCTACTGCTATCGTAATGGGTAATATTAAGTCAAAGGCTGTACAGATCAACAGTGGAGCTGCCGTAGAAGGTATGTGTTCACAGTGTTATGCAGATGTAAGCCCATCGGCTTTCTTTAGAGATTAATATAGTAAAAGGGAAGGTAATTAAGTATGAAGCGTATTATGCTTAAGCTAAGCGGTGAGGCATTAGCAGGTGATAAGAAGCATGGTTTTGACGAGGAAACAGTCAGAGGCGTGGCACTCCAGGTTAAACAGCTTGTTGATGATGGTATTGAAGTAGGTATCGTTATCGGTGGCGGAAACTTCTGGAGAGGAAGAAGCAGCGAGAATATTGACAGAACTAAGGCAGATCAGATTGGTATGCTTGCAACAATCATGAACTGCATATATGTTTCAGAAATTTTTAGAAGTGTTGGAATGATGACAAACATTCTTACACCATTTGAATGTGGCTCATTTACCAAGCTTTTCAGCAAGGACAGAGCTAACAAGTACTTTAGCAGAGGACAGGTTGTTTTCTTTGCAGGTGGTACTGGTCATCCATATTTCTCAACAGATACAGGCGTAGTACTTAGAGCAATCGAAGTAGAAGCAGAAGTAATTCTTCTTGCTAAATCAATTGATGGTGTATATGACTCAGATCCTAAGACTAATCCAGATGCCAAGAAGTATGATGTTATTACTATCGATGAAGTTATCGAGAAGAATCTCCAGGTAGTTGATATGACAGCATCAATTCTTGCAAGAGATAACAAGAAGGAAATGTGGGTATTCGATCTTAACGAAGAGAACAGTATCGTTAATACAATTAAAGGAAAATTAAACGGAACAAAGGTTACTGTTTAAATATATTGGAGGGTTAAAAATGGACGCAAGAATAGAAAGTTACAACGAGAAGATGCAGAAAGCATATGACTTCTTATTATCAGATTATCAGACAATCAGAGCAGGTAGAGCAAATCCACATGTTCTTGATAAGATTAAAGTAGATTATTACGGAACACCAACACCACTTCAGCAGGTTGGTAACATCTCAGTTCCAGAAGCTCGTATGATCCAGATTGCTCCTTGGGAGAAATCACTTATTAAGGAAATCGAGAAGGCAATCATGATGTCAGATATCGGCATCACTCCATCTAACGATGGTGCAGTTATCAGACTTGTTTTCCCAGAATTAACAGAGGACAGACGTAAGGAACTTGCCAAGGATGTTAAGAAGAAGGGTGAAGATGCAAAGGTTGCAATCAGAAATATCAGACGTGATGGTAATGATGCATTTAAGAAGTTAGCAAAAGAAGATGTATCAGAGGATGAAATCAAGGGTCTTGAAGAACAACTTCAGAAGATCACAGATTCATTCATCAAGGAAATTGATGCAGCAGTAGACAGCAAGTCAAAAGAGATTATGACAGTGTAATATACATGAGGGACACTTAGGTGTCCCTTTTTGTACTACTTGATACTTAGAGGTTAACAGAGTGAGTGGAGAATTAAATGTACCAAAGCACGTTGCCATTATTCTTGATGGTAACGGAAGATGGGCTAAGGCAAAGGGACTTCCTAGAAATGCAGGACATGTTCAGGGAGCAAAAGTTGTTGAGGATATGTGCGAGATTATTTACAACCGCGGTGTGTCATACTTCACGGTTTACGCATTTTCAACAGAGAACTGGTCAAGACCTGACGATGAAGTTTCTGCGCTTATGAAACTTCTTAGAAACTACATGACAACAGCTAAGAAGCGTGCCAACAAAAATAATATGAAGGTAAGAGTAATTGGCGATAAGTCAAGACTCGATAAGGACCTTCAGGAGAGCATTGCAGATCTTGAAGATGCAACAGAAGCTAATACAGGTTTGCATTTTACAATCGCAATCAATTACGGTGGAAGAGATGAAATCGCCAGAGCAGCCAAGAAAATGTGCGAGCTTGTAAGTAGTGGCGAGATGACTATAGATGAAGTAACACAGGAAAAACTTGGAAGTCTCCTTGATACAGGGGATTATCCTGATCCAGACCTCTTGATCAGAACCTGTGGAGAACAGCGCATATCTAATTTCTTATTGTGGCAGAGTGCTTACACAGAATTCTATTTCTGCGACAAGGCATGGCCTGATTTCAATGCAGAAGAACTTGAAAAGGCAATTATCAGTTACAACAAGAGAGATAGAAAATACGGTGGATTGAAGACGGAGTAGGAAGATGCGAACACGAATTATTAGTGGCGTAAGCCTTGCGATTTTTGGAATAGTGGTGCTGTTAATTGGCGACTACGTAGCGGGAATTACAGTGATGCTTATTGCACTTGGCGCTTATTATGAACTAAGTAAGGCCTGTGAAGTGCTTGATAAGGGCAAACCAGTTAACATTGCAACAGTTATTGGTTACTTAGCAATAATTGCGTTTTATGTAAACCTCATGTGGGGACCAAAGCAGTATGCTTCAACGATAAATGCGATACTTCTCCTCGTGGTAGTATTGTTCCAGCTGGCAGTTTACGTATTCACATATCCAAGATTTAAGACTGGTCAGATTATGGCGGGAGTATTCAACCTTATGTATGCTCCATTTATGTTGTCTTATCTGTATCCAATCATGACAGAGTTTAAGCAGGGAAAATTCCTTGTAATACTTGTATTTGTAGCAAGCTCAATAAGTGATGCATGTGCATATTTTGTCGGTGTATCTTGCGGTAAGCATAAGCTTGCACCAATTGTCAGCCCTAAGAAATCAATTGAAGGTTCAATTGGTGGTATTGCCGGAGCTGCAATAATCGGATGTATTTATGGATTAGTATTATATAAGCTGGGAATATTCGAACAGAGTCAGGTAGTGTGGGGCTTTGCTCTTATTGGAGGCTTTGGAAGTGTCATTTCACAGATTGGTGATCTGGCTGCATCTGCAATAAAGAGAGATCATGATATTAAGGATTACAGCAAACTGATTCCTGGACATGGTGGTATTATGGACAGAATGGACAGTATTTGCGTAACTACACCAATTATTTATTATTTGGCATTACTTATATTAAGTTAACATAACAAAGGCGTTAAAATGAAAAAGATTTGTATTCTGGGTTCAACAGGTTCAATTGGAACTCAGACTTTGGATATTGTAAGAGAATATAGTGACGATCTTCAGGTAGTGAGCATGTCAGCATCAGGAAGTGTTGATGCCATGGAAGCTCAGATTAGAGAATTTTCTCCAAAGAAGGTTTGCATGTTCCAGGAGAAAGCGGCAGAACTTCTTAAGTTGAGAGTCGCAGATACTTCAACTAAAGTTCTTACAGGCATGGAAGGACTTATCGAACTGTGTCAGGATGAAGAAGTGGACGTGGTTGTAACTGCAATTGTAGGCATGATTGGTATCAGACCAACAATTGCTGCAATTGAGGCTGGAAAGGATATCGCACTTGCCAACAAGGAAACTCTTGTATGTGCAGGACATATCATCATGCCACTGGCAGCCAAGATGGGAGTGAAAATCTTACCTGTAGATAGTGAGCACAGTGCTATATTCCAGTCGCTTCAGGGATTCCCTAAGAACAGACTTGAGAAGATTCTTCTCACAGCTTCAGGAGGTCCCTTCAGAGGCAAAAAGAGAGATGAATTAGTTGACATAACATGGAGAGAGGCTCTTAAACATCCTAACTGGACTATGGGAAGAAAGATTACTATCGATTCTTCAACTTTGGTCAACAAGGGACTTGAGGTTATTGAAGCCAAGTGGTTATTTGATGTAGAGCCTGAAAACATTCAGGTAGTATTACAGCCACAGAGTATTATTCATTCTGCTGTACAGTATGTGGATGGTGGAATTATTGCACAGCTTGGTACACCTGATATGAAACTGCCTATTCAGTACGCATTGTTCTATCCAGACAGAAGACCTATGGGCGGTGCAAGAGTTGATCTTTTTGAACTTGGAAGCATCATAATTGATAAGCCTGATATGGATACATTCCTTGGACTTAAGTTTGCTTACAGAGCGGCTGCTGAAGGTGGAAGTATGCCAACAGTATTCAATGCGGCCAATGAGAAAGCCGTTGCATTATTCTTAGATGATAAGATTAAATTCTTACAGATTTACGATATTATTGAAAATGCCATGAATCGTCATCAGGTTATCGATAATCCAACTGTTGACCAGATTCTTGCGGCAGAGGCTGATTGCTATGAATACATAGACAGTGAATTCATGTCAGTCAGATAAGGTGATATAGATGTCAATTACCACACTTATTTGGTTTATATTTGTATTTTGCATAATCGTTGTGTCTCATGAGTTTGGACATATGATTGTGGCAAAACTCAATGGAATAAAGGTAGATGAATTCTCAATTGGTATGGGGCCTAAGATTTTTGGATTTCATAAAAATGGGACCTATTACGTGCTTAGGTGGTTACCACTTGGTGGAGCCTGTATATTTGGAGGCATGACAGATGAGGATATCATTGGTGCTGTTAAAAAAGGAAAAGATTCTGATGAAACTATAGGAGAAAATGAAGATATAGTTTTAGAAGAAGCTGGCGAAAATATTATTGAAATTGATGAGGACACCAATCAGGTGAAATTTAAGGATGCACCTGTATGGGCAAGAATATCAACGGTAGTTGCCGGACCTGTTTTCAATTTTATTCTCGCTTATTTGCTTGCGCTTGTAATCGTATGGTTCTGCGGATCAGATATAGCAGTTGTTCAGGATCTTATGGATGGATATCCAGCCAAGGAAGCGGGGCTTCAGGCAGGAGATGTTATCACAAAGATCAATGGAAGCAAAATATGTGTTGGTCGTGAAGTGTACGTTAATACCTTCGTAAATAAAGAAGGTGATCCGATGGAGGTTACCTTTGAACGTGATGGTGTTGAGATGACTACTGTAATCGTTCCAAAGTATTACGAAGAAGAAGGCCGTTATCTCATGGGCCTTAATAACTATATTTCTTATATAGACTGTAATAATAGCAGCGTATTCAAATATGCCGCATATGAAGTCAGATACGGACTTGTTGCTACTGTTAAGAGTTTGAAGATGTTAGTAAAAGGACAGGGAAGCAAGGATGATGTAGCTGGACCAATTGGTATGGCAAAGATAATTGGAGATGTTGAGGAAGTATCGAAGCCATACGGCTTTGGTATATTACTTCTCAATATGATTAATATAGCTATGTTGCTTAGTATTAATCTTGGTGTTATGAATTTGTTGCCGATACCGGCAATTGATGGCGGCAGACTTATATTCCTGCTTATAGAAGTAGTCAGAGGAAAGCCTGTTCCTCCAGACAAAGAAGGAATAGTTCATCTTGCTGGTTTTGCGCTGTTGTTTGCCCTTATGATATTTGTAATGTTCAATGACATTATGAGGTTCTTCTAATTATCTGATGTGTTGTAACGGCAGTTAAAACTGTATGATTTGATTCCAGAGCTGGTCTCACAAGTGATTGTAATTGTATTCAGTTCTTCACTAAGTTCATCAATGGGAAGAGAAAAGCGGATATCATCATTAACATCCCAAACTGCGCCAGGTCTGATAAGAAGTTTACGGGAATATTTATCATAAAGAGTTATATCAAGACGTTCCGATAAAGGAACGTCTTTTTTTGCGCTACTTTCAAAACATGGAATAGTTAGTAGTATAATTATTGAAGAAATAACTGCAATAGAACTCTTATATACAAACTTTTTAGTTTCACGGGAATAATATACAGGTTTCCTGCATAAATATAGTAAAAATGCGAACAGAATCAGTATTATGCCAAAAGAAGAGGAGTTTAGGGTTGCGGCTAATACTAAAATCGCAGTAGCGACAATGAGTTTTGCGATATGGCCCATCCAATTAGGCTTTCTGAAGTTTGTAGTATGTTTAGCTAGGGACAATTCGTGCAATCTTTTGGATACATCCCCCATAGACTGATAACGTTTAAGCGGATTCTTGTGAGTGCATTTTTTGATTAATTCACAGGAAGGCACAGATATATTCTTGTTTATATGCTCCGGACAGAGTAATCCTCTGGAGTTTCTGTACTCAACAGAAGAACCGGTTAAGAGGCGGTATAGTGTCATGCCAAGACAATAGATATCCGTAGATGCGTTTGGAATACCATTTGAAAGTTCATCAGGAGCATAGAAGCGGGTACCTGTAACAGCAAAATCGTCTTTTATGTCAGAATCTACATATATACTTCCAAAATCCACAATACGTACATCGCCTGATGGCGTAATCAGTATGTTGTCAGGCTTACAGTCAACGAAATAAACTGCGGGGCTAAGTTCATGAAGATAGGAGAGAGCAGAAGCGATTTTAAATCCCCATCTAAGAATCTGCTTTTCCTCCACACTATTGTGTCTGCAGTAGCTGCTTAGAGTCTCTCCATCAATATAGTCCATAACGAGAAATTCTGTATTATCCTGAAAAATAACGTCCACAATACGGGGAAATGCGTAATGGTTGATGCTTTTTAATGCGTAAATTTCATTTTTCGAGAGTTTATTACAGGCTTTTACTGCCCAAAAGGTATTAATCTTTTGATCAAAACACAGAAAAACAGACCCGTTTCCTCCATTTCCTAAAGGTTTTCTACAAATATAGCGCTCAGCTATAGTATATCCATATTCCATTTGCACACTAATCCTCCTTTATTTAACGAATTTAAGTGCAATAGCACTTGAATTATCTTTTTCACCCTGATTAACAGCGTTAAAATACATTTCTTCAAGCTTGTTTTTCCATTCTGATTCAGTTTTACAGGATAAAAAGAAGTTATTCTGGGTAAGAGCGGTGTGATTTTTCCTGTAAAAACCGTCTGAACAGATAATAATTACAGTATTTGGGCGTATATACAGGTTTTTTATGAAAGGTTTCCTGAAATTACCAGTGCCAATGGCTTGAGTAAGATGTCCTGAAGCGTCTGAATGGTCTTTTGTAATCTGTTTTAGCTTATTTCTACCTATATAAACCCTGCTATCGCCATAGGACATGATAATACAGCGATTATTGTAGGTAAGACACAGGCTTACAGTTGTAGCACCGGAGGTGATTTCTTCATGACAGGTATAAAGACACCTGGTTAATTGATGTGAAAGAGATCTGACTGATCTGATTCTGTCCAAAGAAAGATTGTTAAATGTGCACTTTAGACGATTAATAACATAATTACTAGCAGATTCACCATCAGGCATGCCGCCAACACCATCGCAAACTGCCCCAAGTACAAGAGGTTTGCCGTTAGAAAGAACATGACAGATGCAAAGGGAATCTTCATTGACAGATCTGGAATTTTTCTTCCAGACAAATTCCGAAATGATTTGCATAAGAACTCCTAAATATGTTTTTTAGATTTGATAACCAATATATTAAAATACATATGATAATTTGTAAAGGAGTAAAAAATAAATATCAAACGAAATTTAATTCTAAATATAATCGTATTCTAGATATAGGGCACCTAAGAAGATCAAATTGAAGTGAAAGATTAATCCTGAAATAAGATATAAAAAAGTAATATCAAATTAGATGAGAGATTCGTTGACCAGAATCATATAGAAACGGTGACCGACACAGTCAATACTTTTTGGCCGGTCAAAGGAAATTTTGAAAATAAAACATCATTTTTGTCAGGAAGAAAAATTGTGCTTAAATATGCTTAAAAACCGCGACAATGCTGTCGTTGCCAGAGGGGGTTTTGAGAAAAATATTTTTAAAGCTTTCCAAAACGGTCACAAAACCAGTTGAAAAAACAAAAAATATTGTAACATTCAAATCGGTCAATATTTTGCATAACATGCGGTTGGTAAAAACATGAGGCTATGAAAACAGGTTGAAACGATTGTTATGGAAAAATTGTTATGGAAAACAATATGATGTGGTTGAGCGTTTTGAATTTTTTAAAATAAAATTTTCGATTTCGTATGCAGTAACGCCTGGTATTGTAATATAATATAGGAGGTGGTTTTTGCAGTTCCAAAATGCTGATTGGAAAGTTGAAGAACAGAAAATCATTTTTTGAAATTCATAAGCTCAAATTACCAGATTGAAAAATTATAAGTATTTTACTTATAACGTATTTTCAAAAAACACGGATGTTTACTGGGTTTGCATAGAAATACATATAGGCAAAAATATAATCATGATTTAAACAACACGCGTTACACAAATCGAACAAATCCCATAAAACAAGGGTTTTTACTATGAAAGGGCAATATAATGTACAGAGACAATACTAAAATTATTCATATCGGCGATCGAATTATAGGTGGTGGTAATCCAATATTGATTCAGTCCATGACCAATGTTCCTACAGAAGATACTGACAGATGTGTGGAACAGATTCTTAGATTGGAAGAGGCTGGTTGTGAGATTATCCGTTGTACAGTTCCTACTATAGAAGCAGCAGAAAGTCTTGGCAGGATTAAAAGCCGCGTACATATTCCTGTAGTTGCGGATATCCATTTTAATTATCAGATGGCTATAGCTGCTATGGAAAACGGCGCTGATAAGATTAGAATTAATCCTGGTAATATTGGTGGAAGAGAGAAACTTGAGGCAGTAGTTAAGGTAGCCAAAGAAAGAAATATTCCTATACGAGTGGGGGTTAACAGTGGCTCTTTGGAGAAGGAACTTGTTGAGAAATATAATGGCGTAACAGCACAGGGAATTGTTGAGAGCGCACTTGATAAGGTTCGCATGATTGAAGAATGCGATTACGACAATATGGTGATCAGTATTAAGTCGTCAGATGTACTTATGTGTGTGGAAGCCCATAAGCTTATCGCCTCTCAGACACAGTATCCACTCCATGTTGGAATCACAGAGTCTGGAACAGTAACAAGCGGTAACATCAAGTCGGCAATTGGGCTTGGCTTGATTCTTAACGAAGGAATAGGCGATACAATCAGAGTTTCTCTTACAGGAGATCCTGTAGAAGAGATTAAGTCTGCCAAGCTTATTCTTAAGACACTTGGTCTTAGAAAAGGTGGAATAGAAGTAGTTAGCTGTCCAACCTGCGGACGTACTAAGATTGATATGATCAGCCTTGCAAATCAGGTTGAAAATATGGTGGCAGGCATTCCGCTGGATATCAAAGTTGCAGTTATGGGATGTGCGGTTAACGGACCAGGTGAAGCCAAGGAAGCAGACATAGGTATTGCCGGGGGCAATGGTGAAGGTCTTTTGATTAAAAAAGGACAGATAGTTAAGAAGGTACCAGAGGAGCAGTTACTTTCGGTACTTAAAGAAGAGTTATTAAACTGGGAGCAGTAATTTTTAAATGGAACCAAAGGCGTTTTTCGAAGTTTTTAATACACTTGCAATAGATGAGAAGCTTAAAGTGGTTTTTGAAGAGGTTATAGTTAAGAAAATCTCTGTTAATCACAATAAGAGTCTGCTTCGTGTGTATACACTTTCAGACCATCTCATCGACAAAAGCGATGTATTCAAGATGGAAAGAACAATTGAAAAGCAGATTATGAAGGCTGGTAACGTTGAAGTGAAGATAATTGAGGAATTCAATTTGTCCAGTCAGTTCAACGTTAAGACTCTTTATGAGACATATAATCAGAGTATTCTTTTGGAATTAAAGGAATACAATCCGATTATGCATTCTCTTTACAAGAAGGCTAAGATCGAGTTTGTGGATGATGAGCATGTATCCATGGTATTGGAGGATACTACCGTAGCCAGGGATATCGCAGGAGAGCTGTCACGTATTCTTTGCAAAATTTTTGAGGAAAGATGCGGTGTACCTATCATTCTGAACGTGGATTATAAGGAACCGGAAGAGAACAGAAGAGCCAAAGAGACAGACATCATGATTGATAGAGAAGTAGCCATGATTGCCTTCAGAGCAGGTATCACTACGGATGCTACAGAGGCAGTGACGGCAGCTGTAACAGAGATTGATGCCAATCAGTCCATGCATGATATGGATGATGCTATGGCTGCTCAGTATGTGGCTTTGGAACCTGAACCGGAACCTGTAGTTGAGACTGTTCAGGAAGAGAAGCCAAGGTCAATTAAGAAGTCAGACCATCCAGATGTATTGTACGGCAAGGAATTTGAGGGAGATCCAATCGACTTTACTGATATTGTTGCTGACTCTGAAGAGACAATTCTTCGTGGTCAGATATTTGCAGTTGAAGAGAAGCCTATTAGAAATGAGAAAACCATCTACTCCTTTGATGTTACAGATTTTAAGGATTCCATTACAGTTAAGATATTTGTAAGAAATAACCAGCTTGATGAAGCAAGAGCATCACTCAAGAAGGGCGCATTTGTCAAGATAAAAGGTCTTATAAGCTACGATAATTTCAGCAGAGAAATCAGCATGAGTATGGTAGCAGGAATTATGGCAAGCAAGGACTTCAGAGAAAAGCGTATGGACTACAGTGTCCGTAAGCGTGTTGAACTTCACTGTCATACCAAGATGTCAGATATGGACGGTGTATCTGAGGTTTCTGATATTGTTAAGACTGCATGTTCATGGGGACATCCTGCCATTGCCATAACAGACCATGGTGTTGTACAGGCTTTCCCAACTGCCAACCATACCTGGGAAGATTTGTGGAAGAAAGAAAAAGGAAAGAGAAAGGAAGCGGGAGAAGAGAACCCTGATTCCAATGATTTCTTTAAGATTATATATGGTGTGGAAGCTTATGTTGTAGATGATCTTGCCAAGATTGTTACTAACAGCAAAGGCCAGCCAATCGACAATTCATATGTTGTCTTCGATATTGAGACAACAGGATTTTCACCAGTTAAGAACAATATTACAGAGATAGGTGCAGTCAAGGTGGTCAATGGTGAAATCGTGGATAGATTTTCAACCTTTGTCAATCCGAGAGAGCCTATTCCGTACAGAATAGTTAAACTTACCAATATCACAGATGATATGGTCAAGGATGCACCAGTGATAGAGGAAGTATTGCCGAAATTCCATGAATTTGTTAAAGGAAGTATTCTGGTTGCTCACAATGCCAGATTTGATACTTCATTTATATTTGAATGCGCATCAAGGCAGGGCTTGACTTTTGATGATACATACGTGGATACTCTTGAGTTATCCCGTGAACTTTTACCACATCTGCCAAAGTATAAACTTGATGTGGTTTGTAAAGACTTGGGAGTAAGTCTCGAAGGACATCACAGAGCGGTCAATGATGCAGAGGCTACATCTGAGTGCTTTATAAAACTTTTAAATATGGCTAAGCAGAAGGGCGTAACTAATCTCGAGGGACTGGATAGCATCGGTATCGAGGGAGAAGATGAGGAAGAGGCACTGGTAAGAAAAGCCAAGAAGCTTAAAAGTCATCATGCCATTATTCTGGCCAAGAACAATACTGGACGAGTAAATCTCTATACATTGATTTCCAAGTCTCATCTTAAATTTGTACACAGAGGAAGACCTCTGATGCTAAAGAGTTATATCAATCAGTACAGAGAGGGTCTTATCCTCGGAAGTGCCTGCGAAGCAGGAGAACTTTATCAGGCTATCCTTGATGACAGACCAGATGCAGAGATAGCAGAAATTGTGGATTTCTATGACTATCTTGAGATTCAGCCTAATGGCAACAATATGTTCATGGTCAAGTCAGAGAAGGTGCAGAATGTCAATTCTGTGGATGATCTGATTGAGATTAATAAGCGAATAGTAGAACTGGGTGAGAAATTCAATAAGCCGGTTGTAGCAACATGTGATGTGCATTTCTTAAATCCGGAAGATGAAATATACAGACGTATCATTATGGCAGGACAGGGCTTTAAGGATGCGGATGAACAGGCACCTCTGTATCTTAGAACTACAGAAGAAATGCTAGCTGAGTTCTCATACCTTGGAAGCGACAAGGCAGAGGAAGTTGTTATTACCAATACAGTCAAGATTGCAGATATGTGCGATACCATGAGTCCGGTAAGACCTGACAAGTGCCCTCCTGTTATTCAGGATAGTGATAAGGACCTTAGGGATATCTGTTATACCAAGGCTCACGAGATGTATGGTAATCCACTTCCAAAGATTGTTGAGGACAGATTAGAGCGAGAATTAAATTCTATTATCAACAATGGATATTCCGTTATGTATATTATCGCCCAGAAACTGGTGTGGAAATCCAATGATGATGGTTACCTGGTAGGTTCACGAGGTTCGGTTGGTTCCTCATTTGCAGCCACAATGGCTGGTATTACTGAGGTTAATCCGCTTAGTCCTCACTATTACTGCAAGCATTGTCATTTTACAGATTTTGATTCACCTGAAGTTAAGGCCTATGCCGGAAGAGCCGGTGTAGATATGCCTGACAGAGAGTGCCCAAACTGTGGTGAGATGCTTATTAAGGACGGTTTCGATATTCCATTTGAGACATTCCTTGGATTCAAGGGCGATAAGGAGCCTGATATTGACCTTAATTTCTCTGGTGAATATCAGTCCAATGCCCACAAATATACAGAAGTAATCTTCGGTAAGGGCCAGACCTTCAAGGCTGGAACCATAGCCGGTGTTGCAGATAAAACCGCGTATGGATTTATCAAGAAATATTATGAGGAGCGTGGAGCTTCCAAGCGAGTTGCTGAGATTAACCGACTGGTTACAGGATGTGTGGGAATCAGACGAAGTACTGGTCAGCATCCGGGTGGAATTGTTGTACTTCCAAAGGGCGAGAACATGTTCTCATTTACCCCGATACAGCATCCAGCCAACGATATGGAAAGTGATATCATTACAACGCATTTTGATTATCACTCCATTGACCATAATCTGTTAAAACTTGATATTCTCGGCCATGATGATCCGACCATGATTCGTATGCTTCAGGACCTTATAGGTATGGATCCAAGGACAATTCCGTTGGATGACATGAAGGTTATGAGCCTCTTCCAAAGTACGGAGGCGTTGGGAATTACACCTGAAGATATGGGTGGTACTCCACTTGGTTGCCTTGGAATTCCTGAATTTGGTACACAGTTTGCCATGCAGATGCTTATTGATGCTGGACCTAAGGCGTTCTCGGATCTTGTAAGAATTTCTGGACTTTCTCACGGAACCAACGTATGGCAGGGCAATGCAGAAGTCCTTATTAAAAATGGAACAGCCACAATTTCTACGGCTATTTGTACTCGTGATGACATCATGACTTATCTTATTGAGATGGGCGTAGAAAGCAGTCATGCTTTCAGCATCATGGAAAATGTGCGAAAGGGAAAAGTTGCCAAGAAGAAATGTGGTGAGTGGGAAGACTGGAAGAAGGAAATGAAGGAACATGATGTTCCTGACTGGTATATCTGGTCTTGTGAAAGAATTGAGTACATGTTCCCTAAAGCCCATGCCGCAGCTTATGTTATGATGGCGTGGAGAATTGCTTACTGTAAGATATATCATCCGCTTGAGTATTACACAGCGTACTTTACAATCAGAGCCAAGGGCTTTGATTATGAGATGATGTGCTTTGGCAAGGAGAAGGTAGATAAACTTCTTGAAGATGCCAAGAGAGCCAAGGAAGAGGGAGGCAGCAAGCTTACTGCCACAGCCAAGGATACAGAGACAGCACTTAAGAGTGTTCAGGAGATGTATGCAAGAGGCTTTGAATTTATGTCAATAGATTTGAAACTTGTTAAGCCTACACAGTTCCAGGTAATCGATGGTAAGATTATGGCCAGCTTAACCAGTATCGCAGGCCTTGGTGAATCAGTTGCCATTGGTATTGTAGAAGCAGCCAAGGGTGATCCATTCCTATCAAAGCAGGATTTCAGAGCAAGAAGTAAGGCATCATCCACAATCACAGACAAGCTGGATGAGCTTGGTATACTTGGAGAGATTACAGAAACAGATCAGATATCATTATTTGATTACATGTCGTAAAGTTATGTTAGGAGATTGAAATGAAAGATTTTTTAGATGCATTATCCTCAAAGGAGCCAACACCAGGAGGAGGTGGAGCCAGTGCACTTGTAGCAGCAGTAAGCTGTTCTTTGTGCAGTATGGTTGCCAATCTTACAACAGGTAAGAAAAAATATGCCCAGTATCAGGAGAAGATTGAAGAGTATCTTAAGGTACTTGAGGAGAAAAATGTGGTTCTTCAGAATGATATAAAGAAGGATGCAGAAGCGTTTGCACCACTTGCAGCAGCATATTCGCTTGATAAGGCTACAGAGAATTATGAGCAGATTATGGAAAAGGCACTATTTGATGCAGCAACAGCACCAAAGGAAATCTTAGAGGATATTTATTCTCTTGTTCCAATTATTGAAGATCTTGCAGTTATGGGTTCACGTCTTGCTATCAGCGATGTTGCAGTAGCAGCAACTTGTGCAGTAGCGGCACTTAAGGGATGCGTACTCAATGTAAATATCAATACAAAATCCATGAAGAATACTGAAGTTGCAGCAGATATGAATGCTTATGTAACAGGAATTGTTGAGGATGGTGTTAACAGACTTAACGCAGTATATGCATCAATAGATGGTTCACTTAGATAGTTTTGGGTTTCAAAAGTGGAGTGAATGATAATTAAATCATAAATTAACAATGCAAACGGGAGGCATATAGCAGATTATGGAAGAATTAAGAGGAATGCCAGTTGTTAAGCACATCGCAGAGGATGTAACCAAACGAATGGAAGAACTTGCCAAGAAGAATATAGTTCCAACTCTTGCAGTAATCAGAGTCGGAGAAAGAGAAGATGATTTGTCATATGAGCGTGGTCTTATGAAGAGATTTGACGCAGTATCGGCAAAGGTTGTAAGCAGGGTTTTACCAGTTGATGTTTCAGAGGAAGAACTGATTGCAACAATAGAAGAGTTCAATAAGGACAATGATATTCACGGAATTTTGATGTTCAGACCACTTCCAAAGAATCTCAATGAGAAAAAGATTATTGAACTTGTGGATCCAAGAAAGGATGTAGACTGCATGTGCCTTACCAATGTAGCACATACATTTACCCAGTCAGGACTTGGACATGAGCCATGTACTCCAAAGGCTGTTATGGAGATGATAGATTTCTACGGAATCGATCTTACAGGTAAGAAGGTTGTTGTCGTTGGAAGAAGTATGGTTGTAGGAAAGCCTATGGCTATGATGCTTCTTAAGGCCAATGCGACAGTAACTATCTGCCATACAAAGACTGCTGATCTTAAGGCTGAGTGCCAGGCGGCTGATATAATCATTGCCTGTGCAGGTGTGGCAAAGATGCTGGATAAGACTTATGTATCTGAAGGAACTATCGTATTTGACGTAGGAATCAATGCTGTGGATGGTAAGCTTTGCGGCGACGTGGATTATGAATCAATATCTGAAGTTGCAGCAAAAGCAACTCCTGTACCTGGCGGTGTGGGAACAGTTACAACTTCTGTTCTTCTTAAACATACCGTGTGGAGTGCTGAACAGATATAAGCATAAAAAGTTGCATATTTTTAAAAACACAATATGTAAAAATGTGATATTCAAGCATTTTTATTTATGCTAAAATCCAAACAGATTGAATTAGTTATAAGTTCCGATGCAAATCGGAGTTTATATACTCCCCCTTTTACAAGACCATTTACGCCCCCCGTGAATGGTCTTTTCCCTTTGTAGGGATACGAAAATATTTTTTTACAAAAATTAAAAAAATGCTTGCTTTTCTATAAGATGCCTTATATAATAAACGAGCGTGCTAACGAAAGCGCATATGGCTGATTGGTCAAGCGGTTAAGACGCCGCCCTCTCACGGCGGAATCAGGGGTTCGATTCCCCTATCAGCTGCTAAAGTAAAACGAGAATGTTTGACATTCTCGCTTTTTTTTATTTTCCAGCATGGAAATTGTAAGAGGTTTTCGAGTATGTTCAAGGTAATGACAGCAGATGAAGCGATAAATATCATAAATGATGGTGATGTAATTGCCCTAAACTCATTTTTAGGAATAGACAATCCGGTAGAGCTTCATGAAGCACTTTATAAAAGATATAAGGCAACAGGTTCACCAAAACATCTGACATGTATCTCAAGTGCAGGTTTTGGTGCATGGGATGAAGATAAAGCTGCAGAGAAGTATATCAGGGAAGGTGCCGTAGATAAGATTATCTGTGGACACTTTGGTGCTATGTACAGCACAAAGAAACTTGTATTAGAGGACAAGTTCGAAGCATATAACCTTCCACTCGGATGTATATCTCATGCCATCAGAGCACAGGCAGGTGGTATTCCTGGGGCACTTTCTAAGGTTGGATTGGATATATTCGTTGACCCAAGACTTGAAGGACCAGCTATTAACAGTATCTCTAAGGATGATTCTCTTATTAAGTATGTTGTTCTTGATGATGAGGAATTTTTGTATTACAAACTGCCAAAGATCAATGTGGCAATTATCAAAGGAACAGCAGCGGACAGAAAGGGTAATATCTCATTTGAAGATATGTTCACAGCAGGTGATGCGCTTTCTATATGTCAGGCAGTTAAGGCCAATGGCGGAAAGGTAATTGTTCAGGTAGACAGACTTGTGGTAAGACCATCAAGACCTCACAATACTATTATTCCTGGCTGTCTTGTAGATGCTATCGTTGAGATTAAGCCGGAGCCAAGACATGCAGCTTATGAATCACTTACAGGCAGCTTTGAGATTCCATATTCTCAGTGGCAGGACTGGAGTGAGATGCTTGAGAAGAGAACACTGACAAAGAGTGTGACTAATGTCACCGCAGACATAATTGGTAAGAGAGCAGCTCTTGAACTTAAAGAGGATGATATAGTTAATATCGGTGTAGGTATTCCGGAATATGTTTCCAAGTATGCAAGGGAAAATGGAATCTTAGACAAGATTACTCTGACAGTAGAGTCTGGCGGTATCGGAGGTTTTCCGGCATCCGGTACAGTATTTGGTGCGGTAATAGGAGCTGACTCCATATACGATATGGCCAATCAGTTTGACCTCTATAACAATGGCGGTCTTGATATCTGCTTTATGGGTGGTATAGAGGTAGATAAGCATGGCAATGTCAACGCCCATCGTGGACCTGGCGCATTTGCCGGAGTAGGAGGTTTTGCCAATATTACAGCCAAGACTCATACAGTAGTATTCTGTCTGACCTTTAATACCAAGGGGCTTCTGGTGGATGATACCAATGATAAGGTTACTATCAAACAGGAGGGTGAAGTTCCTAAGTTTGTTGATGAAGTAAGAAGTATCAGCTTCTCAGCCAAGAGAGCAAACGCCAATGGACAAAAGGTTATCTATGTAACTGAGCGATGTGTATTTGAACTTGCGGCCAATGGACTTAAGCTGGTTGAAGTTTATCCGGGAATAGACATGGAACAGGATATTCTTAAGAAGTTACCATTTAAGGTTGAGGTGGATCAGAATCTTCTTTAAATAACTAAAAACATGACTTTAGTACATTTTATGTACAAAATTTATAAAAAACGTGCCAGAAGGCGCGTTTTTTTGTTTGTATTTTTGAAAAAAAGAGTTAAAATAATAGTTAGGGTTTAAAGGAGGACTTACTAATGGGAAAGAAGCAGCGTTCGATACTAAACCGTATCAGAACAGTAGTAATCTACGGACTGATACTGGTGGTTGTTATTGCGGAGTTTTCGTCAATGGTCTCTATTCAGAAAGCTTTGACTAATGACATGAAAGACGAGATTTCTTTAGAAGCTTCAGATGAGAAGCAGTATGTAGAGACATGGCTTTCAAGGAAGGTTGAAGAGACAGAACTCATTGCAAAATCAGTTGAGCTAATGGGAGAAATCTCAGATGATAAGATGGAAGAGTACATGACAAAATGTGCATCCACAGACAGCGATATCCTCAATGTATATTTCTGTCGAGCAGGGGTTCCTTATGTAGTGTATAACGGCGGAATATTCGACCTTGTTGTAGAAGAAAGAAGCTGGTGGGCAGAGACCTGGAATAAGAATGGAACTCTTATTACAGATGCATATGTAGATGCAAACTCTGGTGGAATTGTATTATCAATTGCAACACCATTTTATATTGATGATCTGCAGTGTGTAATTCTTATGGATATTACAATTGATACTATGGTATCAACACTCCAGAATATAGAAGATGACAAGATGTCAGTTTTCTTAACAGGTTCTGATGGAAGTATCATTGTCCATAACAACAAAGATATCTGTATGCAGGCAGATGGAACAACTACAATCATTACAGATATGTATGATATTGATTTGACATCATCAGAGCCACAGATGTTTGTGGATGAGAATGATGCAAAGAACTATGTTGTTGTGGAGACAGTTGATGCTACAGGATGGAGTGTAGCAGCATATATGCCAAACACATATGTAGGCAGCAGAATTCTTAAGGCGATGATTTTCCTCTTTGTTGTATGCACCATGACTTGTATATTAGGCATGATTTATCTGGTGCTTGTACTTAAGAAAGAACTTTCACCTATGGAAGAGATGAAGAAGTTCATCAAGGAAGTAGTAGTTGGTTCAGACAATGTTAGGTTCTACAAGCGTGAGAAGGATGAAATCGCTTTCCTTATAGAAGAACTCAAAGAGAAGTTCGTAGATACTATCAGAAAGACTAAAGATGAGATGGGTGGTATCGAGGGAGATATCCGTCATACAACTTCTTCAGCAAGCGAAATAGTTGATGCAGTTAATAATATCTCAGCAGTTATAGAGGAAACTGCAGCAGCAATGGATACACAGACAAACAATATTGCAAGTATCAGCAATGACTGTTCAGTTATTTCCAATGCATCTATTGCAGTTGCTGGTCAGGCTCAGGAGATGGCTGCAAAATCTTCAGAAATTGTTTCTAAGATTGAAGAGCTTACACCTAAGATGCAAAGCGATAAGGAGAGAACAAAGAACAGCTGCGTAGCAAGTCAGGCTAAGCTTGAGGATGCTATCAAAGAAGCTGAATGCATCAATGAGATTACAGACATTTCAGATGCTATCAAGAACATAGCTTCACAGACAAACCTCCTTTCACTCAATGCTTCTATTGAAAGTGCGAGAGCAGGTGAGGCAGGTAGAGGTTTTGCAGTTGTAGCAGAAGAGATTCGTGGACTTTCTGATGAAACAAACAGAGAGATTAACAAGATTGCAGATCTTACAGACAGACTTCTTCGTGCGGTAAATACTCTTTCAAAAGAAAGTATCGACAGCATGAATACTTTGTCAGATGATATCAATCATGCATACGAAACTATCGAGATGTTATCTGATGACTACGTGGAAAGTGCTAAGTATTACAGCGCAGTATCTGCAGAACTTGGTGCCAATGCAGAAGAACTTTCAGCATCAGTACAGACAGTTGCAGAAGCAGTTGATGATATCAATTCAAGCCAGAAGGATGTTAACCTTGCTATGGAAAATGCGAGCGAAGGCATTCAGACAGTTGCTTTAAATGCTGCTTCAATGCAGGATATGATGGAAAATGTGACAACAGCAGTTGGTGATGTTGCAGAGACTGTACAGAAGTTCAATGTATAAAGAGATTTAACGGTATAAAAATACAGCCCGTCTTACCTTAAATGGTCAGACGGGCTTTTTATGTGCTGGGGACTAATTGAAATTCAAAATTAGTAAGTTTTTATATTAAAACATCAGCATTCTTATCTACAATAGGGCACGTTTTTTTCTTCGAACTCTGTTGATATGTCTTTCAAAATCTCCACTGTGAAGAAGCTCGGCCAAAACATATTGGTCAAAGACAGGTACGGTACATGAATAGAAACCAAGTTTCTCATTGTAAGTATCAAGCAGCTTCTCTGGAAGAATCATATATCCGATACGCATGGAAGGAGCAATTGTTTTGGAAAATGTATTGACGTAGATTACATTTTCCTTGTCTGACATGGCAAAAAGAGAATCTTCGGCTTTGCTTGAAACTGTCATTTCAGAATCGTAATTGTCCTCAACTATATAACCATTACGCAGGGCAGCCCATCTTAGCAATTCATGCTTCTTGGAACTGTTGATGGATATACCACTTGGAAAACTGTTGAAAGGTGTTGTATGAAGCACATTTGCAGTAGTCTCTTTTAGCTCCTTGGAATCGATTCCGTCAGATCCAAGAGTAAGCATATCGCAGGTGATACCAAGAGAGTTGTATACCTTTCTTATCTTGTCATAGGAAGGATTTTCGATAGCGAAACGAGTACCTTTGTCAAATAACTGGGCGATCAGACCATAGAGGTACTCAGCACCGGAACCGATGATTACCTGATTGGGATTAACATGCATGGCACGGCTTCTGGCAAGATAAGCGCAGATTTCCTGTCTTAACTCAAGGCAGCCCGAGTTGGGAGAACGGCTTAACATCTTATCTTCATAATTTAAGATAACCTTTCTCATAGTCTTGGCAAGCACAGTGTATGGGAATTCACCTACACTGTGGGAGGAACCGCTGTGGATTGGAGCCATAGATACAGGAGAGGAAACTCCGAAGAATTCATCCTGCATGAAGATAACAAAACATCCGCTTCGCTGTCTGGCTTCTGTATATCCTTCGTCGCACAATAACTCTATTGCATGCTTGATAGTGATAACACTTACACCTGTCTCCAAAGCAAGAGTTCTCTTGGAGGGAATCTTGGCGCCGTATGGATAGACTTCTTTAATAATGTCTTCTCTCAAAAATTCGTATATCTGAATATAGGCAGGTATGTTACTGCTCTCATCAACTGAATAATTCATCTGGTTATATCCTTTTTGTGAAAATGTGTAAGCTTATATGCTCAGATTTAATAGTAAACTTTAATCAATATATAGTAAACATATATTGGCAATTTGGCGGTATTTCTGATAAAATTATTTTTGGTAAGTTTAAATATTTATGGGGAAAAGGGAGAAGTATAACAGCTTCTCCTTTGTGTTAAAAAAGGGTATATCACAAGAAAGAAGGGCAGAAAACATGAAAGTATTATTTATTGGAGGAACAGGAACAATTTCGACAGCTATTACAAAGGCTCTGATTGAAAAAGGTGAGGAAGTATGGCTGTTAAACAGAGGACTTAAGAGCACAGAATTTGACGGAAAAGTCAATCAGATTATCGCAGATGTAAGTGATGAGGCAGATGTTGCTAAAAAAATTGAGGGTATGTCATTTGACGTAGTATGTGATTTTATTGGTTTCGTTCCTGAACAGGTAGAACGAGATTACAGACTTTTTGCTGGAAAGACAAAGCAGTATATGTATATTTCATCTGCATCAGCATACAATACACCACCAGTTGATCATATGATTACAGAGGGTACAACACTGGCTAATCCATATTGGGAATATTCACGCAATAAGATTGCGTGTGAGGACGTACTTCTCAAACACTTCAGAGAAGACGCATTTCCTGTAACAATTATCAGACCAAGTCATACATTCGGACTTAGAGATGTACCTTTGGGAGTACATGGTGACAAGGGTTCATACCAGGTGCTTAAGAGAATGATGGAGGGCAAGCCGGTTATCATTCACGGTGACGGAACAAGCCTTTGGACTATGACTTTCAATGAAGATTTTGCTAAGGGATTTATCGGACTTATGGGCAATCCTAAGGCTGTTGGAGAAGCTTTCCAGATTACAACAGAGGAGAGCCACACATGGAATCAGATTTATCAGATAGTTGCAAACTGTCTTGGCGTTGAGCTTAAGCCATACTATGTGGCAAGTGACTTCTTAGCAGCAGCAAGTGATTATGATTTCACAGGAAGTCTGCTGGGTGACAAGTCCAACACAGTGATTTTTGATAATACAAAACTTAAAAATGCGGTACCTGGACTTAACATGAATATCCGCTTAGAGGAAGGCATGAAGAAAACAATTGACTATGTTCTTTCTCACAAGGAATGCCAAGTTGAGGACCCAGAGTTTGACAAGTGGTGTGATGATGTAATCGAGGCACTTGAAGCTGCTAAGGCAACAATTAAGTCCAAAACAAAATAACTCCTTGTAATTTGGTCATGTTGTTTTAATAAAGTCATATAAAAAAGATAATAGGGAATACCAAGATAAAATTTTATATGATAATATATTGGAAGAGCATGAATAAGGGTGAGTAATACATGAGCAATCAGGATAACAGATATAACGACATAGGTAATAAGATTCAGCAGTCAGTTGCAGACGCTCTTGCAAGCGGTGATTTCAGTAGATTAAACGGAGATATCAATGCCACAGTCAGAGATATTCTTAGTGACGTGGGAGATCAGATCAACAGCGCGGTAAGTGAAGTGAGAAATGGCATAAACAATGCCAGCGCAGGCGAGAGAGGCTTTACTACAACTGGTTACAGAGACACTGCAGCTGAAGATATTAAGAGACATCAGCAGAGACGCGAAGAACTTAGAAAGAAACAGCAGGCAAAACTTGCCAAAATTAAGTTCAAGGAAATAGGAGCTTTTTCGGGACCACTTGATATTGGAGTGGGAACCTTGCTTACTATATTGTTTGCACTTTCGCTTATTGGTGCAGCGATGAATCCAATGGTAAATATACCAGGAATTATCTTTGTTACTTTGGGAATGCTGTTTGGCGCGTATCTGTGTTTCAGGGGAACAACTAAAGTCAGCCTGTTAAAGATAGCAAAGCAGTATAAAGAAATTGTTAAAGATAAGCATTATGCGACAGTCAAAACGATTTCTGAAGCAACTGGAACCAATGAGAAGCAGGTAATCAAGAATATCAAGAAGATTCTTAGCAAAGGATATTTCCAGGAAGGCTACATGGATGAGACCAATACAACCTTCATGGCATCGAAGGCTATCTATGATCAGTATCTTGAGACTAAGAATAATCAGATAATCAACCAGGAAGCTGAGGAAAATCAGAATACTGCTGAGGCACAGCTTAATGCCATGATTAGTGAAGGTATGAGATACACAGGAAGACTTCGTGAACTCAATGACAGAATTCCTGGAGTGGTTATTACCAATAAGTTAAACAAGCTTGAAGATCTGTTAAAAGAGATATTCAACGGATTAAGAGAACATCCTGATCAGATGCCAAACTGCAGAAAGCTTATGGAGTATTATCTTCCAACTATGATCAAACTGGTTGAAGCTTATGAAGAGTATGACAAAATCAGTCAGCCGGGACCAGATATTATTGCAGCTAAGAAGGAGATTGAAAATACACTTGATATTATCAATCAGGCCTTTGTAGAACTTCTTAACAAGCTCTATCAGAGTTCTGTATGGGATGTTACAGCTGAGGCTAAGGTTCTTAAGACTATGCTCAATCAGGCGGGACTTACAGAGGGTAACTCGCTTACAGAAGACAGGGAGTTTGGTAAGGATCTTGTGCTTGACGTAGAAGAGGAAGACGCATTTGCCGGAGTAGAGCAGACAACTCTTGAAGAGACTGTGGTAAATAATGTATAATAAAGTTTGGTTTTCACAAGCTTTTTAATAGTAAGGATATAAGGAGTATAAAAGATGACAGACAATATGGAAATGATTGCCCAGAGCAGTTCATTGGAGTTAACAGAAGAAGAAAAGAGCACAGTTGCTGAATACGCAGAATCAATTGATATCACAGATTCTCAGATGGTAATTCAGTATGGTGCTGGAGCTCAGAAGAAGATTGCTGATTTCTCTGAAAATGCTCTTCAGTCAGTAAAGACAAAGGATCTTGGCGAAGTTGGTAACTTACTTGCAGGTGTAGTTGCAGAACTTAAGAGCTTTGACGTAGAAGAAGAAAAGGGTCTCTTTGGTTTCTTCAAAAAAGGTGCTAACAAGGTTACAGCTATCAAGGCTAAGTATGATAAGGCTGAAACTAATGTAAATAATATTGTTAAGGTTATGGAGAATCATCAGGTAACACTTCTTAAAGATGTGGCTATGCTTGATCAGATGTATGAATCAAACCTTAAGTATTTTAAAGAGCTTACTCTTTACATCCTCGCTGGTAAGGAAAAACTTAAGATAGCTCAGGAAGTTGAACTTCCAAAGCTTCTTGCTAAGGCTGAAGAATCAGGATTACCTGAAGATGCACAGGCAGCTAAGGATTACTCAGAACTCATCAACAGATTCGAGAAGAAGATTTATGATCTTGAGCTTACAAGAAACATCTCACTTCAGATGGCTCCACAGATCAGACTTATCCAGAACAACGATACTGTAATGTCTGAGAAGATTCAGTCAACAATCGTTAATACAATTCCACTTTGGAAGAGCCAGATGGTAATCGCTATCGGTCTTGAGCATTCACAGGATGCAGCTAAGGCTCAGCGTGATGTTACAGATGCAACTAACGAGCTGCTTCGTAAGAATGCAGAAGCACTTAAGATGGCTTCAATTGAAACAGCTAAGGAAAGTGAAAGAGGTATCGTTGATATCGAAACACTTAAGCATACAAACCAGACTCTTATCGATACTCTTGATGAAGTTATGAAGATTCAGGATCAGGGTAGAATTAAGAGAGCTGAAGCTGAACAGGAACTTGCAGCAATCGAAGAGCAGATGAGAACAAAGATTCTTGAGGTTTCAAAGGTTAGACAGTAATTATTTTGAATAATATAGTAAATCAGAGGTAGGGAGACCTGCCTCTGATTTTTTGACTGTTTTTGCGTATTATAAAAGTTGTTTGTTAAAAAGTTGATTGTTAAAAAAGTTGATTGTTATATAAGTTGTATTATATAAAAGTTGATTGTTATATAAGTATGGAGTTTTTATATGTTGTATATAACGTTGATTATTAATAGTGTCCTCTTGGGTATAGGACTTGCTATGGACGCATTTTCTGTATCTATGGCCAACGGCTTAAGCGAACCTGACATGAAGATTGGCAGGATGAGTAAGATGGCTGGAGTATATGCTTTCTTCCAGTTTGCCATGCCTATGATCGGATGGTTCTGTGTCACTACAATTGCAAATCAGTTTATGGCCTTCCAGAAGTTTATACCTTGGATAGCACTTTTACTTCTACTTTACATTGGCGGAAAGATGTTGATTGAAGGAATCAAAGGTGAAGAGGAAGAGGAAAGCAACGAAAAACTCACATTTGGAGTTTTAATAATACAGGGTATTGCGACTTCGATAGATGCGTTGTCAGTTGGTTTTACAATTTCAGACTACAAACTTCTTGAGGCGTTAGCTGCCGGTATCATTATTGCAGTTGTAACTTTTGTGATATGTATGGCTGGTCTTAAACTGGGCAAGAAGTTTGGTACAAAGCTGGCTGGTAAGGCAACCATTCTTGGTGGAGTAATCCTTATTGCTATAGGAATAGAAATATTTGTAAAAGGCGTTTTTTTCTAATGATTATTGCAATCTGTTATAAATGGTGCTATCATAGTAAGGAAATTAATAATGATGCTAGATGAGAGTGGACTTGCGGTCCACTCTTTTTTGCTGAATTACGGCTTTGAAAAACTGAATAGTAAAACTAAATATTGGAAGTACCTATGGGTACAAAGAAAGGAAGTTACATGTCAAAAAAAGATTATGAGACACGTACAGAAGAACTTCTCGGACCAATAGTAGAGCGATGCGGTGTATCAATCTACGATGTGGAATTCGTGAAGGAAGGCAGTGACTACTATCTTAGAGCTTACATTGACAAAGAAGGTGGAGTGACCATCGACGATTGTGAGAATGTCAGCAGAGCGCTGTCGGATGAGATGGATGCCAATGATTTTATTTCAGAAGCTTACATCCTGGAAGTAAGTAGTCCTGGACTTGGACGAACACTTAAGAAAGAGAGACATTTCCAAAACAGCTTAGGTGAAGAGGTTGAGATTAAGACCTATAAGCCAATTGGAAAAGACAAAGAATTCGTAGGAATCTTAAAGTCCTATGAAGATGGAACGGTAACAATAGAAACACCGTCAGGTGATATGCAGTTTACAAAGGATATGATAGCTGCAGCTCGACTGACAATAGATTTTTAATAACGTAATTAACACAAAGAAAGAGAGGATAATAGAAAAACGATGAATAAGGAACTAATTGAAGCATTAGACGCACTTGAGAAGGAGAAAGAGATTAGCAAGGAAACTTTGTTTGAGGCAATTGAGAATTCGCTTTTAACAGCTTGTAAGAATCACTTTGGCAAGGCTGACAATGTAAAGGTAGAGATAAACAGAGAAACAGGTGACTTCCTCTGCTATGCAGAAAAGGAAGTTGTTGAGACAAGAGAAGAAGTTGAAGATGATATGCTTCAGATCGCTCTTGAGGATGCAAAGGCAGTTGCTAAGAAGGCAAAGGTTGGCGACACACTCAACGTTGAAATCAAGTCTAAGGAATTTGGACGTATTGCAACACAGAACGCAAAGAACGTTATCTTACAGAAGATTCGTGAAGAGGAAAGAGATGTAATCTACAATCAGTACTATGACAAGGAGAAGGATATCGCAACAGGTATCGTTCAGAGATATGTTGGAAAGAACATCTCTATCAACCTTGGTAAGGCTGATGCTTTGTTAAATGAGGCAGAGCAGGTTAAGACAGAGAACTTCAAGCCAACAGAAAGAATCAAGGTTTATATCGTAGAAGTTAAGAAGACAAACAAGGGACCACGTATCCTTGTTAGCCGTACACATCCAGAACTTGTTAAGAAGTTATTCGAATCAGAAGTAACAGAAATCAAGGATGGTACAGTAGAAATCAAGTCTATCGCTCGTGAAGCAGGTAGCAGATCTAAGATTGCAGTTTGGTCTAACAATCCTAATGTTGATCCAGTAGGTGCTTGTGTAGGTATGAATGGTGCCAGAGTTAACAGCATCGTAGATGAACTTAAGGGTGAGAAGATTGATATCGTATGTTGGGATGAGAACCCTGGTATCTTAATCCAGAATGCACTTTCACCAGCTAAGATCGTAGCAGTATTCGCTGATCCAGATGAGAAGACAGCTAAGGTTGTAGTTCCAGATTATCAGTTATCACTTGCTATCGGTAAGGAAGGTCAGAATGCAAGACTTGCAGCAAGACTTACAGGATATAAGATTGACATCAAGTCTGAGACACAGGCTAAGGATGCAGTAGGCTTCCGTTATGAAGATTACATGGAAGACGAATATGATGAAGAGTACGAAGAGTACGACGAAGTCGAGGAGAGCGTAGAGGTTGAAGAATAATAGTAAAATCCTGTCGCTTCTTGGACTGGCAACAAGATCACGAAATGTTGTAAGCGGAGAATTTATGACAGAGAAGTCTGTTAAGGATGGAAGCGCAATGCTTGTAATTGTTGCCGAGGATGCTTCGGATAATACGAAGAAGGAATTCAGAGATATGTGCTCATTTTACAAGGTGCCTTACTACGAGTTTTCAAATAAGATTGAACTTGGTCACAGTATGGGTAAGGAAATGAGAGCGTCCTTAAGTATTACAGATGTGGGTTTTGCCAAATCCGTAACGAAGCTTTTAGATGAATAAATGATGTAATAATCTCGGAGGTAGTTAAGATACATGGCTAAAATGAAAATATCAGAATTAGCAACAGAGATAAATGTTGATAAAAACGAAGTTGTAGCCTTCCTTCAGAGCACGGGCTTTGATTGTAAGAGTGCTACAAAGACTATAGAAGATGAGCAGATTAATGCTATCAAGGCTAAATTTGCTCCAAAGCCAGCACCAAAGGCAGCTCCAAAGGCTGAAGCACCAAAGGCAGCAGCACCAGCTAAGCCAGCAGGTGGTGAAGTTAAGAAGAAAAAGAGCAGCGTAATCATCGTAGGTGCAGGCAGCGGAAGTCGTCCAAACAGCAGACCAGGTCAGGCACAGAGCGCAAGACCAGCAGCTCCAGCAGCGCCTGCTAAGCAGATCGTTCTTGGACCAAATCAGATGATTAATAAGGCAACTGGAAAGATTATGGAGAAACTTCCACCAAAGAAAGCTGAAGAACCAGAAGAGGTAGCTCCAGTAGTAGAAGAGACACCAGTTGAAACAAAGACAGAGAACAGACCAAGCCGTAACGAAGGCAATTACAATGATAACCGTAATCGCAACGATGGAAACCGTGGCAATGGTTACTTCAATCGTAATGACCGTAACGGCGGATATAACAATGGTGGTCAGGGCCGTCCAAATGGAAACTTCCAGGGCAAGGGCAATGCACCAAGAGGAGACCGTAATGAAGCGAGAGGACAGCAGGCAGACGGCAGGAATAATAGAAACGCTGAGAATGGAAATAGAGGTTCTTTTGCGGGTAATAAAGACAGGAACATTAATCAAAACTCTAATCAGTTTGGTAACAGGAATAATGGCGGTGATTCGCGTAATCAGGGAAGAGATGGAAGATCGTCGGATAGATTCAAGGATAACAAACAGAGTGCATTCATGGATGCACCAGTTGGAGGAAAGCCAACTGATAACAGACGTGCAGGCGGAAACAAGAACAAGGATAGCAGATCTAAGAAGGATGCTATCTACGAAGAAGAGGAATTAAAGAACAAGAATAAAGCAGGCCGTTTTATTAAGCCAGAGAAGAAGGAAGAAGTAGTAGAAGAAATCAAGGTTATTACACTTCCAGAAGTGCTTACAATCAAGGACCTTGCTGACAAGATGAGAATGCAGCCTTCTGTAATCGTAAAGAAGCTCTTCTTACAGGGACAGATGGTAACAGTTAACCAGGAAATCACTTATGAAGAAGCTGAAAACATTGCTATCGAATACGATATCATGTGCGAGCAGGAAGTTAAGGTTGACGTCATCGAAGAACTTCTTAAGGAAGATGATGAAGCAGAAGAGACACTTACAGAACGTGCTCCAGTTATCTGTGTAATGGGTCACGTTGACCACGGTAAAACTTCTCTTCTTGATGCAATCAGAAAGACTAATGTAACAGATAGAGAAGCAGGTGGTATCACACAGCATATCGGTGCTTATACAGTTGAAACAAGCGGAAGAAAGATTACTTTCCTTGATACACCTGGACATGAAGCATTTACAGCTATGCGTATGCGTGGTGCCAACGCAACAGATATCGCAATCCTCGTTGTAGCAGCTGATGATGGTGTTATGCCACAGACAGTTGAGGCTATTAATCATGCCAAGGCAGCGGGAATCGAAATTATCGTTGCAGTTAATAAGATTGATAAGCCAAATGCGAACATTGACAAGGTTAAGCAGGAACTTGCAGAGTACGAACTCATTCCAGAAGAGTGGGGTGGTTCAACAGTATTCGCTCCTGTAAGTGCTAAGTCTGGAGAAGGTATCAAGGAGATGCTTGATATGGTTCTTCTTACAGCAGATATCCTTGAACTTAAGGCTAATCCAAAGAGAAAAGCAAGAGGTCTTGTAATCGAGGCTGAGCTTGATAAGGGACGTGGTCCTGTAGCTACAATCCTTGTTCAGAAGGGTACATTGAAGGTTGGTGATTTCGTATCAGCCGGTGCAGCTTTTGGTAAGGTAAGAGCTATGATCGATGATAAGGGCAGACGTGTTAAGGAAGCAGGTCCTTCAACTCCAGTTGAGATTCTTGGTCTTAACGACGTACCAGCAGCTGGTGAAGTATTCATCGCTCATGACAGTGATAAGACAGCAAAGAGCTTTGCTGAGACATATAAGGCACAGAATAAGGCTAAGAAGCTTGAAGAGACTAAGTCTAAGATGAGTCTTGACGACGTATTCAGCCAGATTCAGGAAGGTAACCTTAAGGAACTCAACCTTATCGTTAAGGCTGACGTTCAGGGTTCAGTTGAGGCTGTTAAGCAGTCACTTGTTAAGCTTTCCAACGAAGAAGTTGTTGTTAAGTGTATCCATGGTGGCGTAGGTGCGGTAAATGAGTCCGACGTAAGCCTTGCTGCAGCATCCAATGCTATTATCATCGGTTTCAACATCCGTATTGATACTAATGCCAAGGAAACAGCTGATCGTGAAGGTGTAGACGTAAGACTTTACAAGGTTATCTACCAGGCAATCGACGACGTAGAAGCAGCTATGAAGGGTATGCTTGATCCTGTATTCGAGGAGAAGATTATCGGTCATGCTGAAGTACGTCAGATCTTCAAGGCATCTGCAGTTGGTAACATCGCAGGTTCTTACGTACTTGATGGTACATTCCAGAGAGGATGTAAGGTACGTATCAGCAGAGAAGGCGAGCAGATCTTCGAAGGTGATTTAGCATCACTTAAGAGATTCAAGGATGATGTTAAGGAAGTTAAGGCAGGATTCGAGTGTGGTCTTGTATTTGACGGATTTGATCAGATGCAGGAACTTGATATCGTAGAAGCTTACATCATGGTTGAGGTACCAAGGTAAATGAGAAAAAATAGTATTAAGAACACCAGAATAAATGGTGAAGTACAAAAGATACTGGCTGAGATTATACGTGGGGAAATAAAAGACCCACGTATACCTGAGTTCACATCAGTAGTAAGTGTGGAGGTTGCTCCTGACCTTAAGAACTGTAAGGCATTTATCTCTGTATTTGGAGATGAAGAAGCTGCACAGAAAGCAATCGAAGGACTTACAAGTGCATCTGGATTCATTAAGAACAGACTTGCAAGAGAGTTAAACTTAAGAAATACTCCAGATATTCACTTCCATCTTGATCAGTCAATTGCTTATGGCGTAGATATGTCAAGAAAGATTGATGAAGTAATCAAAGCTGATGAAGAAAAGGCAGCTAATTCGAATAGAGAAGCAGACAATGATTAATATTTTAGAAGAGGTTAAGGGTGCATCATCAATAGCAATTGGCGGACACATAAGACCAGATGGAGACTGCGTTGGTTCATGTATGGGAATGTATCATTTCTTAAGAAAGATGCTTCCTGATACAGTTAAAATCAATGTTTATCTTGATGAGATTCCTCATGTGTTTAACTGCATAAAGGGAGTAGAAAAAATCAAGAGACCAGACGGTACAAAGCACAGTTTTGATGTCTTTATTGCGCTTGACTGCAATGCTGAAAGACTAGGCGACTCTGAACCTGCATTCCATGCAGCAAAAAAGAAAATTAATATTGATCACCACATTACAAACTCAGGCGAGGGCGATGTGAATTATATCGTTCCAGAAGCCAGCAGTGCCAGTGAACTTGTATTTGACTGTATAAGCGCATGTATAAATGAGCAATCTGCACCAGCAGATGTAATGGATGAGGATATGGCAACAGCACTGTATATTGGAATTATTCATGATACAGGAATTATGCAGTATTCCAATACGGCGCCAAAAACTTTAAGAATTGTGGCACGGCTTTTAGAGTATGGTTTTGATTTTCCAAAGCTTATAGATGAAACATTCTATGAGAAAACCTATGTACAGAATCAGGTGCTTGGAAGAACACTTCTTGAGAGTATGCTGTTTATGGACAAGAGATGTATTGTAGGTCACCTGGATCTTAAGACCATGAGATTTTACAATATTACATCCAAAGACATGGACGGTATTGTCAATCAGTTAAGATATACCAAGGGTGTTGACTGTGCGGTATTTATGTATGAAATCGAGCCATTAAGATACAAGGTAAGCATGCGTTCTAATGGTGTTGTAGACTGCGCAAAGATTGCGGCTTATTTTGGTGGCGGTGGTCACGTAAGGGCAGCAGGATGTACCCTTGAGGGCACATTCCATGATGTAATCAACAATCTGTCAGGTCAGATTGAGTTACAGTACAAAGCTATGGATCAGTAAAACTGATTCAGTGGAACAAAAATCGGTCGAGCCAGGCCGATTTTTTGCTATAAGGAAAAATTATGATAAACGGAATCATCAATGTATATAAAGAGGCGGGCTTTACATCCTTTGATGTAGTGGCAAAGCTTAGAGGAATAACAAGAATAAGAAAGATAGGTCACACAGGAACACTTGATCCTGATGCAACAGGTGTGCTGCCAGTGTGTATTGGTTCTGCCACCAAGCTTTGTGACATGCTCACAGACAAGACAAAAGAGTATGAAGCAACCTTCGTGCTGGGATTTACTACAGATACTCAGGATATAAGCGGAAAAGTTATGTCAACCAACAATAAGTTATCTGCTGATGTTATGTTGACTACAGAAAACGTAATCAAATCTTTCGTAGGCAAACAGCAGCAGATTCCACCTATGTATTCTGCTATAAAGATTAATGGACAAAAACTCTATGATCTGGCCAGGGCTGGCAAGGAAGTTGAAAGACAGCCAAGAGATATAGAGATTCATTACATAGAAATCGAAAGTATGGAAGAGATTGAAATGGAATCGTTGGCAGTAGAAGCAGAAGAGAAATTGTCAGGTAAAAGTCTTCAGGTCAGGATTAAGGTGGGCTGTTCAAAAGGAACTTATATAAGAACTCTTTGCTATGATATAGGCCAGGCTTTAGGAGTTGGTGCGACCATGACTAAGCTTGTCAGAACCAGGTCAGGACAGTTTGCTATAGAAGGTGCACTTACTCTCAATGAACTTGAGAAGATATTCAAAGAGGGAACAGATACTGATATTAACAGCCTGGTTGTACCTGTAGATAAGGTGTTTGAGGAGTATGAAAGCCTTACTGTGACAGGTGATATGGAAAAGAGGGTACTCAACGGAAACTTTATAAAATCAGACAATAAAGGTGAGAAAATTAGAGTTTATCTGTCAGATGGCAGTTTTGCTGCAGTTTATGAATATTCAAAAGAACACAAAAATTATTCTCCGTACAAGATGTTTTTGAACTGATGTGATAGACAGTAGATTTTCAATGATGTAGAATTAAACCAAATGTATATTTCATTCGGGGGTATGTATGAAACTTAAATTACGCATTATTTTGCTTGTTATGATTCCTATGGTGCTTGTTGCAGGGACTTCTCTTGTTTTGTCGGGAGTTCAGATAAATAATAGTGTAACAGAACAGGCATATTCAGGACTCGAGGCAACAGCATTATCTATTGCTAACATTTTTGACTTTGCCTCAGAAGGAGATTATCACCTTGAAGACGGAATTCTTATGAAGGGTGATGACATGAACATATCTGAAAGCAGTCAGATAGTTGATGAGATTAAGAATGAGACTGGACTTGATGTAACTATCTTCTATGGTGACACAAGATATCTGACAACCATTGTGGATGAAAATGGTAAGAGACAGGTTGGTACAACAGCATCAGCAGAGGTTACCGATGAAGTTCTTAACAAAGGCAATAATTATGGCAATGATAATGTTAAGATTCTTGGCGAGAGATTTATCTGTTACTACATTCCACTTATTCAGCCAAGTACATCAAAGCCAGTTGGTATGGTATTTGTTGGACAGGAATACCAGATTGTTTCTGACAGAATGGAGAAAGCAGCACAGCTTTCGGGTATTCCAGCAATCATTTTACTTATTCTTTCCGGAGTGTTTGCAGTTGTTATAAGTACAAAGACAGTTAATGCGATTAATGAAGGTATATCATTCCTTAATATTCTTGCAAGCGGAAAGATTGGAAGCAAACTTCCATCAAGACTTACATCAAGAAATGATGAAATAGGTGACATGTGTCATTCTATTCAAGAAGTAAGCGGACAGCTTGAGAATATTATATCTGAACTTCAAAAAGAGAGTGCCATACTCAATGAAAGTGCAGATGATTGTGCAGAGACAGCAGAAGGCGTTATGGAGTCAATCGAGCAGATTAGTTCCTCTATGCAGGAAGTTACAGCTGCTTCAACCAATCAGGCCAAGGATGCAGATGACGCAAGCGTAAATATCAGCCATATGGGTGATATGATTGAGAATACAAATCGTCAGGTTGGAGAGATGTCTGACGTTACAAATAAGATGAATGCAGCTTCAGCTTCAGTTAAAGAAACATTGCTCGAACTTAGCGACAGCATGAAATCAGTTGAAGAAGCCGTTGAAGAAATTGCAATTAAGACCAATCAGACTCATGAATCTGTACAGAAGATCAATGAGATTACAGGTATTATTTCGGGAATTGCTACACAGACAAACCTTCTTTCGCTCAATGCTTCAATTGAGGCAGCAAGAGCAGGCGAGCACGGAAGAGGCTTTGCAGTAGTTGCTACAGAGATTCAGAAGCTTGCGGAAGAATCTAACAGTTCAACCAATCAGATCAGAGAGATGCTTGAAGAATTACAGACTAATTCCAATGAGTCTGTTGCAGATATGAACAGAGTTAAAGAAATTGTCAGAGTGCAGGAAGCAAGCATTCTTAAGACCAATGAGATGTTTGGTGTACTTGAAGGCGGTATTGATAACTCTACAGCGGGAATCAAAGAGATTTCAGGAGAGTCAGCATCCCTTGATGAAGCAAGAGAAGCAACTGTTGGAATCGTACAAAATGTTTCTATGGCTTCTCAGAATATCGCAGCTCATATGCAGGAGACAACAGCTTCTGTAGAGATGCTTACAGAGATGGCTATGGGACTTAGAGAAAGAGCCGGTAACCTGGCAGAAATTGCAACATCCATCGATGGAATGGTATCAGTTTTTGATATTCAGGCATAAGACAGATTTTATTACTTACACGAGGAAACTATGGATTCAAACTCAATTTTACAATTAGCAGGTGGCTTAGGTTTATTCCTTTTAGGTATGACCCTCATGAGCGAAGGTATTGAAAAAGCAGCCGGAGCTAAGCTTAGAGGCATACTGGAGATGTTTACAACCAACAAATTTATGGGCATGATTGTCGGTGTTGTATTCACTGGTATCATACAGTCATCTTCAGCCTGTACAGCCATGGTAGTCAGCTTTGTTAACTCAGGGCTTATGAACTTGTATCAGGCGGCAGGGGTAATCTTTGGTGCTAATATTGGTACAACAATCACTGGTCAGCTGGTTTCATTTAACTTGTCAAAATATGCTCCTTTATTCTTATTTGTGGGCGTGGTCATGACTATGTTTATTAAGAAGCCTACAGCACAGAAGCTTGGGCAGGTTGTACTCGGCTTTGGTGTACTCTTCATGGGTATCAAGACTATGAGTGGTTCCATGGAAGCTCTCAACGAGTCAGGACAGATTTCAGCTATTTTACTTGGGCTTAAGAATCCACTTGTTGCTGTACTTATGGGTACTGTTATAACAGCCATAGTTCAGAGTTCATCAGTTACAGTTTCGATTGTACTTTTGATGGCTCAGCAGGGACTCTTTGGTGATACAGCCAATATCTGTCTCTATATTATTCTTGGATGTAACATAGGTGCATGTACAACTGCTTTAATAGCATCCCTTGCTGGTAAGAAGGATGCCAAGCGAGCAGCTATGATTCACCTTCTGTTTAATATAATCGGAACAATCCTGATGTTTATTGTACTTCAGGTGGCTATGAATCCTGTTTCAAATGCGATTCATTCAATTTCAGCAGACAACGGTAGATTTGTAGCCAATGCACATACAATCTTTAAGGTGGTACAGGTATTAGTGCTGTTGCCATTCTCAGGACTGATTGTTAAGCTTACATATCTCTTTGTACCAGGTGAAGATCAGAAGATTGGATACAGAGAGGATCATGTACTTAAATACATTGGTGATAAGGTTGTATTTAACCCTGCAACAGCAGTTTTCAACGTAATCAAGGAGTTGGAGCGTATGGCTGATCTTGCAGGTGAAAACCTTAACAGAGCCATGAATGCACTCATTACTCTGGATCAGGAAGATATTGATGAAGTATATGCAGTTGAGGAGAATATCAACTATCTCAACAAAGCTATTACAGACTATATGGTTAAGATCAACCAGACAGTACTTCCTATCGAAGACTTGAAGAGTATTGGTGCGCTTTTCCATGTTGCCAACGATATCGAGCGAGTTGGTGATCATGCAGAGAATATTGTTGATGCAGCAGTTACGCGTAAGGAGCAGAACATTACCATAAGCAGGGATGCTCAGATGGAACTTGGCAGAATGCTTGATATGGTCAATGACTGCTATCGTTATTCAGTAGAGATGTTTGCACAGGGTAAGGAAGAGCATATGCAGGATATCATAGATCTCGAGGAGAAAATTGATATCATGGAGAGAGAACTTCAGCAGGCTCATGTAGACAGACTTACAAAGAATCAGTGTACACCTGAAGCAGGAATGATTTTCTCAGATATTGTTTCAGGACTTGAGAGAATTGCTGATCACTCTGTAAATATCGCATTTTCAATTTCGGAGAACGAAAAAGAAGGTTAAATGAGAAAAAAAATAGCTTATTTAATAGCTCTATGGGCGATGGCAGTTCTGCTTAATCCTATTGAAGCCAAAGCTCAGACCATGGCGGACAATGTTGCTGGTCAGGGAATGGGAGCTATTTTTGACGAAATAAAAACTGAAGAAGAATATCTGAAGGCAGCAGATCAGGAGATGAATAACTACGGTTATAAGCATCTGGGTGTTGCTAATGTAGATAACCACCTCAATGTAAGAGAACAGCCTGGAACAGATTCCAAGCTGGTAGGAAAGATGTCCAGAAACAACGGGTGTGAGGTCCTCAGCGTAGAAGGTGATTGGGCTCACATTCAGTCAGGTGATGTAGATGGATACGTACATACGGATTATCTTCTCATGGGTGGGCAGGCCATAATAAGAGCAGATAAGGTTATAGCTAAGTCAGCCAAAGCAACAGAAGGTGGACTCAGAGTAAGAAGCGAGCCTAATACAGAATGTCAGATTCTGACCACCATGGGTGAAGGTGAGAGAATGGAAGTTCTCAATATTCTGGATGGATGGATAGAAGTCGATCTTGATGGCGAAAGTGCATATATTTCAGCAGATTATGCAGTAATAGAAGAGAAACTTGATACAGCAGTTACTATGTCAGAACTGTTGTATGGAGATGGTATATCAAGTGTGAGAATAGATATGTGCCAGTATGCTAAGGAGTTTATTGGAAATCCTTATGTATGGGGTGGCGCAAGTCTTACTAATGGTACTGACTGTTCAGGATTTACCATGCAGATATATAAGAAATATGGAATTAAACTTCCTCATTCTTCTGCAGCTCAGTCTAAGATGGGTACAAGTGTTAATCTGTCACAGGCTAAGGCTGGTGATTTGGTATTCTACGCCGCAGGTGGATCAGTTAACCACGTAGCACTTTATGTTGGAAATGGACAGGTAGTACATGCGTCAAATCCAAAGCAGGGTATCAAGATTTCTCCTGTTGGATATAGAACAATTCACAGTATAAGAAGAATTATCAATGACTAAACTAATTAACAGCAGACGTTTCTTAATAGTGTTTTTCTCCATATTTACGCTGATTGTAGTGGTGTTTACCATCGTTACAGCGCATAAAGGGAAAATGAGCTATATGGGAGGCGACTGTAAACAGATTAATTTAAGTGGCTCCTACAGTTATGATGGTGGAGCCACTTTTAATAAATTAGATAAGAGTGTCGTTGTCAGTCCGACCAAGTATAGTACTATGCTTATCGAAGGGCATTTTGACAGATATGTGGATTCAGTCAGTCCTCTTTATTTCTTTGTAAGAGGATTAAATGCAAAGATCTGGATTAATGATGAAATGGTCTTAGACAGACAATATACAGATACAGATACCTGGGTTTGTATTAATGAGTACAACATAAGCACCAAAGATGATATAAGAATTGAGTTATCAACAGACAAAGAATACATCTACAATGTAAACTTTGTTTACTTCCTAAAACGAATCTATAATACTACTAAATTTGATCTGATAAGGGAAATGTTCAGACAGAATTTTTTAAGTATTATAGCATGCGCAGTTATAGCTATGATGGGAATGAGTCTTCTCATATACAGACTGTGTTTCAGAAGCGGAGAGGGAGACCACAGCGGATTATGGGCGTGTGGACTTATGATGCTTGTTGGTGGAAGTACATGTTTCGTAGATGATAATTACATATCATTGCTCATAAAGAACATTGATTTGTTAAAGTATATGGACCAGCTTAGCCAGGCGGTTATAGTAATGTTTGTCACGGCCTATATGAGAAGATATATGGCCAGTGAAAAGTCAAAGACAAGATGCAATTTCTTCGTTATAGCCATGGCGACAATGCTTAGTATATATCTTATTAAAGCAATGTTTGTAGCGGATTTTTCAAGTTTTGATCCGATGTTTGTATCATTTGTTGCGGCAGTAGTATTTATCTTTGTTTTCGAGCTTATGGAACTGTATCGAAGTGGAAAAGCCCTGGCCAAGGATTCAAGACTTGCATTTGACTCGGTAATTCTGATGATTTCATCATTTATTGCTGAGATGGTATACTTTATATGTACAGGGACCTATCTTATCAAGATGTTTGAAATAGCGCTGCTTATATTTGCAGTAGTACAGTATTACCTGCTTGTTTCATATAATATCAATAACTATCGTATGGCAAGGAAAGCAAATGAGCTGGAGATGGAACTTACTCAAAGCAAAATCAAACTGATTATAAGCCAGATTCAGCCACACTTTTTGTACAATGCCATCAGTACTATACGAGTGCTATGTACAAGAAATCCTGAGGAAGCCAAGAAGGCACTGGATTATTTTGCGAAATTTTTAAGAGCCAATATGGATTCGCTTGGTACAGAAGGATGCGTACCATTTACCAAGGAACTTGATCATGTGAAGAGTTATCTGTATATAGAGAAACTTAGATTCGGAGAGTTGCTCAATATAGAGTATGATATACAGACACTTGATTTTCAGTGTCCGCCGCTTACTCTTCAGACTATGGCGGAAAATGCGGTCAAGCATGGACTACTGGCTAAAAAAGAGGGTGGAACACTAAAGATATCTACGAAAGAAACCGAGTATTGTTATGAAATAATAATCGAGGATGACGGAGTAGGATTTGATATGACCAAGCCTATTGAGGACAATAGCAGAAGTCATGTCGGTATTGCCAACACAAGACAAAGAATCGCAGGACTCTGTGGAGGAACACTTAGTATTGGTAGTAAAATAGGAGTTGGAACGACTATTACGATTGCAATTCCAAAAAGCAGGGAATAATTTTTAGGGAATGGGAAAATGAGAGTAATAACAGTTGATGACGAGAGACTAATTCTGGAGGATTTCGTTGAAATGCTTCAGGGTATGCCTGAAATCAGCAGTGTAAAGGGATTTACAGATGCGGATGAGGCGTACGAATATATCAAGAATAATCCTGTGGATGTCGCATTTTTAGATATACACATGAGAAGTATAGACGGAATCACTCTTGCAAAGATGATGAAAGAGGTTAAGCCTGAGCTCAATGTGGTATTTCTGACAGCATATTCAGAGTATTCCATGGAAGCTATGAAACTTCATGCCTCAGGATATCTGCTTAAGCCACCAAGTGAAGAGGATGTCAGAGCAGAACTTAACGACTTAAGAACGCCTGTTGAGGATGTTGGTACAAAGAGACTTAGAGCACAGTGTTTTGGTAACTTTGAGATATACATTGATGGAATACCTTGTGCATTCAGATATGTTAAGACCAAGGAACTGCTTGCCTACCTTATAGACAGAAGGGGCGCATATGTTACCAATGGTGAGATATTAGGAACACTCTGGGAGGATAAGGAAGTAAACTCATCTTTGGAGAATTACTTAAGAAACCTCGTAGGTGATATGAGAGCAGTCTTTAAGGAAAAGGGCGTAGAGGATGCCATCTTAAAGAAGAAGGGTATGATTGCCATACTTCCAGAAGCTTTTGACTGTGATTATTACAAGTGGCTGGAGGGAGATGCAGCATCATCCAATCTTTTTGCAGGGGAATATATGAGTCAGTACAGCTGGTCAGAATATACTCTCGCAGGAATAGAAGACAGGCTGTAAATTAGTGGTTTACATAGAGAGTCTGTTGTGATACAATGCTAGTGTTGTGTGCGTGTACTCGGGTTACGGATACTCCAACCGAATCTTAGTACAACGTGAATTTATAAAAGTTAAAGGAGAAAAACAATGATTTCAAAAGAGAAGAAAACAGCAATCATGAACGAATACGCTAGAAAGCCAGGCGATACAGGTTCACCTGAAGTACAGATCGCAGTTCTTTCAGCACGTATTGCAGAGCTTACAGAGCACCTTAAGGCTAATCCAAAGGATCACCACTCAAGACGTGGTATGTACAAGATGATTGGTCAGAGACGTGGTTTACTTGATTACCTTCAGAAGACAGACCTTGAAGGTTACAGAGCTCTTATCGAGAAGCTTGGTATTAGAAAATAATGCAATTAAGAAGGCGGCTTTTAATCCGCCTTCTTTTTGATAAATGAAAAAAGTATTTTTGGTAGAAGATTAACCCCGAGACCACTGATGAGTGTATAAAAAGGTTTACATAATTATACTTTCATCAGTAGTTTCGGTATCTTCTACCGACCCGCCCAAAGGGCAGAAAAGGAGAAGACTATGTACAAGACATTTAGTATGGAACTTGCAGGTCGTACACTTAGCGTTGATATCGGAAGAGTTGGCGCTCAGGCTAACGGATGTGCATTTATGCACTACGGCGACACAACAGTTCTTTCAACAGCAACAGCAAGTGAGAAGCCAAGAGACGGTATCGATTTCTTCCCTCTTTCAGTAGAGTACGAAGAGAAGATGTATGCCGTAGGTAAGATTCCAGGTGGTTTCAACAAGAGAGAAGGTAAGGCAAGCGAGAACGCAATCCTTACAAGCCGTGTTATCGACCGTCCAATGCGTCCTTTATTCCCAAAGGATTACAGAAATGACGTAACACTTAACAACATGGTAATGAGCGTAGATCCAGAGTGCAGACCAGAGTTAGTAGCTATGCTTGGTGCTGCAATCGCAACATCTATTTCAGATATCCCATTTGACGGCCCATGTGCTACAACACAGGTTGGTATGATTGATGGCGAGCTCATCATCAACCCTAACCAGGAGCAGTGGAAAGTTGGTGATCTTAACCTTACAGTAGCTTCAACAAGCGAGAAGGTTATCATGATCGAAGCTGGTGCCAATGAGATTCCTGAAGAGAAGATGATCGAAGCAATCTACAAGGCACATGCTGTTAACCAGGAAATCATCGCATTCATCAACAAGATGGTTGCTGAAGTTGGTAAGGCTAAGCATGAGTACACAAGCTGCGCTATCCCTGCAGAGTTATTCGAGGCTATGAAGGCTATCGTAACACCAGAGCAGATGGAAGAAGCTGTATTCACAGATGTTAAGCAGGTAAGAGAAGAGAATATCCGTCAGGTTAAGGAAAAGCTCACAGAAGCATTTGCTGACAACGAAGAGTGGCTTGCAGTTCTTGACGAAGCAGTATATCAGTATCAGAAGAAGACAGTAAGAAAGATGATTCTTAAGGATCACAAGCGTCCAGATGGTCGTCAGATCACACAGATTCGTCCACTTGCTGCAGAAGTTGATCTTATTCCTAGAGTTCATGGTTCAGCAATGTTCACTCGTGGACAGACACAGATCTGTAATGTAACAACACTTGCTCCACTTTCAGCGATGCAGAAGATCGATGGTCTTGACAGCAATGAGACAACAAAGAGATATATGCATCAGTACAACTTCCCTGCATATTCTGTAGGTGAGACAAAGGTTAGCCGTGGTCCAGGACGTCGTGAGATCGGACATGGCGCACTCGCTGAGAGAGCACTTATCGCTGTTCTTCCAAGTGAAGAAGAGTTCCCATATGCAATCAGAACTGTATCTGAGACATTTGAGTCAAATGGTTCTACATCAATGGCTTCAACATGTGCATCATGTATGTCACTTATGGCTGCTGGTGTTCCAATTAAGAAGATGGTAGCTGGTATCAGCTGTGGTCTTGTAACAGGCGATACAGATGATGATTTCGTACTTCTTACAGATATCCAGGGTCTCGAAGATTTCTTCGGCGATATGGACTTCAAGGTAACAGGTACAACAGAAGGTATCACAGCTATTCAGATGGATATCAAGATTCATGGTCTTACAAGAGCAATCGTTGAAGGTGCTATCGCAAGATGTCGTGAAGCAAGACTCTTCATCATGGATAACTGCATGAAGCCAGCAATCGCTGCTCCAAGAGAGACAGTTAATGAGTACGCTCCAAAGATCATCTCACTTCAGATCGATCCAGAGAAGATTGGTGAAGTTGTTGGTCAGCGTGGTAAGACAATCAATGAGATTATCGCTCGTACAGAGGTTAAGATTGATATTACAGATGATGGTAAGGTATCAGTTTGTGGTACAGACCAGGCTAAGATGGACCAGGCTGTTGAGATGATTAAGACAATCACAACAGATTTCGAAGAAGGTCAGATCTTCAAGGGTGTTGTTGTATCAATCAAGGAATTCGGTGCATTCGTTGAGTTTGCTCCTGGAAAAGAAGGTATGGTTCATATCTCAAAGATTTCTAAGGAAAGAATTAACCGTGTAGAAGACGTATTAACACTTGGCGACAAGGTAACAGTTGTATGCATGGGTAAGGATAAGATGGGCAGAATGAGCTTCTCTATGAAGGATGTAGCTCAGGCTTAATTCAAAACAAAAATAGCTTTTAATAGTATGGGGCCCGATCGTTTTGATCCGGCCCCTATTTTTACAGTTTAGGGATTTGTAAATATATTTTTTAAAGGGTACATGTAATGAGCACAATTGCAGAAGAAATTAATAAAAGACGAACATTTGCCATTATTTCTCATCCGGATGCTGGTAAGACTACACTTACAGAGAAGTTCCTTCTCTATGGTGGAGCTATCAATCTTGCTGGTTCAGTAAAGGGTAAAGCAACAGCAAGACATGCGGTCAGTGACTGGATGGAAATCGAGAAGGAAAGAGGTATCTCTGTAACCAGTTCCGTATTGCAGTTTAACTACGGTGGCTACTGCATCAACATTCTGGATACACCAGGACATCAGGACTTCTCTGAGGATACATATAGAACACTTATGGCAGCTGACAGCGCGGTCATGGTAATTGACGGTGCCAAGGGTGTCGAGCCACAGACAAGAAAGCTTTTCAAGGTCTGTGGTATGAGAGGTATTCCTATCTTCACATTTATCAACAAGATGGATAGAGATGCCAATGATACATTTGAACTTTTGGATGAAATAGAAAAAGAGCTGGGAATTGCTACCTGTCCAATAAACTGGCCAATAGGTTGTGGTAAAGTATTTAAAGGAGTATACGACAGACAGAAGCGTGAAGTTGTAACTTATTCTGATACTGAGAAGGGTACTAAGGAAGGCGAAACAAGCGTTATCTCCATCGATGATGAAGATAAGGTGCTCGAGGCTATCGGAGAAGAGAGAAAGAACGTTCTTTTCGATGAGATTGAGCTTCTTGACGGTGCCAGCGCAGAGTACGATATCGAGGCTATTCAGAGTGGAAAGCTTACTCCTGTATTCTTTGGTTCGGCTCTTACCAACTTTGGTGTAGAGATATTCTTACAGTATTTCTTACAGATGACTACAACTCCACTTCCACGTAAGTCTGGAGATACTATGATTGATCCTGTGAACAATGAGTTCTCAGCATTTGTATTTAAGATTCAGGCCAACATGAACAAGGCACACAGAGACCGTATCGCATTTATGCGTATCTGTTCAGGTAAGTATGATGCCAATATGGAAGTAAAGCATGTTCAGGGCGGAAAGACTATGAGACTGTCAAGACCTCAGCAGATTATGGCTGATGAGAGAAAGATACTTGACGAAGCTTATGGCGGAGATATCATAGGTGTGTTCGATCCGGGTATTTTCTCGATTGGTGATACACTTTGTATGCCAAAGGACAACATCAAGTACGAAGGTATTCCTACCTTCGCTCCTGAGCATTTTGCAAGAGTACGTCAGATTGATACCATGAAGAGAAAGCAGTTCGTTAAGGGTATCACTCAGATAGCTCAAGAAGGTGCAATTCAGATATTCCAGGAGTACAATACAGGTATGGAAGAAATCATCGTAGGTGTTGTAGGTGTACTCCAGTTTGAAGTGTTAAAGTATAGACTTGAGAATGAATATAACGTAGAGATCAGACTTGAGCCATTGCCTTATGAGCACATCAGATGGATTGTTTCTTCTGATACAGAGCTTGATAAGATTATTGGTACAAGCGATATGAAGAAGATTAAGGATCTTAAGGACAGACCACTTTTACTCTTTATCAATGAGTGGAGTGTGGGTATGACCCTTGATCGTAATAAAGGACTTGAACTGTCCGAATTTGGAACGTGATAAGGAATTGATTTGATGAAGAAGGCACTGGTATATCTTGCATTTTCCATATTGATTTTAGGGATGATAATATCCTATGACGTCACTAAGTGTGATGGACAGGTGATTATGCGTCACTTTATCCACTCAGACTATGAGCCGTCCTATGAGGTACCATCCGTAGAGGATTCACAGGTGGAATATGTGGATGTAAAGCCGGTGATTACCAAGCCTGTCTCCATAGACCTTGAGGAAGAAGTGGTTTCTGAAGAGGTTGAGGTTGATGAGGATGAGCTGGAGGAAATCGAGGAGGAACTTCCTGAGGAAGAAGAGGAAGTATTCGACGACTATTCCCGGGGCTATGAGTATTATTTTGGCCAGCTGAGCGACAAAGAGAAGGCTGTTTATCGTGTTATGTACAAGGCTTTTTCAGATGTTAGCAGTGGCAATACGATTCCAACCATAGATGATGAAGCTATGAACAGAGTGGCTTCATATATCAAGCTTGATCATCCTGAATTCTTCTATATCGACAGTATGGGATATACCCACTATACACTTGGTGGACAGATTCAGAAGACAGTACTTGCAGTAACCTATACAGATTCCAAGACTGTTATTGGTATGGAGAAAGAGAATATAGAGCAGGCGGCAAGACAGGTGATTAATTCTATCCCTGCAAGCGCAGATGATTACACCAAGGTCAAGGCAGTATATGACTGGGTTATTACATCAACAGATTATAACTTACAGTCCAGGGACAATCAGAATATTAAATCAGTATTTCTTAATGGAAGCAGCGTGTGCGCAGGTTATGCCAGAGCAACACAGTATCTTCTTAATCAGCTTGGAATTCCAACTACCATGGTAGAGGGTAACTCGCTGGTAACAGGAGAGAATCATGCATGGAATCTGTGCTATGCGGATGGCAATTATTACTATGTAGACACAACCTGGGGAGATGCTTCCTATGTGGGCAATGATTATGAGGATACAGGTGTGGCAGCGGATATCAATTACGATTATCTGCTGGTTACTACAGAGGAGTTAAACAGAACTCACGTGGTATCACCTAATCTTAAGATGCCACTGTGCGCAAGCATGGATGATAACTACTATGTAAGAGAAGGCCTGTATTTTACAACAGCGGATCCGGGACAGCTCTCTGCAGTATTTAGCAATGCTTATGCCCAGGGAAAGAAGACTATTTCTTTCAAATGCGCAAACCTTGAGATATATGATTCTTTCAGAAACTATCTCATAAGACAGAATGGTATATTTGATTATCTGCAGGGAAACACAAATGCTATTTCCTATGTGGAGAATGAGGAACAAAGAACACTTTGTTTCTGGTTGTAGATATGCTATAATTCAAGTGATTACGGGTTACATTAGAACAAAGAGGTTTTTGTTATGGAAAAAGAGATTAAGAATGTTGATAAAGTAGATGAACAGGGTATTGGAACAGTACAGATCGCTGATGATGTAATTGCAGAAATCGTTGGAATTGCAGCTACAGAAGTTGATGGTGTTGCAGCACTTGATGGTAACATTACCAATGAAATCATGAGCAAGGTTGGCATGAAGAATATTGCCAAGGGTGTTAAGGTTGCAATTGAGAATGGCAAGGTTGCTGTTGAAGTTAGTCTTACTGTTAAATATGGTTACAATATTCCTGCATGTTGTGCAAAGGTTCAGGAGAAGATTCAGAACACAGTTGAGAATATGACTGGCCTTAAGGTTACAGATATCAATGTACACATCACAGGTGTAGAGATACAGAAGGATTAAGTCTAAGCATGAGCAGAAGAGAGTTAAGAGAACACATCTTCAAATTATTGTTCCGTGTGGAGTTCAATTCCAAGGAAGAGATGGACACACAGTGTGAACTGTTCTTTGATGATGTAGATACACATTTTGAAGAAGAGGATATGAAGTATATCCAGAACAAATATGATCTCATCCAGGACAAGATTGATCAGATAGATAAGCTTATTGATGAGAAGGCTAAGGGCTGGAACGCAGAGCGTATGGGTAAGGTAGAACTTACAATCATCAGACTTGGTGTATATGAAATACTGTTTGATGATGATGTTCCAACAAGCGTTGCAATCAATGAGGCAGTAGAACTTGCCAAGAAATTTGGACAGGATAAATCCAATGGATTTGTCAATGCCATTCTGGCTAAATTTGCAGAGTAGTATGTAGAACCAGTAAGTTCTGCATTAGGAGGTACTGATGCAAAAAGCATATACAGTAGCACAGGTTAATTCGTATATCAAAAATATGTTTGAACAGGATTATCTGCTGGGTTCTGTATCTGTTAAGGGTGAAGTGAGCAACTGTAAGTATCATTCATCCGGACATATATATTTTACACTTAAGGATAAGCAGAGTGTTCTGGCTTGTGTTATGTTCGCAGGCAACAGGGCAGGGGGCTTATCTTTTGCTTTAAAAGAAGGAATGCAGATAGTTGTCACTGGTAACGTGGATGTCTACGAGAGAGATGGCAAATATCAGTTGTATGCAAAGAAAATAACACAGGACGGTATAGGCGAACTGTATGAGAGATTTGAGCTTCTTAAAAAAGAACTTGGATCGAGAGGTATGTTTGCCAAGGAATATAAGAAGCCTATTCCACCGATTGTAAAGCGACTTGGTGTGGTTACAGCACCTACAGGAGCCGCTATAAGAGATATCATAAGTATTGCCAAATCCAGAAACCCATATATAGAGATTATCCTCTATCCTGCACTGGTACAGGGTGAAGGCGCAGCGCCAAGCATAGTGCAGGGTATACAGATGCTTGAGGCCATAGGCGTGGATGCCATGATTGTCGGTCGTGGTGGTGGTTCCATAGAAGATCTGTGGGCCTTCAATGAGGAGATAGTAGCTCAGGCAATATTTGATTGTGAAGTGCCAATTATATCAGCTGTAGGTCATGAGACGGATACTACCATAGCTGACTATGTAGCAGATGTAAGAGCAGAGACTCCATCAGCAGGTGCACAGATAGCAGTCTGTGAGATAGACAGAATATTAGATACTATCGAAAGTTACAGGGAAGACCTTGTAAGAATCATCGATAGAAAGATTGAGATAGCAAGAAGTCAGGTAGAACTTAAGAAGAGTTACCTAAACAGATTAAGTCCTGCCAATCAGATAAAAGACAAAAGATATTACACCATGCAGCAGGAAGAAGCCCTTAAGAAGCTGATGTTTAATATCTTAAACAGGAAGAAATACGAGCTTGGTCTTGTAGCAGGAAGATTGAACGGTGTATCGCCACTGGCTAAGCTTAATCAGGGTTATTCATATGCTCAGTCAGAAAGCGGAAATATCAAGAGCATAGGTCAGGTTAATCCTGGAGACGAATTTGATTTGTATGTTACAGACGGTGTGATTAAGAGCAAAGTCTGTGGCGTGGAGAAAATATAAGGAGGATGCGAGAATGGCTGAAGAGAACAAGATGACATTGGAAGAGATGCTGGGTGCTCTTGATGAATGTGTGACTAAGATGGAACAAGGCGAGCTCACACTGGAAGAGTCATTTGAAGCATTCAAGTCAGGCATGGAGCTTGTAAAGAGATGCAATGAGAGCATAGACAGGGTAGAGAAAGAAGTGGTTAAGCTTTGTGATGATGGCAGTATAGAACCACTTGACGAGGTGTAGAGTATGACATTCAATGACGAATTAAAATTAAAAGTTGAATATATTGAGTCAGTTCTGGATAAATTTGTACCTGAAGAGGAAGGCTATGCAAAGACTGTAATTGAGGCTATGAATTACAGCCTTAAGGCAGGAGGAAAGAGACTCAGACCACTACTTATGTTTGAAGCATACAGACTCTTTGGTGGTGAGGAAGACGTAATTGAGCCATTCATGGCAGCAATAGAGATGATTCATACATACTCATTGGTACATGATGATCTGCCATGTATGGATGATGATGAATACAGAAGAGGCAGAAAGACTACTCATACAGTATATGGTGAAGGAATGGCCGTACTTGCAGGAGACGGACTCTTAAACTTCGCAGTGGAGACTGCATGTAAGGCTTTTGATAAGCTCAATGTCTTACAGGGCAATGAGTACAATGCGAAAACCATCGGACGTGCTCTTAGCATCTTAGTAAATAAGAGTGGTATATACGGTATGATTGGTGGCCAGTGCGCAGATATTGAAGCAGAGAATCTTCCAGCAGATCAGATGACACAGGATAGACTCTTATTTATTCATGAGCACAAGACAGCAGCCCTTATCCAGAATGCGCTTATGGTAGGTGCTGTGCTTGCTGGAGCCAATGAACTTGATCTTGCCAGAATAGAGCGTGTGGGCTACAACATTGGACTTGCCTTCCAGATTCAGGATGACATCCTGGATGTAACAAGCACTCTTGAAGAACTTGGCAAGCCAGTAGGCTCAGATGAGAAGAATGGTAAGACAACATATGTGACAATCAACGGACTTAACAAGTCCAAGGCTGATGTGGAAGCACTTAGCGAGGAAGCTGTTAATATCCTTAAGGATATGGGAGATGGCAATGAGTTCCTCGAGGAATTAATTATTTATTTAGTGAATAGGACAAAGTAAGATATGTTACTTGATAGTATAAAGCAGGCCAATGACATAAAGAACATTGATCCTAAGGATTATGATGCCCTGGCAGCAGAGATAAGACAGTTTCTTATCGAGAAGATATCTGTCAACGGCGGACATCTTGGATCTAACCTTGGAACAGTAGAACTGACCATGTCACTTCATCTGTCATTGGATTTTCCAAAGGATAAGATAGTATGGGACGTAGGACACCAGTCATATACCCATAAGCTCCTTACTGGAAGAAAAGACGGATTTGAAAACTTAAGAAAGTTTGGTGGAATGAGTGGATTCCCTAAGAGAAAGGAAAGCGACTGTGACTGCTTCGATACAGGACACAGTTCTACTTCAATTTCAGCCGGACTTGGACTTGTTAAGGCAAGAGATATTAAGGGTGAAGACAGTACTGTAGTTGCAGTAATCGGTGACGGTTCTTTGACTGGTGGTATGGCTTATGAAGCCCTTAACAACGCATCCAGAATGGACACAAACTTTATCATCATTCTCAATGATAACAACATGTCTATCTCTGAAAATGTTGGTGGTGTGAGCAAGTACCTTAACAATATAAGAACAAGAGAGAATTACCAGAATTTAAAGGACAGTATCTACTATCCACTTCTTGAGAAGAAGTATGGTCAGCCTATCATCGATTTCGTAAGAAAGACCAAGAATTCTATCAAGCAGTTAGTGGTACCAGGAATGTTCTTTGAGGATATGGGTATCAAATATCTTGGACCAGTTGATGGTCACGATGTGAAGGGACTTATCCAGGTTATGAAGGAAGCCAAGAGATGTGATACATCTGTACTTGTGCATGTCATAACTGAGAAGGGAAGAGGCTATGAGCCAGCTATGCGTCATCCAGCCAGATTCCACGGAGCAGAACCATTTGACATCGAAACGGGACTTCCAAAGAAGAAGAAAGACAAGGCCAATTACACAGACGTATTCTCTACAGTTATGATCAAGTTGGCTGCGAGAAATGACAATGTCGTAGCTATAACAGCGGCCATGCCAGATGGAACCGGATTAAAGCGATTCCACAATATATATCCGGACAGATTCTTTGATGTAGGTATTGCAGAGCAGCATGCGGTAACATTCGCAGCAGGTTTGGCAGCAGGCGGTTTAGTGCCAATAGTAGCAATCTATTCATCCTTCCTGCAAAGAGCCTACGATCAGATGGTACATGATGTATGTATTCAGAATCTGCCAGTAGTATTTGCAATAGACAGAGCAGGACTTGTAGGTAGTGATGGAGAGACTCATCAGGGTATATTTGACCTCTCATATCTGTCCAGCATACCAAACATGCATGTTATGGCTCCTAAGAACAAATGGGAACTTTCAGACATGATGAAATTTGCAGTAGCAAGTGGTGTCCCAATCGCTGTCAGATATCCAAGAGGCGAAGCATATGATGGGCTTAAGGATAACAGACAGGAAATCGAGATGGGCAAGAGTGAGCTCATCGTCAAAGGCAATAAGGCAACAGTAGCTCTCTTTGCTATAGGTAGTATGGTAAAGATTGCCATGGAAGTAAGAGAAATTCTGCTTGAGCAGGGCATGGATGTAACTGTTGTCAATGCGAGATTCGCAAAGCCTATAGATACAGAGATGATAGAAAGTCTTGCCAAGAAGCACAAATATATTGTGACTATGGAAGAGAATGTCGCAAGCGGTGGTCTTGGTGAGAAGGTAGTCAGTCATGTGGCTGATAATAAATTGAGAGTCAAGGTTGTACCAGTTACAATACCTGACGAATATGTGGAGCACGGAAGTGTGGATCAGCTTAGAAAAGAAATCGGAATTGATGCACAGTCCATTGCAGACCGCATACTTAACCTGTAGTAGTATTTGAGGAAGTTATGAAAGAAAGACTTGATGTTTTACTTGTGAATATGGGCCTGGCTACTTCCAGAGAGAAAGCAAAGACTGTAATTATGGCAGGGGATGTCTTCGTCAATGGACAGAGAGAAGACAAGGCGGGAACCACATTTGACCCGGAAAGATGTCAGATAGAAGTCAGAGGAAAACAACTCAAGTACGTAAGCAGAGGTGGACTGAAGTTAGAAAAAGCAGTTGAGAATTTTGACCTTGGATTGCCGGGACTGACCTGTATGGATATTGGAGCATCCACAGGTGGATTCACAGACTGTATGCTTCAGAATGGAGCAGTTAAGGTATATTCAGTGGATGTAGGACACGGACAGCTTGACTGGAAACTTCGTAATGACGAGCGTGTGGTGTGTATGGAGAAGACCAACTTCAGATACATCAAGCCAGAGGATATAGGGGAGCCGATAGATTTCGCTTCCTGTGATGTAAGCTTTATCTCATTGACCAAGATTATTCTTCCGGCAAGAGCATTGCTCAAGCCAGATGGAAGAATGGTACTGCTTATCAAGCCACAGTTTGAAGCTGGCAAGGATAAGGTGGGCAAGAAGGGCGTTGTAAGAGATAAGGACGTTCATGTAGAAGTAGTAGAGAAGATAACAGAGTTTGCAAACCTTTGCGGATTCAGTATCCTTAGACTGGATTATTCCCCAATTAAGGGACCAGAAGGCAATATAGAGTATCTAATATATCTTAAGAAGGATGCCACCAAAGATGAGGTGGTAGCAGAGTATGACGAGAGAGGTGCAGAAGAGTTACTCTCCAAGATACTTAAGGGTGAAGAAGATGCCCCAGCGAAGATTATAGATACAAAGATGCATGACAGTATAGTAGAACTTGTAGACAAGGCACATGGCAGCATAGAATGAAAAATTTTGTAATCATTACCAATGACAGAAAAGATCCACAGTACACACTTACGGATGAGATAATTGCATATATAGAGAGCAAAGGCGGCAAGGCAGTTAAGGCACTCAAATCCATGGATGCCTCATGCGTAAGCATACTTCCAAAGGAAGAGATAGACTGCGTACTGGTACTTGGCGGTGATGGAACTATGCTTAGAGCAGCAAGAGATATAACAGACAGAGAGATACCTATGCTTGGTATTAATCTTGGAACTTTAGGATTCCTGGCAGACGTTGAGAAGGATAAGTACAAGGATGCTGTAGATAAGCTTTTGGCAGATGAGTGTTATATCCAAAAGAGAATGACACTTACAGGAACGATTAACAAAAAAAGTGGCGAGGTAGTCAATGTACCAGTAGCCCTCAATGATATTATAGTTACCAAGCAGGGAACAGTAAGAATCATCAACATAGATATCTATGTCAATGGACAGTTCTTATATTCAGTTCCAGCGGATGGAATCATAGCATCCACACCAACTGGCTCAACAGGATACAGTATGTCAGCTGGCGGACCTATCATTCACCCAAGAGCAAGCCTTATAGCCATAACACCAATCTGTGCTCATACCATGAACAGCAGAACTGTAGTTATGGGACCAGATGACGTAGTGGAATTCGTAATCGGCGAAGGCAGAGAAGGCGATGACCTTACAGCAGAGGTAAGCTCAGACGGAGCAAGAGGAATACCTGTAACAACAGGTGACCGTATAGTCATTACCAAGGGTAATTATGGAGTAAATCTTGTAAAGATACATGAGACAAGCTTCCTTCAGACACTTAACAGGAAGATGTCCAATTAGGATTGTTCATGAAGAGAGAACGACAGAGTAAAATCTTAGAATTAATACAGACACGAGAGATTGAGACGCAGGAAGAACTGGTGGATCTGCTTAAGGCAGAGGGATTCAATGTGACCCAGGCCACTGTGTCGAGAGATATCAATGAGCTGCAGCTTGGAAAGCTTCCAGGGAAAAATGGAAAGCGAGTAATCGCAGTGCAGCCAACAGGGGATGTACACCTGAATAACAAGTATATAAGAGTACTTAGAGATGGATTCATGTCCATGGACAATGCTCAGAATATACTGGTGATAAAAACAGTATCAGGAATGGCTATGGCGGTAGCAGCCAGTCTTGATGCCCTTCGAATGAAGGAAGTTGTGGGGTCGATTGCCGGTGATGATACCATCATGATGGCAATCAGAACAACAGAGGAAGTCAAACACGTTATGGACAAGATACGTGAATTCCTCTAAAAGAATTGTGCTTGAAGAGTAAATTAAAGAGTCTGCAAAGTACGAGTGCAGACTGAAAGAAGGAGCACATATGTTAGAAAGTTTACATGTAAAAAATCTTGCACTTATCAAGGAAAATGAGGTCTTCTTTTATCCTGGTCTTAACATTCTTTCAGGTGAGACAGGTGCAGGTAAGTCAATTATACTTGGTTCAATCAGACTTGCTTTGGGAGCAAAGGCTGGAAGAGAATTCATCAGAAATGGTGAGGAGTATGCCCTGATTGAACTGATCTTTAGAAGTAGTAAGCCAGAGGTAGTAGCGAAGCTTAAAGAGCAGGAACTGCCAGTAGAAGAGGATGGTACCATCTTCATCCAGAGAAAAATCATGGAAGGAAGAAGCAGTGCCAAAATCAATGGTGAAACAGTATCCAGCAAGGGCTTACGTCAGATAGCATCACTTCTGATTAACATTCACGGACAAAATGACACAGCTGAATTACTGGACAGCAAGAATTATCTGGATATTCTGGATGAATATGCAGGTGATGATATTAGTGCGCTTAAAGAAGAAGTGGGCAGGCTTTATCAGGAGTATGTAGGACTTAAGAAAGAACTTGAAGAGAGACTTAAACTTGATAAGAACAAGGATAAGGAAGTATCTCTTGCAGAGTTTGAGTTAAATGAGATTGACGGGGCTAAGTTGCAAATCGGAGAGGATGATACTCTTGAGAGCAGATACCGTCTCATGAATAACAGTAAGAAAATTGTAGAGGGTATAGGTAAAGGCTTCTCGGCTCTTGATAGTGAACAGGGGGCAGCAGCAAGCATAGATTATGCCCTTAGAGAGATAAGAGGAGTCCTTAGATTCGATGATAATCTTTCAGGTATAGAGGAGAGTCTTGCAACAGCCTGTGATATCATATCTGACTGCAGACGCAGCATGGAAGATTACATGTCTGACATGGAATTCTCAGAGAGTGAATTCATGGAAGTTGAGAACAGACTTGATGTAGTCAATCATCTGAAGAACAAGTATGGAAACACTATAGAAGAAGTACTTGAATATGCAGAAGATAGACGAGAATTTATACAGAAGATGTCTGATTATTCAGCCTATGTAGCTGAAATGGAAAATAAACTTGCAAAGAGCAAGAAAGAACTTATGTCAACCTGCAAAGAACTGTCAGAGGTAAGAAGTGCCAAGGCAGAGATTCTCTCAGGTGAGCTTGTAAGAAACTTAAAGGAACTCAATCTTGAGCATGCAAGATGCAGCGTAGTGGTTGAAGCTAACGAAGAGACAGTATCGGAAAGCGGATATGATGCAGTAGATTTCTTAGTATCATTTAACATAGGAGAACCAGAGAAGTCCCTTGGACTTGTAGCCAGTGGTGGTGAGCTTTCAAGATTTATGCTGGCGCTTAAGGCCATAACTGCAGACAAGGAACAGATAGATACCCTGATATTTGATGAGATTGATGCAGGTATCAGTGGTAAGACAGCCTGGAATGTAGCAGAGAAGATGAATGTCATAGGAGCAGATCATCAGGTAATCGCCATAACACATTTGCCACAGATAGCAGCTATGGCAGATTCACACTACATGATTGCCAAATCAAGCAGCAATGACAGCACAGAAACCAATATATACAAGCTGTCAGAGGGTGCAAGTGTGGAGGAAATTGCAAGACTTATGTCAACCGATTCTATCAGCGAAGCTATCATGGAAAGCGCAAGGGAGTTAAAAGCCCAGGCAAAAAATGTGAAGTCAGGAAATAATTGTTAGAAAAATAGGACATATAAACAAGAATTGTTGTATAATTGATGTAAGTGGTGGTTTTGTCATTGGGGTGACAAATAGCAAAAACTGGAGGATATTACATGAAGAAAATATTATATGTAGCATCAGAGGGTGTTCCATTTATTAAAACAGGTGGTTTGGCTGATGTAGTTGGTTCATTACCTAAATGTATTGATAAGGAATACTTTGATATAAGAGTTGTATTACCTAAGTACACATGCATGAAGCAGGAATTCAAGGATATGCTTACATTCAACCAGAATTTCTATATGGATTTTCATTGGAAGAATGCATATGTAGGTATCTTAGAAGCAGAGTATGAGGGAATCAAATTCTACTTCATCGACAATGAAGGATATTTCGGTGGCATGCGTCCATACTGTGACGATCCACTTTGGGAGATTGAGAAGTACGCATTTTTCTGTAAGGCAACACTCTCAGCACTTCCACTTATAGATTTCAGACCAGACTTAATTCACTGTCACGACTGGCAGACAGGACTTATCCCTGTATATCTTAAGGAGAGATTCGCAGGTAATGATTTCTTCAGAGGAATCAAGACAGTCATGACTATCCACAACCTTAAGTTCCAGGGTAAGTGGGGCGTAAAGGATGTACAGGAAATCACAGGATTGTCTGATTACTATTTCACACCAGACAAGCTTGAAGCATACAAGGATGCTAACTTACTTAAGGGTGGTCTCGTATATGCAGATGCTATCACAACTGTATCTGATACATACGCAGAAGAAATCAAGACAGCATTCTATGGCGAAGGCTTAGACGGTCTGATGAACAGCAGAGCAAATGACCTTCGTGGTATCGTCAATGGTATTGATTACACAGACTTCAATCCAGAGACAGATCCACATATAGAGAAGAAGTACGGACCAAGAGACTTCCGTAAGGAGAAGGTAAAAAATAAACTTAAACTTCAGGAAGAATTGGGACTCAAGAAGGATGCCAACACAATGATGATTGGTATCGTATCCAGACTTACAGACCAGAAGGGCTTCGACCTTATCGCGTATGTAATGGATGAGCTTTGCCAGGACAATGTACAGATAGTAGTACTTGGAACAGGTGAAGAAAGATACGAGAACATGTTCAGACACTTCGACTGGAAGTATGGCGACAAGGTATCAGGTAACATCTATTACTCAGAGCCACTTTCACATAAGATATACGCAGCCTGTGATGCATTCCTGATGCCATCACTGTTCGAGCCATGTGGCTTGTCACAGCTTATGTCTCTTAGATACGGAACAGTACCAATCGTAAGAGAAACAGGTGGACTTAAGGATACAGTAGAGCCATACAACGAGTATGAAAGCACAGGAACAGGCTTTAGCTTTAAGAACTACAACGCTCATGAGATGCTCAACACAATCCGTTACGCAGAACATATCTACTACGATAAGAAGCGTGAATGGAACAAGATCATCGACAGAGCAATGGCAGCTGACTTCAGCTGGTACACAAGTGCAGCAAAATATCAGGAGATGTACGACTGGTTAATAGGCTAGGCTGGAAGCATTGATTTTACTGGGTTTGTGAGGGGTCGATGAGCAGTTTGACCACACGCTGACCACACAATTGTTGTAAAACTACATAAGTAATTAGGAGAATAAGACACTTTTCTAAGAAACAAAAATCTTAGGAGAGTGTCTTTTTTGCGTTTTCCGGAAGATATGGTTTGACATTTACTACAGCGATAAGGAGGAAATCAATGCAAGCAGAAAGTAAGAAATCAATGAATCAGCTAAAAGAGATGATCAGAAAGGACGATGAAACTAAAAGATTCATTAGGTGTAGGCAGGGTGTTGAATTATACAACATGAGTAGACCACAGTTTGTGAAGCTGGCAATTGAAGCAGGGGCTGCCTACAAGATAAATTCAATGATTCTGGTTGATAAGAACATATTTGAGCAGTATTTAGATACTTTCAAAATACCGGCTCAGATGTTATAGGAGGTAATTATGGCATACAAGAGAACACAGTTTGGATTATTTCTTGAGAAAATATTGGCAATGGATCCGGACGTTCTTCGTGCTGAATACTTTCGGAAAGGAAATATTTGAATGCTCTGTGCACTGTGTAAGGATTAAGAGTAAGCATTTGCCATCGGAGAAGGTAATGATTAAAGTTTGCAACAAAACCACAGAATTTTTTTTGGATACGTAATACAAGTAAAGTTAACTTCCAGTAAAACTTGCAAAATTTGAATTTCCGTATTAAGGTCAGATATAATTTCTGGTCTTATATAAAACTCTTGACTTGGAGTTAACTCCAAGTTGTAAACTGTCAATACAAGAAAAACAATGGAGGTCATTATGACAATTAAAGAAGTTTCTGAAAAATATAATATTTCGCAGGATACGCTTAGATACTATGAGCGTGTGAAGATGATTCCTGAGGTCAAAAGAACTGCGGGTGGTATCAGAGATTATCAGCAAGAAGACCTTCGTTGGGTGGAACTTGCAATCTGTATGAGAAATTCAGGACTGCCTGTAGAGGCTATGATTGAATATCTTGCATTATTTCAAAAGGGAGATGAGACCATCGAGTTAAGCCTTGAATTGCTTAACTCACAGATGGAAGTATTAGCAAGGCAAAAAGAGCAGATTGAAGAAACTATGAGCAGAATTTTCTACAAGATTGAGCGCTATGAGGAAGCAATCAAAACAGGAAAGCTTACCTGGACTAAGAAGGGAGAGATTTTGTAATGGCAGTATTAGTGGCATTTTTTTCAAGAGCTGATGAAAATT
>JAZQOC010000095.1:0-10734 GCA_045627645.1 Lachnospiraceae bacterium
CTTGATGCTCATTATCATATGCTACCAAATAGTAGTTTTCATCATCCCAAGTAAGAGCCCACGGACTGACAACATAAAATGCTCCATCTCTTCTGTATTCAAGTTCTTTCTTAGTATTCCATCTTTTATATTTAAACTTTATCTGTTTATTAGTTTCGATTGCTATATGAAGGTTATCTACAGACTTATAGATACTCTCATTCATAGTCTTAATTCGCCCCTGAACATATACCTGTCTTTGAAGCATACTTGCTTCATACTGGCTTGCAAGGCTTTCAACTTTCTTTATTAACGTTCTGGATTTTTGTAATGTGATAAATTTAGACGACTGAATAGCATCAACTAGAAGTTTAAGTTCTGCTAACTCAAACTTACGATTTACTACATGATAGTAATAGCTTCCATTCTTCTTTACGCCCTCGACCTCTACTCCAAGGTCACTCAAGCCTTTTAGATCTGAATACAGACTCTTTCGCTCCGCAGTCACATCATTTTCTTCTAGATATTTAGTGATCTCTGCCAGTGTAAGATAATGTGTATCATCAGTTTTCTCAAGCATAATCTGCATGAGATAATACAACTTTAGTTTTTGATTAGTACCCCTAGACATATGTAACCCTCCATAATCAAAACACCTAGGAATATTATAGCATTTTATGAGCATCACATAAATATAGCTAATCCTGAACTAAAGATTATCCTAAACTTTAATATACTTATCAGTTTCCTTAAAAAGCATCCTACATATACGTACTTCCGAACCACAGTCATTGCATTTTGCTATTCCATAACCCACTAGATTCTCAAAGGCATATAAGTAAACTTTAGCGTTTCTACTAGTACATTTAGGACACGTGACCTCTTTGCCAGCTTTGGCATTTTCTATTTGATTTCGCCATATTAATAAGTTATCTACTATTTTCTCTTTCATTATTTTTCTATACATATTCTACTAAATTATTAGTTCTTTAAATAATCTATTCCAAGTTCTTCGTCTGATATATCGCCATTAGTTTTATACAAAGCACTCCAGTAATACATATCAGCCGTGTTATACCATCTACAGTCACAATCTATACACTGTTTCGTTTCAACTACATTACCTATAGCTACACATCCTGGTCGGCACACTATAACATCATCTTCTATAAGCCTATTGATATGGTCCGACTTCCAAGAGTGAAAAATAATTGGTCTTAATCTTTTGCTACCACATTGAGGGCATTTTGATAAAGTTCTCACGATACTACTAATATCAGCCGTTTCAAATCTAATATAAAATCTCTTACCATAGTAAGCATGTTCACATATACAAATGCTCTTTTCATTTTTAGAATATATTATGCTTTCTCCACGTAAACATTTTTCGTATCCATTTCCTAATAAATATGAATCCAACTTCTCCGCTATTTGTTGGCAGTAGTTCTTAAAAATTATGTCTAAGCATACCTGTTTCATGAGCCGGATTCTCCTTATTCTCTCCGATTACGATTAACATCTACCATCTTCTTTTGCAATGACTTCAGGCAAATTATCCCTTTCTAATCCCATAATAGGTTATCGACAGCATCATTCATGCATCCACATTTAGGGCATGATAAATTATGGCTTTCGCCTTCTGATACTTTATGCATTTCTTTTCCGCATTTATCACATATATGCTTATATTCCTTTACTAGCTTATATCTTTTAGGTCTATCAAAATGCATTACATACGGAACATATCCCCATTCTTCAACTGTCTTAATTCCAAATTTAGATTTAGCAACTTTCTCTGGATGTATCGGAGCATATATCGATAAGCCCTTTTCAACCTTCCAGCCTCCACAATCGCAAGTATATAGCGCCTCTTCCGCATCTATATCCATATACTTCTGACTATTTATAAGTTGCTTCCATTCTTCTCCATATTTTCCAATTGCCGCTTCCTCTACAGTTTTCCTGTACTCTTCTGAGAACATAAATCCTATTCCTAAAAAAACACTATATTCATGTCCACATTCCTTACATTTAAATCTATAACCATCACCCATCCTGTTACCTCCTCATATTTTTTATATCAAAACTCCCCATCATTTCTACATTCTCTGTAATACCTGCAGTTAAGACAGAATCTAGAACATGACCTTCTCTCTATGCGTCTCTTTCTCTGCAGCCAATACCATATGCGATGCATTTTATTCCTCCTGCTGAGACTCTGCTTCAAGTTCACATACAATGCCTCTATCAAGCTTATACTTAACTAATCCCACAGCTGCATCACCAATCTTGTCATATAGTCTGCCCGCACTGTAGCTTTCACCAAGCACCGTATGTACACTATTAGCCACGTGGCCTATTATTCCGAGTCCTGGAAGCTTTACTACTATCGCTTCATGATCATATGCATTTTCAGGTTCTTTGACCAAATTGACCTTATTACCAACCTCTAAAAATTCATCTCCAAGATGATAATGTAAACCTGTAACAGTAAAATAAATCTTATTCATAACTTCACTCTCCTCCTCTTTCTTGAAACCGTTTTGTGGAACGAAAGGACTTGTCCATCTATCCGCGAAATCGTCTATTGTGTAACCCATATAACTCACCTAACCTTTCTCAAGAACTAAATGCTTTTTCTATGTACTATCTATACTTATATTCTAATCATAAGCTGTACGTATAAACGGACACTGAATAAAAAAATCCAGCCATCGCTGGCTGGATTTTTTTATGATATCTACTTTTATACGACCATGTTCAAATTTTGCATTGGTATAACCGTCTCAAACTCACTGCGCCTCACGAACAATTTTTCTCACTGCAAGTACGCTTCCAGGGGATACCGAAAGTTCGTCCACTCCCATTTCCAAAAACGTTTTCGTCAATGTAGTATCTGCACCGAGTTCGCCACAGATTCCTGTCCAAATTCCTTCTCGATGACCATTATCCACTACCATCTTAATCATTCGCAGCAACGCAGGATGATGTGCATCATAGAACGAATCTAACTTTGCATTTTGACGATCAATTGCCAAAGTGTACTGCGTCAAGTCATTGGTACCAATACTAAAGAAATCTACATGCTTTGCCAATTCATCTGACATAAGTGCGGCAGCAGGAGTTTCAATCATAATCCCTTCCTCCACCTCGCCGATTCTAATGCCTTCTTCGACAAGTTCTTTTCGCACAGATGCAGAAATCTCTTTGATTTTTCGCACTTCCTCCACAGAAATAATCATAGGATACATGATGGACAAATTACCAAAAGCGCTGGCGCGATATAATGCGCGAAGTTGCGTCCGAAATATTTCTGGTCGCGTTAAACAAATACGAATCGCACGGTAACCAAGGGCTGGATTTTCTTCCTTGTCCAAGCCAAAATAATCTACCTGTTTGTCTGCTCCAATATCAAGTGTACGGATAATGACCTTCTTCGATCCCATCGTTTCTAACACTTTTTTATAGGCAAAAAACTGTTCCTCTTCCGAAGGATACTCTTTGCTTTCCAAGTATAAAAACTCGGAACGAAACAACCCAATTCCAGCAGCATCATTTTCCAACACCGCCACCAGATCTTCTGGATTTCCAATATTGGCATATAAATTCAATTTACGCCCCGACTTTGTCACCGTATCTTTTCCCTTTAACTGCTGCAACAACACCTTCTTCTCATCTTCCAATTTTTTCTTTGCAAAATAAGATTCCAAAACCTCTGCAGTAGGATCAACGATAAACTTCCCCGCATAGCCGTCGACAATCCCCATGAGACCATCATATTCTTTCGAAATTTCCGTGCCAATCAATGCAGGAATTGCCATTGTGCGAGCAAGAATCGCTGTATGTGAATTCGCAGACCCTTGTCGCGTCACAAATGCCAACAACTTAGATTTATCCATCTGCACAGTCTCAGAAGGTGCCAAATCCTCTGCCAACAAGATAACAGGCTCCTCTCCCATATTTCCCGACTCTTCCGCTCCTGCTAAAACACGGATGACGCGTTCTGAAATATCCTTTACATCTGCACTTCTCGCTTTGAAATAATCGTCTTCCATATTCGCAAACATTTCCGCGAAATTGTCACCCGTGGTTGCCACTGCATATTCTGCATTAACCTTTTGACCAGTGATAATCATTTCAATCGAATCATTATAGTCTTCATCTTCAAGCATCATGGCATGCACATTAAAAATCTCCGCATTTTCTTCCCCCACTTCGGTAACTGCTTTTTCATAAAGCTTATTTAACTGCGCAATCGCAATTTCTCTCGCCGATTCATAACGAGCCATTTCCTCTTGCACATCCGTAATTTTGACCCGCGACACTATATTTTCTTCTTTGGAATAGTATTTAATTCTTCCAATCGTAACACCACCGCATACGGTCTTCCCCACAAATTCAACCATACAATGTATTCCTTTCTCTAGTTTATCGTTCGCAAATTAGTAATCTTGCAATGTACTAAAGTACCAGAATGTCCCCTCGTTTTTATAAATTTTCTTTAAAGAATGCCTCAACCTCTATTGCCGCTTGGTCTTCATCTTCTCCCTCGACCGTCACCGTCACAACATCTCCATGCTTGACGCCTAACTGCATAACCGCCATCAGTTTCTGCGCCTGGGCACTCTTTTCCCCTTTTGAAATGGTAATGGTAGATGCGTATGCTTTCACCGCCTTTGCAAGCAAGCCCGCTGGTCTTGCGTGGATTCCCACCTCATCTGTAATTGTGTACTCAAATGTCTTCATAATAATCTACCTCCTATTTCAAATTTCATTTCTTTCCATTGATAACATTTCATCGTTGCAAATCCAACTAGTTTCAATCTACGTGATTTCGTATCCTTTGGATAATGTTTCGTCGTCATCACATACTCGCCTTGATTCATATAAATTTCCACCGAAGAACAATCCACGATTACTCTAATATCATGTATCTTCTCGCCTGGCAACAACTTAATATAACGACAATCTCTTCCATATCCAAAATCCTCTGAAAATTCCAGCGAAATCAAATCATTTTCTCGCTTTAATTGTAACACCGAATCAAAACAAATGGACCACTCTAAATCATCAGTTCCTACCTCTGCGAGTAGTTCATACAATTCTGGAACTTCTAATTCTCCAAATTTCTGCTCATATATTACGCTTTCTCGCAAACGTTCCAATTCTTTGATCGGATACTGTCGCACCCGCTGCTTTTCTGCATCATACGTGCATTCTCGCGGAAGTGTCAACATATGCTGCCACCCTTCCTCCAAAGAAGGATCATAATCATATTTCGCATCTGGCACTCCCATCCAGCCAATCAATATCCGTCTTCCCATTTCGTCAAGATAGGTCTGTGGCGCATAGAAATCAAATCCCATATCCCATTCCTTAAAATTATTTTGGATATAACATACCTTCGCTCCATCTGCCAATGTATCTTTTTTTATTTCCCTCCAAATAAAGTATCCACTTTGATACATATTTTGATAACAGAATTCTTGACTTTCGACTCCCTGCGGAGATAATGACAAGATTTTTTCGCCATCTAATGTGAATAAATCAGGACACTCCCACATATAGCCAAAGGTTTCTTCTGTCTCAATGTAACACGTAAACTCCCAATGAATCTTATCCTTTGAGCGATAGCAGAGAATGCACCCTTTATCCTCCATCGTTCTCGCACCAAGAACCATAGAAAACATACCTTCTGAATCCATCTCTCCCAAAGTTTGCGTCGCAAATACCTTGGGGTCTCTCACGTGGCAAGAAAGTCGTTGGGGATATTCTTCATCCGCCAACACCACCGTCTTTTTTGACGTGTGAATTCCATCTTTACTTTCCACTAAAATTGTGGCAGCTCCACGTCCCTCATAGATATAATCGTACGCTCCATCTTCTTTCCGATTTCCTGTGTAGAACAGATATAAGGTATCTCCTTCCACATAAGCACTTCCAGAGTACACGCCATCTTGGTCTTTTTCGAAGTCAGGAAAAATAGTGATTCCCGTGTATTTATATTCCATAAAATCTTTGGTCTCATAATGTCCCCAATATTTCTGACCGCCTTTTGGGTCATCGGGAGAATACTGAAAAAAGATATGATGAATGCCATCTAGCTGACTCAACCCATTCGGATCATTCATCCAGCCTTTTGGAGGCATCACATGCAATTTAGGATAATAATAACGTCCCTTACTCACAACAAATTCACCTCACTGTTTCCTTGCCTAGCGTAGCACGATAACTGCCTTGTCCTTTGCGTTTGCCTTACCAGTCAACTCTTGTTTTACACCAGAAAATTCATCCGCATTTGTTACAATTACTGGAGTCGTAATATCATATCCAGCTGCTTTCATTCCTTGGAGATCAAATTTTAATAATGGCTGACCTAAGGTGATGTGATCCCCATCCTGAACCAGTGCTTCAAAATATTTTCCACCTAACTCTACGGTATTGATACCCACATGAATCAGAAGTTCTACGCCATCTTTCGAGACAAGTCCCAGAGCATGTTTTGTGTCATATACCATAGAAACTTCTCCATCAAATGGTGCCACAATCATCCCTTCCGAAGGAATCACTGCACAGCCTTCCCCTAATGCGCCCGATGCAAAAGTATCATCTGGCGTATCCTCCAATGCGATTACCTGTCCAGCACATGGGAGATAAATCGTATCCGCGTCACACTGGATTGGCGCCGTTTCTTCTGTACTTTGTACCGAAGACTCCTCTTTCTCATCCTGATATAATGCCCACGAACAAACAAAGGCTACTATAGTTGCAACAACAATAGTAAGAAAATATCCTGCAAAACAATTTGTTGTAATCAAGAAACCAAATAATCCTGTCACTCCATTTGCCGTCGCATATACATGCATCAAAGATGCTACCATTGCACCACATGCACCACCAATCATACCGCCGATAAATGGTTTCCCAAAGCGAACATTTACACCAAAAATCGCTGGTTCTGTAATTCCCATAAATGCTGACAACGAAGCTGGCAATGCCATGGATTTAATCTTACCGTTTTTCGTTTTAATCGCAACCGCTAACGCTGCAGAACCCTGCGCTACGTTTGCAGCAGTCGCAATCGGCATCCAAGTATTCATTCCATCGTTTCCAAGCATCATCATCTCAATAGCATTGTACATGTGATGAACACCTGATACCACCGTTGGTGCATAAACACCACCCATTAAAAATGCGCCAATTCCAAATGGAATCGCAATCAACGACTGTGCTCCAGAAAGAACCCAGGTTTCCAATTGTGCAAAAACAGGTCCAATCACTGTCATTGAAAAAAATCCCGCTATTAATACAGAACACAACGGAGTCACAAATAGGTCAAACATCTCTGGAACCTTTTTGTGCAACCATTTTTCAATGGCACACATCAACCATACCGATAAAATAACTGGTATAACATGTCCCTGATATCCTGTATTGGCAATATTCCAAGCGCCAAACCATGACCACATTGTCTCTGTTTCTGCTCCACTTGCCACGGTCCATGCATTCACCAAACTTGGGTGAATCATAATCATACCAATAACCGCTCCAAGGTATATGTTCCCACCAAATATCTTCGCTGCACTAATGGCAATCAAAATTGGTAAAAACGTCAATGCGGTATTGGAAAAAATGTTGAGCAAATCATAAAACTGTGAATTTGCCATCTCTGGCCACACCTGAACCAAGCCTCCCAAGAGTCCATTTAACAAACCTGTGGCGACAATGGCTGGAATAATCGGTACAAAAATATCTCCTAATGTTTTGATTGCTCTCTTCCACCAAACTGCCTTAGACGCAGCCATTTGTTTTACCTCAGACTTTGTAGCAGCAGTAGCACCTGTCACTGCTATAAACTCTTCGTACACCTTATTTACCGTACCTGTTCCAATAATAATCTGAAGTTGTCCCGATGCTTCAAAAACACCTTTCACCCCATCAATATTCTCAAGTTTCTTTTTATCAACCTTGTTATTATCCGCAATCACAAGTCGCAATCTTGTCGCACAATGTGCCGCCGATATTAGATTATCCTTGCCACCGATGTTTTCTGCGATTGCTGACGCACATGCTCTGTAATCCATCTTTTCTCCTCCTTTTAAGCTATGATTTTCATCTGATACACGATACAATCGATATGAAATCAATTTCATTCTACTTTTTAATAATTCTGCCATCAAAATCGATATTTCCGCTTGCAAGCATATCTACTTTTTCTTCTTTTGTGAAATCGGTTTCACGTATAAGTTCATTATATATGGCTTTCCCACTTTTTGTAAATTGTATATTTTCACATTGTATCCCTATCATAATTAGTTATATTGCACAAGCACCCTTAGAAATCGTATTTCACGCTTGATTTATTTTTATCCTAAAGTTATCATAAACATATATGAAATCCATTTCATATATGTTTCACAATCCTATTTCACACAAAGTAAACAAAGCATTGCAACGTAAATAAAAGGAGGACACGCAATTGAATATCAGTGATATTGCAAAACTTGCGTGCGTTTCTCCTGCTGCGGTATCTCGTTATCTAAACGATGGGTACCTTAGTCAGGAAAAGAAAACTCGCATCGCACAAGTCATTCAAGAAACCGGTTACAAACCATCCCAATCGGCAAAAATACTTCGAACTGGCAAAACTGGCTTGATCGGTGTAATCATTCCAAAAATCGATTCTGACTCGATCTCGCAGGTAGTAGCTGGAATCAGTGAAGTACTATCCAGACAAGGATATCAACTTCTTTTGGCAAATACCGAAAACGATAGCCAGAAAGAATTAGAATACTTAAGTACCTTTCAGGAACATAAAGTAGAAGGAATCATTCATCTTGCAACGCTAAATTCCCAAAAACACATCAAAGCGTTTCAAGAACTTTCCATCCCCTCCGTTGTATTGGGACAAAAAGCAACCGGCCAATCCTGCATTTACCATGATGACTACCACGCGGCCTACGATTTGACCTCACATGTCATCAACAAAGGTCACAAAAACATCGGTTTTATCGGCGTAACAGAAAAAGATATCGCGGTAGGTAAGATGCGAAAAAAAGGATTTTTAGATGCTATGAACGCGGCAGGACTTCCTGTTCCAGAAGATATCCTGTATACAGGCTCCTTCTACATGGATAACGGTTATGAAAATACACCAAAATTACTAAAATCACATAAAAATGCAGATGCTATTATCTGTGCTACAGATACCATCGCCCTAGGAACGATTAAATATTTAAACGAACATCACATTTCCATCCCAGACGAAATAGCTGTCGCAGGTTTCGGAGAAAACAAAGCTTCCTCGGTACTATCTCCAACACTGACAACTGTTCATTTCTTCTATAAAGAATGTGGTATCGAAGGAGCAAAATTATTATTGGATCAGATTGAAAATCAAAGTTCACCAAACAAATCAGTCCTATTAGGATATGAAATCCGAACAAACCAATCTGTTTAATCCATCAACGAAACACGGAGACATTTTCAAGGAGATTATAACAATATGAATACAAAAAAATATGATATTATATGTGCTGGTGAAATGCTAATCGACTTCACCCCAAATTCTGTACCATTTAACTACACTGCAAACCCAGGTGGCGCACCTGCCAACGTTGCCGTTTCCACAGCTAGAAACCATCTATCAACTGCCTTTTTAGGAAAACTAGGCAATGATGACTTCGGAAAACGACTCGCTGCTGTTCTCCAAGAAAACAACATTGATCTTCTATGTCCAAAACTCACGGAGGATGCTATTACCACATTGGCATTTGTCACCTTGTACGAAGACGGAGACCGTTCCTTCACCTTCGCCAGAAAACCAGGTGCGGATTTATTACTAACCGACGAAGACATTGATGAAAATATAGAAAACATCCGCAATTGTAAACTATTTCATGCAGGTTCCCTTTCCCTTTCTCAGGATCCTTGCCGCACTTCTATGAAAAAAGCAATCAAAGCGGCAAAAGAAGCAGGAAAAATAATCAGTTTCGATATAAACTATCGTGATGCTGTATGGGATGATGAAAACGCTTGTCTAAACGAAGTAAACGACATTCTCCCTTATGTAGACCTATTAAAAATCTCCGATGAAGAATTATTCTTCGTCGGCGGAGAAGAAAACATCCCTACCTTTATGAAAGAAAACCATATCACTGTACTCATCGAAACCTTAGGTGCCAACGGAGCAAAATATTATTTCCAAGATACCACCAAAACCATTCCAGGACTTGGAACAAAATGCGTAGATGCCACTGGCGCAGGAGACGCCTTTTGGGGTGGTTTTTTATCAAGACTTTTGATGTTTGGAATCGTATCTTCTGAAGAAATCACCAGCGAAATGCTAGATATCGCGTTGCAATACGGTAACACTTCGGGTGGTATCTGTGTGACAAAGCCAGGTGGAATCCCAGCAATTCCTGGTGCAGAAGAAATTAAAACATTTTAGAACTAAAAGTATCCAAAGTTTGTAAAGCGGCGCCAAGTAGTTCATAGCAGTTCAAAACATTTCATGTAATCACAGGCACGCTGGCGCTGCTTGGGAACGTATCAGACACTAAATTCGCGCTCTGCGCTCGTTAAGTTCTGACGTTCCCAAAACGCCTTTGTGGAACATCTGACCACGCCTATTCATATTTTAGCCGACTGCTTACGCACTGCTATGTCGAAAGCGTCTTTTCGGAGCAACTGGCCACCACAAGTCGCCGTTATCACCAACCACTAAAAGCGAAAATCACGTTTTCCATCCCCGCC
>JAZQOC010000096.1:0-12633 GCA_045627645.1 Lachnospiraceae bacterium
ACAAGTGTAAAGCCCTTGTTATTTGCTTTCTTTCTCATTTTTCCTAATGTCTCTAATGCTTTCATTAATATTTCCTCCTTGAAGTTGTACTTTATCTCCCCACACCTTATATATCGGTCAACAAAGCAATTACTTTAGTGCAATTATAATATATTTTGTGTAACAAATGTGTAATTATTGGTAAAATTGATGCAAAATTCGATAAATTTTATTCATAATATGCAACTTTTACAAGTTCTTGTACTGTGGTAATACCCTCCTCCACAAGTTCTAGTGCGCTTGACTTGAGAGTATTCATTCCAAGATGTGTAATACCGTATTGTTTTATCTCATCTACAGTGGCTCCAGAGGAAATCATGCTACGAACTTCCTTGGTAATAGGTAAAATTTCATGGATCGAGATACGTCCTTTGTAACCGGTATTGCTACACTGACGACATCCCTTTGCATGCATTACCTTTGGTAACATCTTGCCGACAACAACTTCCTCTTCACTTGTCATTGGTCCCCATTCACCACAGAACGGACAAACTTTTCGTACAAGTCTCTGGGCGATTATACCTACCAGCGAACTGGCAAGCATATATGGCTCAACACCCATATCTACAAGTCTGACTACTGAACTGGCTGCATCGTTTGTATGCAGTGTTGAAAGAACCAAGTGACCTGTGATAGCTGCTCTTACTGAAATTGCAGCCGTCTCATTGTCACGTGTTTCACCAACCATGATGATATCTGGATCCTGTCGAAGCAAAGCTCTAAGTCCAACCTCAAATGTTAATCCAGCAACATTATTTACCTGCATCTGATTAAGCTTGGCAACATTCTTTTCTACAGGATCTTCAATGGTTGAAATGTTAACACTTCTCTTTGACAATTCTTCCAAAATCATATAGAGAGTTGTCGATTTACCAGAACCAGTTGGTCCTGTCATATATATAATACCGTTTGGAGACTGAAGCATATTCATGACAGTTTTATAATTCTTTTCTGTCATACCAAATGTTCCTGAATGATCAATTCCTGTTGCATTGGCAAGAAGTCGAAGAACCGCCTTTTCGCCAAATACTGTTGGAATAACAGATACACGGACATTAAGATTAACGCCTTCAATATTAATTCTAAAATGACCATCCTGAGGCACACGACGTTCTGCTATATCCAAATCACCCAAAATCTTAATACGTGCAATCAAAGGGTTATGAATATTCTTCTGAAGAGTCATGAAATCTGTAATTACACCGTCAAGTCTCATTCGTACCTGAGAATGACCTTCAAATGGTTCTATATGAATATCTGATGCGTTGGCGTTATAAGCTCTCATCAAAATTGAATTAAAGAGGTTGATAATAGGTGTCTCATCGTCACCATCCTCAATATTTAATTCAATTGGAGCTTCTGATGCGTTGACATTGTTTGCAGCAGCTTTTTTTGCCGCCTTTCTGGCAGATACTTCTGAATAGTAATACTGAATCGCATTGATAAGGGCTGCTTCCTCACTCAGTACTATCTGCAGATCCTCACCAACAACCTGATGGATATCTTCTATTCCATAGAAGTTAAGTGGGTCATTTACAATCAAATAGTAGAGACCATCTTCACTCTTGTAACCCATCATACAGTACTTGTCTGCAAGTACTTTTGGTACTCTTTCTACTGCTTCGATGTCTACAGTCAAATCCTGGATATTAACTACTTCATAGTTAAGCTTTCTACCAAGAGCCTGAAGCATCTGGTGCTCTGTGATGTATTTGAGTTCACGAAGCGCAGCACCCATTCGAATCTTATGCTGTTTACTGTACTCGAAAGCCTCATCACACTGGGCTGCAGTAACGTAATGGAATTCCTGAAGAACATCACCGATTCTGATGTTCTGATTTTTTCTCATTTCCATACCTATTCCTCACACATGTATATATCAAGGGTAATGTTTAAATACACTTCGCTAACATATTCGTAATCACCTGTTTCTGTAACTCTAACACTTGCACTGTTCTCCCAACTGTAATTCCTTACAAGCTGTTTGTCATCTGATGTTGATAAATCATCAATCAGCTTCTGAAGTCTAATCTTATCTCCACCAACCTTCATATTAATTGATGCAACATAAATTCCTGTAGAAGCATTATATGTCTGGTCTATGCTAACCTCTTTATCTGCATTGCCAGATGCATATTCATCTACATCTTCAAGAGTCGTTGATTTTACTTCTTCTTCAGCGATATATTCCTCTTCAACTTCTTCTTGAGCCGCATACTGATAAGGACTTGATTGAACTTCTTCCTTCGGCATACTGATACTCAAATCATAAGCATACAAATCATATCCCAATGCCATACCTGTCATCATCTTGTCTATTTCAGCAGCTGTCATCATAGGATAAAAGCTCTGACGTGCAATCAGTATATTATCTTCAAGTTCCTGATTATCTGCTTCGTACATTGGAAGCTCAATAAGTTTAAGCTCATTGATTTCATGCTCTGTTTCTGCCTCGGCAATGGCCTCATCTGTTTCTATAATTCCCTTAACCAAAGGTCTTACTCCCCAGTATCCAAAGCATACGATTACTACGAACAGGCCAAGATACATCAACAGTTTTTTGTCTCTTTGTGTCATTTCCATCTGCATGATCTATCCCTCCTTATCTTCCTGCTGCCTCAGACAGTGTACATGTAACATTGATGTCCCACATGTCTGTATCATCAGAATAATGATAACCTGTATAGTCTACGCCACAGAACTCATCACGTTCTGTAAGGTTCTTTATAAATTTATTGATATTTTCAACATTGTCAGACTTTGCTACGATACTAACCTTGCCTGATGCTGCATCAAATGAACCACATTCCACCTGTGCAAGACCAATAGCACAACTTCTGAATACATCCAACACAGTTGTGTTTCCACATGGATATGTCTCTATATCACTCTCAACCTTACTTATTGCTCTGTATTGGGCTGAAAGGAATCCATTTCTTGTAGCATAATTGTCATACTGCGCAACATCCATCATAACAATTGGATCATTGTTATATGCTTCAAGCATTTCAAGTTTTTTAGTCTTTCCGTGCTTAACAACTGCAAGTGATATAACCACAATCAATGCAAGAACAAGAGCAACCATAGATGGAACAAGCATCTTGATAATCTCATTTCGCTGAGCTATCTCAGCATCATCTTTCTTAATTACACTTGCCTGTGGGAGAAGATCCTGACTCTTACCATTACTATATAGACCAGCAACTGGATGTAAGTAACTTTGAACCTTAGGATCAACTACCGCTCCTCCACCTGTTGTGAAGTTAAATATATTAACCTGTGCTCCAAGTCCAAGTTCACCAATTGCTCGACTATAAAGCACTTTATCATCCGGATCAACACCTGCTATTTCAATAGACTCAAGTTCAACTTCAACCTGATTTGCCTTCATGAACTGGTTGAGCTGATTTAAGATACGCGCTATATCTTCAGCGTACTCTTCTGTTCCTGGATCATGGAAGCATCTGGTTGAATTGTAATAGTAAAATGCGCCCTCAATCCAAAGGATAGTAGTAAAGGTCATAGTATCTGCTATGATAAATACGAAGGACTGCTTATCCTTAGCAGCTGTGTGCTTACAGAAAGTAATGAGATTTCCTTCGTCTGAATGTATAGCTGACAGTTTTACGCCAATCTTACTGAAAATTTCTATATAATCTCTAATTAGTTCTGGTGCAATACCTTCAGCATACACATTGAGCATATTGTTATCACCCTTTGAAATAGGGATATAACTATATATAAGATCTTCTTCTCTTCCGGCACCAGCATACTCACGAGCCAAGAAATCAAGCGTCTTCTTCTCACTCAATTTAGGAAACGCAATTTTCTTTCCTATGAACTTGGATGATCCGACAACTAACTTAACATCCTTGGTAGGAAGCTTGAACGCTTTCCATGTATCTTCAAGAAATGCTGTAAATGACTCAGCATCCATGATAATACCATTGATGATACTTCCCTCAGGCGCATCAAGAGTATAGTACCTTTTAACGGAAACTGATTTTCCTTTGCAGGCACCTTCAATTATCTGAACCTGTTTATTTCCCAAATAAACTACAATACTCATAACTGTCTTCCTTTACTAATATGAGTTGGCGATTGATTCGTACGAACCATAAATTGGCTGAATAACCGCAATAATAACGAATCCTACTATGGCCGCCATAATTACAATCATGGCTGGCTCAAGATAAGAAACAAGTCTGTTGAGAGCCATCTCTGAATCATATTCCATCTGATTGGCAACACTGATAAGCATCTTATCCAATGCACCTGTTTCCTCACCAATTGCTATAGTAGAAATAAGCTTCTTGGTAAATCCATCTACTTTATCAATAGCTACAGAAAGATTTTCACCTGCTCTGATATCAGCTATAACCTGATCAAACTGCTTCTCAATATAGGTATTTCCAATGGTCGATTTTGCAATAACCATACAGTTATTAATTGACAAACCTGCCGAATAAAGACTCGACAAAGTTCTTGCAAATCTTGCTGTATAAATAACCTTTCTAAGATAACCAATCTTAGGAAGTCTCAGTTCCATCTTATCCCTCCATAATTTAATAGAAGGAATGGCAAATAGAATCTTACTAATTGCATAAATAATAACTACAACAAATATGATAACATACCATTTGTTCTTTACAAAATTACTTATTCCTAAAAGCACTGTTGTTGCCAATGGTAGCTTGTCCATCATGGCAAAAAGACTTTCAAACTGTGGAATAACATATCCCATGATGATTGCAACAACAACTACAAGCAAAGCTATCAAAATCTTAGGATAAGTCATGGAACTCTTAACCTTCTGATTCAACATCCAGTCCTTTTCATAATATGTAGCCATCTGCATAGCAATGTCATCCAGATTACCTGTGGATTCTGCAGATCTAATCATATTGATTAACAGCGGTGGAAATGCATCACCCTGCAACTCCATAGCATCGGAAAATGATGTACCTGCCATAATCTGTTTAAGGACTGATGCGTACAACTTTCTATCCTTTGGCTTAGTAGCTTCATCTTCAGAAATAATCTTAAGAGCTTTTACCAAGGTTACACCTGCATTAAGAAGCTCACCAACATTACGACAAAAATCTGCCAAAACATTTGATTTGAGTCTCTTGTTATATACAGTATTTATCTCTTCTTTTGCAGAGATAAGATACTTTCCTTCATTCTTAAGTTTGTTGTGCAAATCAAGTTCATCATTGGCCTGCAGACCACCTGTAACCATCTTGCCATTTTCATCTTTTGCTTTGTACTTATAGTAGCTCACTTATTTATCTCCATCGTATGTCCATATATTCCAAAGATAATCAACCTTCCACTCATTAGTATCATCCTCTTTAAGTGAATAGGTTACTCTGACATTGCCAGTTTCATAGGTGAATTTATGCACCTTTCTTGTAGCAGTATCGTAGGATAATAGTCTTACTTCTCCACGATTTTCTGTAACATCCTTCAGTCTCTCAGAAACTCCAGTATTAAGCCCATTGGAACTGTACGGATTGTATATACTTAAATCCTTTCCATAATATTCTATGGAAAGCATCTGAAATGCCATATTCACATTCTTTGCTTCACGTAATGCAAATCTTCCATCTGTTGTCACTTTAAAATAAGCAAATGAAGGAACTCCGATTACAAGAAGCAGTAAAAAAATAAGAAGCACATTTTTAAATTTTCTAAAATATTCTTTTCTTCTATTTTTTTCGTCCATCGCTGTCTTTCTTCTATATTAATTACTTTCTCACGTGCCTTCGCCAGAACTTTCCTTTTCTGGTTTGATCGCAGGACATTTGATATAACTTGTTGTGGTGTAATCATTATCACCGTATTTATCACTATGAACAGTGAGGGTCATCTTGATAACATTCTCAGGATATAGACCCTTTTGATTATTACTATCCGCTATAAACTCACCTCGTTGAAAGCTTAAATCTTTCACAACAAAACCCATATAAGCATTGTCGTCAAAACGCCAATCAGGTGTTAGAGCTGTCGTTCCATCTGATTTCATCAATGTATTACCACTCGGTGTGGTAACCTCATGATAATGAACATTCACATATCCAGCTTCGACACTTATCGTGACTTTTGTATCTGTTTGGTCCACAATTGTAATACTGCTTCCAGCTTCAGCTGGTTCAACAATTTCCTTGGCATCTTCAATCAATGCAATCAATTTATTAGATACCATGCCTGATACCTCAAGTCCATTTGCTGATGCCTGAGTTGTATGATACAAGGATACTGTATAGCTGATGATACGTGTCACTGCAACCATAAAAAGCGCTAACAACGCAAATGCAACCACCATCTCTACTAAGGTAAATCCGGCATTATTCAGTTTGTTTGAATCTGTATTATTATCCATAATTACCTTTTTTGTCCATTTTTATGGTGTTGGTTCTGGTGTCACTGTTGAAACATAAACATATACATCTATGTCTCCTCTTTTTATAGAATAAAGTTCCATATCTTTAAAACCAACCTGCACACCGCTGAGTGTTGTAATTGGCTCTGGTGAAGCAACTGAAGCATCTTTAACATAACCAGAATTAGTATTTGTCACTGAAGCTTTTCCAGGGATTTCTTTCTTATACGCATTTTCTACCAGTTCAGTTTGGTCTCTTCTTAGATCCACTGAATTGAAATACATCTTGGAAGAGAAACTGATCAATGAGACCACTCCTCCCAGGATGATACTTAAAATCAGAAAACCCATAAGCACTTCAACCATGGTCATACCGTCATTATTCTGTTGTAGTGCTTTTAGTTTCTTCATATACTCTCCATTTCACTTGTGAAATCTGGAGCGGTCTATTTGAGCACCCTAGTAAGAGGGTGTATAAAATAGACCGGTGTGTAAAATATTCTATTTTACACACTATTACTCTACTTTTATCTTATAGTTCTGGGTAAGCGTATAACTTTGCTCACCAATACCACCTGTTCCACCTTTGTTGCATTTGATGGTTGCTTTGAGTTCGACTGTTCTCCCTGATTGAATTGGAGCCGCCGGTGTATCGTCGTCTCCCGATGGTCCATTGCCTGGTGTCGGGGGTACTTGTCCCCCTCCCGGTGTGTTTCCTTCATCTGGCTCATTGTCATCTGTCTCACCATCAACAGGATCATTGTCGTCTGTCTCGGTCGTTTTATCATCATCAGCTGAATGACCACTTCCGACACCCACAATCTGTTCAAACTGTGTATAAATAGTGTAATTTTCTTGTATCAAATCAAGTTCTATTCTCTTTTCGCCAGCCTTTAACTGTTCTGAAATATACTTGTAGACTGTCGATTCTGAATCATTAAGTTCTCCTTTAAGACATTCCGCGTAACTGTCTGCCATAATTCGGCACTGGGTCTGTCCCGTCTGCCTTGAGCTGGATGCATACAGTGTATATGTAACCATGAGAAGCATCACTGCAAAAATCATGACTACTATTCCTATTACCAATGAATAAATCATGGCAACACCACTATTATCTTTTAGTAGTCTGCGTGTTTTAGCAAGCATAGCTTCTCCTTTCATTTAATATTTATGCTGCATCCGGAATACCTTCTGGCGTTACTCCCGGATTGTCAACTGGTCCCTCCGCATTTGGAGTTGGTGATGGTTCACCTCCATCTTCTCCTTGTCCTTCTGGAGTTGGCTCAGGTGTTGTTTCTGGTGTAACCTCTGACTCTGCATCAGGTGTTACTTCTGGTGTAATCTCTGGCCCTGCTTCCGGCTCTGCATCCGGTGTGATTTCTGGCAAATCATCCTCTGGAGTCGGAGTGATTGATGGATCATCTGCTTCTGGTACATCATCTAAACCATCATCTGCTGCATCATCAAAAAGATCATCTGGGATGTCTTCGTCCAAATCATCAAAACCGGACATAAGCATCATTGGACTTGAAAGCGCCAATGGGTTGGAGAAAGCTGATGGTAACGTATATGATGTCGTAGAACGATTTGCAATTGACTGAACAAAATGTTTACTTATGTCCAAATATACATCCATTCTATTTCCTGAATTTGATGCAGATGTTTTATCAATAAGGTCCTTTCCATACGAATAATGATCATCAAATATTTTTGTTGGTATATTTTTATTATATGTTGTATAAAATGACTTAAAGTTTGGATTTAACAAATTTAATTCGTGCGCGGTATAAACATTATTAGTATTTCTAACGCATAAGAGTATTCTTTCATCATCTTTATATAACCAGTTAAAAATGTTAAATTGATCATCAGCAATATAGTACAGTGAGCTTTTAGGATTACTTTTCTTTAGGTATAAATTACTTGGTATATTGCCTGTATCCTCTAAACAATCTACTACTGTTATTATTTCATTATTGCCATTGTAATTTATCGCCGCATACTCAGTGCTTATCTTGTCCGCGTCATCTTTTGTGAAAGTATTGTAATTTTGGCACAAATCAAGATATATATTTCCTGAAGCATATCCAAAATATGCACCCATTCCATCCTCGGCGTTAACTCCGCTCGCTCCTTTAGCTTTAATTATTCCAAAATTAATACAGTTTCCAAGATTTATAGACGCACTACTATTACCATTAATTGTTTTTCCTATAAATCCACCAACAAATATTTTGTCAGAATTAACCTCCAGATTTCTTGTGATATTACCAAAACTATTACAACTAATAATGTTTAATTTACTTCCTGCAGTATAATCACTATAACAACCTATTATTCCGCTAAGGGCATCATAGTCATTTGTTAAATCACCATAGTTACTACATGCATTAAGGCTTGCTCCATTACCAGCCAACTGACCAATAATTCCGCCTGTAATTCCGTAGTTTGTTATATCTACACAGTTTCTTGCATTGCTAATTGAAGCAGAACCATTAGACTTAATAAATCCAACAATGCCACCCGTAACACCATTTTCATATGCATTTGTAATTGTTGCCCTGTTATCAACACTATTGATGTTTACACTGTTATTAACATAACCAACAATACCACCTACGCTTACTATTTCTTCACCAGAACCAGTTGCTGTTACTGTTCCTTCGAAAGAACTATTTTGTATAGTTCCACCTTCAGATGTTCCAGCAATTCCACCATATCCAAAACCGTCTGCTCCATGGTAGCCACTTATTGTCGCATTACCAGCAATATACTCTATTGTCCCTGTATTCTTTCCTGCTACGCTACCCATTGATGCATACAGTGTATTATCAGAAAGTTCTAGATCAATACTTGTTACTTTAGCCAAAGTTCCCGTAACTTCACTAGTAATTGTTCCTGCATTTAATCCGGCAATACCACCTATATTACAAGCATTTGAGTTTGCAATCACTTTTGAATTATTAATTCTCAGCTGCTTATCACTTGAATTTGGAATTATAATCTTTCCATTTGACAGATTTTCACCAACAATTGTACCCATATTTGTTACATCGCTAGCACCGTTAGTAAGAATTATTCTCTGAATAAGGTTATCTTTAATTGTTCCATCATTCTGTGCTGCAATTGCACCAATTGCTTTTGATGATGTAAATGTAAGAGTATCATCTGCTGCTAAAGGTGTAACAGTATTATCTGAAATTGTTCCACCCAATTTATTAGTTGCTACAATACCACCACTCATTCCGTTAGGTGCATTTACAACTTTATAATTTTCACAATATATAATAACCCCGGCATTGTTTGAAGTAATACCTCCGGCATTACCATTTGTTGCTGTAACATTGGCTTCGTTAAAGCAATATTCGATTCTTGCTCCATCTGCTTCACCAACAATACCACCAGCATTACCATTTGTTGCTGTAATAGTTGCTGTATTAAGGAAATAATTAATAGTATCTGTTCCCTTATTTAAACCAATAAATCCGCCAACAGTCATATAACCTGTAATAGTTCCTGATACAGTTAAGGCCTGTGTACGATTTTGCAAACCCGTTGCCTTATTTGCATCTGGCTTACTATTAGTAATCTTCCCTGCATTGATACCTGCTATAGCACCAACATATCTTCCACCTGATACAATATTAACTGGAAGGTCATTTTCTACTTCGATTTTTCCTCCATTGTATGCTGCATATAAACCGGCAACACCTTCTGTTTCTTCTCCAACAGCTATACCTGTAACAGTCATCTTTGGATTAACAAATGTGATTTTTCTTATTGTTCCAAAGTTTTCTGATGCTATCGCACCAACCATATTGGTTCCAGATATCACATTTTCCGTACTCACATATTTACAGTCAGTTATTACACCTGTGTGTTTGTTAAGTCCACACAAGCCTCCCAAATAATTCTGATTAGTGTTTGCAAATACTGGAACTTCGCAATTCTTAACAGTACCCTCATTGATTTCACATATACCACCTGTGTATGTTCCACCAGCAGTTACAGTTCCTGTAGATGTATTTCTACATGAATCTATTGTTGTTTCTCTTGCGACTTTTCCGATAATTCCACCTGCATATGCGTATGTATAAGTGAATTCTCTATCCAAATAATCCGTTATTCTATACTTTGTATTTCCCTGTACATCAGTTTGAATATTTTCTCCAGTATACAGTGGCTGTTCTGCTATATACTCGATAGCTTTTGTTGCCACTACTGGGGTAGCATTTTCTACATCCATGATATAAAGAGGTGCATTGTCATCATTGTAGCCAAGAACACCACCGACGTATATTTCACCTGTAATAGTTTGTGCCTGTACTGAATTTTCAGCCTTTACACCCTGGATGAACATACCGAATTTGTCACTGTCTGAAGCATTTGTATCCACAACAGTCACACCACTTGTTTTAACTAAGTCATCGAGAATTGCCTTCTTCTGTGCAAGCAAAGTTTCTTCACCAAGGTTTTCCTCATTCTTATCTGAATTCTCAAAGGCATCCATAATAAACTTCTTCTGAAGAATATATGTTGCATTTTTATCTGGATAATCAGCTTTATTGTCCTCAATAAACTCACTGGTTGGTTCGTTGTCAATTATGCAGTTATAACCTATGTAGCCACCTACAAACGCTTTACCCTTAAGTTCACCGAGGAAATTGTCAGTTACATAGTTGGCTGCTATCTTCTTGAAGGTTGTTTCTATTTCTTCAGAAGATGAGTTTCCACCACTTGAGCTGCCACCTGATGTGAAGTTGAACTTACCTTCCATTTCAGCTGGGTATCTGTATAATACATTGTTGAATGTAATAATTGGTGTTTGGTTCTTAAATGCAGAACGCTCGGCATCTGAATCAAAATTAATATCCAATTTAATATATACACTCTGATTTTGTTCCAAATACATATCCGCTATGTCTTTTCCTTTAAGAGTTAAAACACCATTCACTATTTGACACGGATAATTTTTGTCAGCAACTGTACATGACAAAATCTCTGCTGTTTGAGGAATGGCTAGTTCTACTCTCCAGTTAGGCATTACATGATCATCTTTGGTGGCATTCGTAATCTTAATCTGGAAATGACCATAACATTTATTATTTCTATATTCCTCCCAATATCCCTCACCTATATTATATGAGGCATCTCCCTTTCTTTCATCATTAGCTTCTCCGACATATACTCCAGTTTGATTATCGTCTTCATCAAAATAGTACACTGTCAAATTATTATTTTTCTTGATAAATTCATCAACTTCTTTTATTGAATTACCCTTGATATCAAGGTTATAATCTTTTGTTTTTCCCGCATCTACATAATGATAAGTTTTTCTAGGTCGAACGCAACTATTTTCATTATCCCAAATACAAGTATCTCCGTTGAAGGATACTTCAACTTTACTCTCATCAATGGACTCTAGTTTTACTTTCCATGAATACAATCTCTTATTTGTATTATTGTGTACTCGAAGATATGCATATACCATATTGCTACCATTAGTACTATTATTCCATCTATAGACTATTTCTCCATATATTTCGTCCTTATTAGCTGCTTTATTCGTTGCAGAATACTCATCAACAATTCCACCTGCCTGGTATTCTTCCTCAAGCTCCAACCCATTAGTGTTCAGAATATTTCCGCCAATAATACCACCTGCAAAATATCCACCATCAACTTCCGATGGATTACAGCGAACATTTCTTGCCTTGAGAGTTTCTGTATTCATAATGAGGTCAACTGCTGAGTTGAATCCTACATAACCACCTGTAAAATGACCATCACTTGCACCGATTACATGTCCACCTGTAACCTGATAATCTTCGATGATAGATTTTGTATCGTTATATCCGACAATACCTCCTACATAGTCCGTTCCACGAACAAAGCATTCTGTTCCAAGTGCATTGTCTGCCTGTCCATCTACTACCTTGCTGCTCTTTCCATCAGCAGCCACGGTTCTGTCTGTATTTCCTACAACACCATTATTATATCCAGCAATACCACCTACATAGGCACCGCTATACATACCTGAGATGCCTTCCTCAATCATATCTTCTGTAACTTCACTATCACATCTATACAACCAACCTGTGTTGTATCCTGTTATTCCACCAGAATACTCATTGATTGCAACAACAATACCCTTATTAGTCCAGTTATCTATCTTTGCTGTCAAATCTACTGTAGTTGAAGGGGCAAGA
>JAZQOC010000097.1:0-8666 GCA_045627645.1 Lachnospiraceae bacterium
TATTATAATATTCGCAAATCTTTCTAAATCTAGGTAACGCTAATTCAATATATCCATGTTGATTAGCTGATATTAATCCTTTATTAATTAAACGCTCTCTGTATTTAGAAAAAGTCGCTGAACTCATCCCTGTTGCTTCACAAATATCTTTGACTTTTATAGCTTTATAATCAGATAGTTGTAATACTACATTTCTATCCTGCTCAGAAAGACCACTCCATATCTTTTGATATACATACTCATCCAAATACTCATCCATTATATCTAACTGTTTATCTATAGATAACGCAGTTTCATTATCATAATAAATCATACCCAATGCTTGAAATGCAAAAGCATATCCTTTAGTTTCTTTCGCTAAATACATTGCTTCATCACTAGCTATATTTAACGCTCTCTCGTATTGTCTAGCTATTTGAGCTAACCCTAATGGTCCTAAAGTGATTTTAGGAGATCTCAAAAGAAATGTTAGCTGCGGATCATTCTGAATTGCATTTATATTTTCAAATAAACCTGTCATTAATAAGAATATCTGATAATCTTTCCTAATCCATATTTGAAACTGACTCGCCAGTTGTTTCATACTTTGGTCATTGCATACCTCATCTATTGTAATGAGAAGCTTCTTTTTTTGCTTCTTTAACATATTCAATATTTCTTCGCATCTACTTACGCTATCTCTATCAGATTTACTTCCAAATCCAATACCGAAACCCGCAACTGAAATATCCATTCCTCTATCCAGTATTCCTGTGGCATGCTCACATGCATCTACTAAACGATATGACAAATCATCTACCAAATTCTGAGATGAATTCAAATCCACGCAAACCCAATCCGAATTATCGGCGATTTCTTTGGCAATTGCTGTCATCAGAACAGTTTTTCCACTTCCCCTAACACCTCTGATAAGATATGTCTGACTTCTTGCTGGTTCATCCATGAATGCTTTCTCTATCTCTTCTATGTCAGCTCGTCTGATAATATATTCTGATGGTTTTTTTCCAAAAGTAAGTGTAAACGGATTTCCCATATCTTCTACTGCCTTTCATAATTCTTCATAATCATGATTATATTTCATAATTCTTCATAATTCAATATCATTTTCATAATTCTTCATAATTTTGGGTGTTTTTGTTTGGTGTTTTTCGGCATTTTTGTTTGTCATTTTTCGGCAAAATGTTTAAATTTATATATTTCTTTCCGAATCCTCAAATAGCATTTCTATACGCATTTCTATACGCCTTTCAAGTTCTTCATCAGATAATCTCTCTTCATAATCAAGTTTTATATCAGACGGATCATTAAGAAACGCATCTTTACTAATAAGTTTCTCCATCATCTCTTCGTTATATAATCTCAATTCTTCTAAGGTTTTTGATATGGTTATCAACAACTCTGGTTCCACCATAGTAATCATTCCCCCAGATACAATTTAAAAGAGTTTCTCTTTCAATTACCCATCCTTTATGTTCCAGTAAATACATAAGAAGCTTATATTCTATTGGTGGAAGTTCTACTTCTTCGCCGCTTACAGCTACCTTCAAGGCTCTTGTATCCATCTCTATTTCCCCACAGCTTAACAAATGAGAACCAACTATATGTTTATCACGATTTATAAGTGCCACTGACTTTGCATACAACGTCGCTGGAGAAAAGGGCTTTGTAACATAATCATCACACCCCAGTTCATATCCATACAGTATGTCTTCTTCCCGTTCCCTTGCTGTTAAAAAAATAACCGGAACATCTTTCTGCTTACGTAATGAACGCATAATAGAAAACCCATCAAGCCCTGGCAACATTACATCCAACAAAATCAGATCATATTCATTTTCCAGGGCTTCCTGCAATCCGTCCATGCCGTTGCACACTGTATTAACCTTTGCATTCCCTTCACTTCTTGCTTCAAAAGAATCGGTTATTATTTCTCCAATTTGCAAATCATCTTCTATCAATAAAATTTTCATCAACATGTTGTTACTCCTTTAATGGTTATATATTAACAGACAGATGTATTGATTATGTATCCATACTGTATTTATTGCATATAAAAAGTGGAATTTATAAAGTTTACAACACTAAAAATGTTTTGATTATGACTGCGTTATCTGATTCATATTATCTTTATTCTGTTCAAACGGCTTTCTTTAACTTTATAGATATATTCTTTTTCTATTAGTTTTTGTCATACAACTAAAAAAGAACCCCAAAACTTCTTTTGACTGTACGAGTCAAGAGTGTCTTAAGGTACTTTTTTCACCGGTTTTCACTTCTTTTTTATTTCATTAAATGCTTTCCATATATGAAAAGATCTGCCACCTTGTTGTATTTTTCTACTAACGTTTCCTGAGTCATATACATGTACTGTCTTAAAGATACCGAAGTAAAATGCAGTTCATGTTAATCACCAATATCAAAGTCATCCCATTCCCTCTCGTACTCTTCCAGCTCTCTGTCATAGCGCTCGTTGAACTCATCCAATAAACTATGCTTACCGTATGTGAATTCATCCATGAAGGCTTCCATAGCCCTCGTTCTGTCTGGTTGCGAGTTGTGCTCAATAAATGCTTGGAATCTGTTACCGGCAATCTCTTTAGCTCTTGCTTCGATTCTGTCATCAAGCTTAGATAGTTTCTCTTCATACTCTGCCTTTAACTGGTCACCAGTTTCATAATCAGCCTTTAGTTTTTCTGCTTCCCTCTTGTCACTAGCTGCCCATACAAAATACCTCTCAGCTGCTTCCCTGTCTTTCCTTGCCTCTGTCGCGATATTTCTTGCCTGTACCAGGCTGTCCTTATGATAAGACTCTCGCTCCTTGTTACCTAGATGATGCTTTATTTTGGATGCTTCGATTTTCTGTGTCATAGTTCGCTCCAGCTCATCATGCCCTATCTTTATTTCATCAGTCAGCCTTTCATTTTCAGATACCAGTCTGACATTTTCCAGCGCTACTCGTTCCAGTTTTTCTGCTTCCTGGTTAAACTGATACTGAATCAGTGAAAGACCTGTCTTAGAAGCTTCCTTAGGAACCTCTTCCACGTCAATGCCATGCTGCTTACAGACCTCTATAAAATGCTCCCTGCACATCTGCGTATAAACCATCTTGCTGTTATTATTCTTACTTTCCGGTTCGTCTATTCTGGGTCTCGTAATCCCCATCTCAGCAAGTGCCCTCTGCTGAACCACTACCTCGTGGCCATCCTCATTGTGGCCTATCCATACTGCTCTCTCATGTACATGTGGTCCGCCAGCCTCGTCCACGTGGAGTGCCACATCAAGGGTTACATTTTGTGGAAACTTCTCCCGCTTCCATGCCAGATGCTCGCCTACTATCTGCCATAAAGTTTCTGGTGGTATGTCTGCATCTTTGTCTCCAATCATAAATATTGTTTCTTCCGGTCTGGAATGCATTGCCTTCCTATACGCATCCAAAGTACGGCACTTTTCACTGTGACCATTTTTTCTGTATCGTTTATTCTTCTCTTCAAGGCCAACTGAGAAATGCTCCCTGTAGAATTCTTCTTCCGCTTCCTCAAATGTACCTGGTCTTTCACCTGTATTGGGATCCATGTTCCACTGCCAGTATACATTGTTACTGCTAAGGGCCGGATTGATATGATCCGATTTACTGGTGTCGAACTGTCTGTCATTGTGTTTGCTGTTTTCTGCCATTCTGCCGCTATGTACGGTTACTCTTACTTTTCCTCCTGTCATTGGTTCCTCCTTCCTAATATCCGCAACGTATCTTTTGGATACGATTCGATATCCTGGTAACTAATTCATTGTTCTTCCACGTTGAATTAAATATGTGTTACCAGTTTGGAATCCAGACACATTTAATACCGCTAATATATACACCCCGTACGTAGTGACGCATAATGCATAAGTATATACTTATATTCACTTTTTCCAGAAAATTCAGGGATTATTGTAAGCGTAAGATGTGAATATCAGGTGTGAATCGACATTGCCGAAGCATGAATAATAGCTATTAGTACACCAACATTGTTGGTGCTTATCATAATAAATGCTGCATCAACATTGTTGATTCACATTTTGGCATTTAGCACCAATATAGTTGACTCAAATGTTTTCAGGATAGCCAAAAAACTAAGTATATATGCTTATTAAGCATAAGGCTTAACATTCAGATGAATTTCTACTGCAGTTACGTTTTTTGTCAGGCAGTTCATGGTCCATGAAAAATCCATAAAAACCAAAATTTTTCAACAATAGTGACTCACCTTTTCTTTTGGCTATACCCTCTCCCCCAACGGTAACCAAAAAAGAAAACCAAAAGTAACCTAAAAAATAACCACTAAGAAACCACTACTAAAAACCCATAACTAATAACATATATAAATAATAATTATTAATAATAAATATATTATATATATAACTAGTTACAGTACTTATATCTGTTACTAGTAACTACTACCTTGTTTACACTACTAGTTACCACTGTACTAATAACAGTGTCTAGTTTTTGATTTAAGTTAACCATATTTAAGTTACAGTTACCAAGTAACGCTTGTAAGTACAGTTTCCACGTTCTATCCGAGTTACCCTGTAGTTCATTCATTTCAGAAAGACAACTTATAAGTTGTTGCTTTTAGGTTTCCTGTTGTAGGTATCCTGTTATTAGCTACCGGTTTTAAGTTACCAGTTGTTGGATTCCTTTTGTTGGAATCCTTTACAGGTTACCGAAGGGCAATATGTTGGCATGATGCTGGCCGTTTGAAACCAAGCTGTTGTAATGTTACCAGAACATTGCAGTCAGGTAGCATGCAAAACGAAAACAGGTGGCAAATATATCGCCATCATAACAACATCACATTTACAGAAGGGAGATTACACATGAAAAGAATAGAATTAAACGAAAGATTAAGCGGAGCCAAATCAAGAACTCAGACCTGGCACTGGTTCAACGAAAGCACAGATGAATCTCTGGCAATACTTGAAGCCAATATAACAAACATGACAACAGAAGCCTTCTCACAGGAATATCCATTTTCAAAACAAGCTGCGCGCGACTGGCTTGGATTATCAGCCAAAACTACTGCAAAGGTTGATTTTAGCGCATATTCCAAACCGGATACTCCTTACAAGAAAATTACCATAACATTTACGGAAGGAACACATGAAAGTCTCAAGCAGGCTACCACCTATCTTACAGACAAGTACGGGTATTCCACCAAATACTGTATGGACTGTATCATCCGTGCTGGAATCAAGGCGGTTGAAGAAAGTAAGATATAAGCATAAAAATTGCCACCATAATGGTGGCATCTTTTATGACTATTATTTTCTAGCGATTACATTTATCCATTTTTCATCATTTCTATCTGGACGTACATCCTGTGATATATCACATTCAAGAATTTCAAATCCACATCCAGCCATCAGCTGAGCTATACCCTCTTCATTCATATTGGTAAAGCTTCTATCCCCCTTGCTAGTTGTCCCATCTCCATATTTAAATGATGCATATATAACACCATTATCTTTGAGTGCATTTTTTATATTGTTCATTGCATCTGCAATTTTGTCAGCATCAACATGCAACAATGATGCACACGCCCATACGCCATCAAATTCTTCATCAAAACATATCTCATCAAAACGCATCTGCCAAACTTCAAACCCCAGATATTCTGACGCAAATTTGCACATCTCACGTGAAGCATCAAAAGCAACTACAGAATATCCATGCTTAAGAAAGGCTTTACTGTCTCTGCCGCTTCCACATCCCGCATCCAATATATGACCACCATCAGGAATGTATTTTTCAAACTTATCTCTCCATAATGACATATCACTGTTAATGGTATTCTCAATAAATTCTTTTGAATTGTTATTATAATATTCTATATTGCTATTCATTTTTATCACTTACTTTATTTGGTAACCATATCTCACTATAACCATTTTGCCTTGCCCAATTATATATATTGGTTATTCTGGCTACTCTGCAATTTGCATTTATACGATTACGCTCCACTAGAATTGCATTTCTCTTTTCTATTTGCTCTAAATACATTAGATCAGCTAACTTATCTCTTTTTTTATTGTTACAGTTTCTACATGCTAAAACAAAATTCCATAGGTTGTCATCCTTAATAAATGACCACGGAATAAAATGATCCACTTCAACTTTTCCAATTTGAACTGTATTGCCACAGTAAAAGCATTTATTTTCAAACTCTTGGAACAAGATATCTCTGTAGTACATAAGACTTTTTCTTGTTCTCATAGTGCTCTCATCAATTTTACTTAATAAGTGATCAACAGCTTTTTCATTATTTATTTTCTCAAGAAATTTAGCCCATTCATAGTAATTTAGTTTTTCAAGTGCAACCTTATGTTTGCATACAAATCTATACATCTGAGGGTTAAGTTGTATCCATCCAGTTCCATTGACCTCAAAAGAATAAAATAGACAATTTAAATCCGCATACAAAGCACCTACAACATTACCTTTGCATTCTGCTTTGGTTCTGTTTCCTACATGCATTTTCATTTCATTTGTAATACTTTCAAATGGAATATTATCTTGAATGGCATATTTACTTTGCACTTCATATAGAACAGTCTCAAGTTTTGATTTTCTATTCAACTTACCAGGATTTTTTTGAGCAATATGATGCTTTAACACAAGATTCCAATATATCTCCGCAAATTTCAAAAATAACTGATCAAATGTTAATACCAGATTGTCATCCACATTGTAGAGATTATCCAGAATTGCTTTCAAAAATCCAAACTTGTAACTTGTATCTTTTACAGATTTGTTTGAAAACAAGTTTGCAAATGCTGACCACATTTCGTCATCTGAAAGCTGGCGCTCTATATATCTTCCACTTGTAAGATTATGTCCTGATGCCATAAATATCTCCTATATCATGCCGAGACTCAATGAACGCTTGTCCACTTACTAGCATATCATATTCTCATTCCACATGTAATATCACATATTCGCATCTGTACCGTGTTCTAATGCCCTTTTATTCCTTTATAGTCCTCACATGCCGAAAAAGTCCCCCATCAGACATCATAAAGCCCTTAAACGAGCCTATATGAGATTCATACCATGCCAGATATTAATAATTGTCTGGTTTTTTATATATACCTCCATCTTTAATTTCGAAAACCAATTTTTCGAAAGGAGGAGGTGGAATATGACTATCAATCAGACCGAATTGAATTTAGCTATCAGTGCAGGTATAATAGACTTAGACAGCGTGCAGGAAGAACTTATGAAGACTAAACGAGAAAAAGTAAGGAAACTACACCGCGCTAAATTAACGCCACCCAAAAGCGAGGGTGGGCGCTGGCAAACCTGGTATGTAGACTCAAAGGGAAAACATGTTAATGTGAAAGCTCGTTCTGAAGAAGAACTGCTTGATAAACTTATTCCCATCTACTTATCGAACTCGCACATTGAAAAGATGACATTTTATGAGCTTTACGAAGAATGGTTGGAATACAAGACCAGCATGGTTAACAGTATCAATACTATACAGAGGCATAAACAGCATTATAAGAAATATTTAAAAGATTCTAAGCTGCACAATATGACTTTTGTTAAGATTGATTCTATTACCCTTGAAAAGGAATGTAACAATCTTGTAAGGGAAAACAATTTTTCTGCCAAAGAGTGGGGCAACATTAAAACAATAATCAAAGGTATGTATGAATACGCAATGAGAAATCATTACATCAATGAAAATCCATTTCTGGAAGTCAAAATCATGGTTAAGTTCAGACAAGTCATTAGAAAGACTGGAAGGACTGAGACATACAATACTGATGAATTACAAACTCTTCACTCCTATCTTGATGAAATGTATGCCGAAACTGGTGATTCAGTTTTTATGGCTGTAAAAATCAATTTTTACTTAGGATTAAGAGTTGGTGAATTGGTTGCTCTTAAATGGAAGGATCTTTTAGAAGACAAGAAGATTCACATTGTTAGAGAAGAAATACGTAACCATGTAACCTATGAAAGAGAAGTTGTTGAACACACCAAGACAAACACAGATAGATTTGTGGTACTGGTTCCAACAGCAAGATATCTTTTTTCCAAGCTTGCTAATGTTAAAGAAGATGAGTTATATGATTATTGCATTGATCATGAAGATGATTTTATTTTTTTGAGAGAAGGCAAACGAATTGATACCAGAAAAATAAATTATGTTCTTGAAAAATTTGCTGAGAGAACTGGAATTAGAGTTAAGAGTTCCCACAAGATCAGAAAAACTTATGCTAGTAATCTCAACGCTGCAGGTGTTCCAATCGATTGTATAAGAGAACAGCTTGGACATACCAACCTTTCAACAACACTGCAGTATATCTTCAATCCTCTTACTGAGGAACAGACGTACAATCTTCTTACAAAAGCATTATAAAATGCCAACAAATCCGCATAAATACTGCATTTTCCCGACTCAACAAAACAATTTTATAGGCTGTCTAAAACTGTCTAAAGGTTTTTGAGGAAATAAAAAAAGCGCAAACCCTTGATTTTACTGGGTTTGCACCTAAAAAGAAAAGAGCGCGAGACGGGACTCGAAAATAAAAGTTAATCAAAAACGCCCATTTTATGCGGTTTCTCGGTGGTTACCTTTTTCAGGTAACCAAGAAAGTAACCAACATAATCGCCT
>JAZQOC010000098.1:0-16258 GCA_045627645.1 Lachnospiraceae bacterium
GAGTACAAGTTGGTTACAGAAGTTGGAATTGCATTTAAAGAACTTGATACAAGTGAACACGATGCAAAGGTTAGAGCAGAATTAATTGATGAGATATTAAAATTTTGTTATAGTCACTTCCATTTCTTTGACGCTAATGAGCAAATGGTGTTTTATAGATTTTTGGATTCGATAAAGGAGAAATAAATGAAAACATTTTGTAGAAAAGATATCACTCCTAATGTATCCGTTGCGGTTGATTTAACTTATTGGGCTTTGCCTTTAGGAGTTAATCATTGGTGGAATCCTATGTATGGATGCAAAACAACGATTATTTATTTCTTATGTTTTGGAATAAGAATATTACACAGAAAGATAGGGTGGAATTATGAAATACTTAACAACAAAAGATGTGTGTGATATATTACATATAAGCCGTAAAAAAGCATACGAATTGTATAAGGTCAAAGGCTTTCCTGTGGTTCAAATCGGAAAAGATTATATAGTCGATGAGGATAAACTAAAAGCCTTTTTAGACAGATATCAGAACTCAAAAATCTATTTGAATTAGGGTAATAATTAGGGTAAAAATTTTAAGAATACAGTATTTAAGCCACTTTGCGGACTTTTGCATAACCTTGGTAGTGCGGAGGTCACGGGTTCGATTCCCGTTATCAGCTGTTGAAGAGGTACTGAACTGCAGTACCTTTTTTTGTCGAAAGGGAATTTGGGAATGTTTAAATATTTCAATAGCATTATAGAACAGGACAGAGCATCAGTTGTAATATGTGACTTGAATCATACAATTATATATATGAATGCGTCTGCGATTAAAAATTATGGTAAAAGAGGTGGAGGAAAGTTGATTGGTCAAAGCCTTCTTAACTGTCATAATCCGCATTCCAATGAGATGATTGAAAAAGTTGTAGCATGGTTTAAAGAAGATGCAAATAACAACATGATATATACAGGTCATAATGACAAAGATAATAAAGATATTTACATGGTAGCTTTGAGAGATGAGAGTAAAAATCTGATAGGCTATTATGAAAAACATGAGTATAGAGATAGAGAAGCAGCAGATACTTATGATTTTGAAAATTCTCTTGTTTAGTAGGATGATTAAAGAGCATGAAAATATACATTGATTTTGATGATGTTATTTGTGAGACAGCTAAATATTTTACAATACTTGCGAAAGAACTTTTTGATATAGATGTTCCATACAGTCAGGTTCAGTTTTTTAATCTCAAGAAATCATTTGATTTGGATGAGGTTCGATATGATGAATTGATGAGAGCGGGTCATTTGCCAGAAAATCTTTTGAGTTATGAGGAAACGCCTGGTGCGTCAGAGACCATAAACAGATGGATTGATGAGGGCCATGATGTATCTGTTATTACAGGTAGGCCTTTTGATTCATATGAAGCCTCCAGAAGATGGCTTGATGAACATAATCTTATGAGAGCGCCATTATTTTGTGTAGATAAGTACGGACGTGAAAATTTTAATCAGCCACGTAACTATAACATGACTTTAGAACAGTTTTATAGTCTGGATTTTGATTTTGTTGTAGAGGATTCACCTGTTGCATTTACTCATGTTTTACATTTTGAACGTAGTAAGGTGGCAGTATTTAACAGACCTTGGAATATAAACGAAGAAGTTCCAAACGAAAGATTCGTAAGATGCGAAGGTTGGAAAGAAATAGATGAATTATTAAAAAAGGCACTGAATTAAATCAGTGCCTTTAGTGTTTATTCCTAACCAAATACAATGTCACGAAGTGTTGGATGAACCTCGCCATAAGCGTATCCGCAGTTTCTTACATGCATTGTGTATACTACAGATAATTTGCTGTTAGTATCCATTGTAATCATACTTCCTGCAGCTCCGTCCCAACCAAAGACACCCGCTGGTGCAGGAGAACCTATTTCTTCAGGATGTAAGAGTACCTGCATACCGATACCATATCCGTAGCCTTTTCGGCCCATGTTGTTGATGATATCTTCCAAAGAAGCACCAAAAAGCTGGTTCTCCTTTATAGTTTCAATTGATTCAGGCTTAATGATTCTAACACCATCTTTACTGATTCCGCCGCAGGCGATAGTATCAGCAAATACAGCATAATCTTCAGTACAGCTTATAAGTCCGGCTCCACCACTTTCGTAGCTTTCACTCAGCTGATAATTACATGTAGGATCCATAGGGAAACGAACCTGTGGATCACCCTGCATTTCAAACTGATCAGACAATCCTGGTTCAGTATTATATGGCTTTGCAAAATGAGTTCTAGTCATATGCAGAGGCTCCCAAATGTTTTTCTTAAGATATTCTCCAAAGGACATACCTGACACAACTTCAATTACTGCGGCTACAACGTCGTGACTTAAACTGTAGCAGAAGCGAGTACCAGGCTGGAAGTTAAGCGGACTTTCAACAAATGCATTTACCAAATCTATAGTTGTAGCCTTCATGCCGTCTCTCTCAAGAATTCTTTTTATTCCAGGTCTATCCAAATCGTAATCGAGTCCTGATTGCATAGAAGCAAGGTGCTTTATTAGTATAGGATTAGCAGGTGATATATTGCCATCAGCATCAACAACAGAAAGATTGTTATAGGCTGGTAAATATTTGCCTATAGGGTCTTCTAAGGAAATCTTTCCCTGTTCAACTAACTGCATAAGTGCAACCATAGTCTGTACTTTTGTCATAGAGAACATAATATATTGTGTTGAATTACTTACTTCAACAGTCTGGTTATGGTCTGTATAGCCGGTCATGTATCTGTAGATACATTCATGGTTTTTATAAACCATACAGTCTACAGAAGGAATTCCATTTTGGACAACTGAATTAAGATAATTTGTTAATTTTTCTGCGTTCATAATAATCTCCACGTGCAAGTTAAAATTCGAAAAGTAATATGCTATTATTATATATATTTATAAGTGATTGTACTAGAGATTATTTAGTACGATGCGAGGAGATTTTAATGAAAAAAAGAAAATGGAGTATATGGCTGATATTGTTTCTTGTTAAGGTTATTGCAGATTTGATCATTTCAAGCTTTTGTGCATCTATGGCTGAAGCTGGTAATCTTACTATAGTACCAGATTTTGTTAATACATCTGTAGGTACAGATGTGCTGCTTACATTTGTTGTTCTGATAGGAACTAAGCTTAGAATCAGAAGAGTATTTAAGGATGAAAGATTTGAGTTAAAATATCATTTCTGGACAGCAGGAATTATTGGCTTTTTAATTGCTGTCATAAACTTTATTAAGGGTGCAAATTATGATGTTATTTCGTTTACTAATAATAAACTGATTGCAGAAGCCAACGGTGAGGTTCTCATGGGACATGCGGCTCCTGCATTTACCCTGTTATATATGGCTTTTAGCTCATTTTGCTTTGTATATTATCTATTTGAAGGAATTAGTGTGCAGGTGAAATATAGCAAGCTTAGAAAAGCACAGATGTCTGTTGTAGATGTAAAGAATCATGAGGAAATGATCAATGATTAAATATCATCTTCCAGGATTGTTTGAGTTTTATGAATTATATAGAGAATTCATAACCTTGTTTGGTGAGCACAGAGAGTACTTTTACGACTGGTGTGAGATTGGTTCGATATATGGTGCACCATCTGATTATATGTGGGGTGGTGGACGTGTTGAAAATGATGAAAGCGATATTGAGGAAGTTCTCAATTGGATAAACGAGAACCGTATACCTGCCAGATTAACATTTAGCAATTCATTGCTTGAACCTGAACATCTTAGCGATAAAAAATGTAATGAACTTTGCAAAAGGCTTGAAGAGTCTGGGGATAATAGGCATGGTGTTATTGTACATTCGGATTTGCTTCTTAATTATCTGATGGATAAATATCCGGGGCTTTATATGGTTTCTTCAACTACTAAAGTGATTACAGACTATGATGTTTTTATAAAAGAATTAGAAAGAGAAGATTTTGCATACGTTGTTCCTGATTTTAGATTAAATAAGGAATATGTAAAACTCAATGCGCTGTCACAAAGGCTTAAAGATAAAGTGGAATTTCTTTGTAACGAATGCTGTGATTATGCCTGTGTAAACAGAAATAGATGCTATGAGTCGGTGAGTCGTAAGAACCTTGGAGTTGATGATGGTTATGTATGTATGGCACCTCATGCTAAGGAAGGGTATAGTTTTTCAAAAGCAATGAGTAATCCGGGATTTATTAGTGTGAATGATATTATTAATAAATATGGTCCTATGGGATTCACAAACTATAAGATTGAGGGCAGAGGCCTGGGAAGTGCATTAATATTAGAATTCTTACTTTACTATATGACAAAACCTGAATACCAGATACATGTAAGAGAAGCAATATATTTGGATAATATGTTGGATTTATTTTAAACTTTGCAAAAAAAATAAGCCGCTTGAACGGCTTATTTTATTATATAAATGAATATTGATATGAAGTGTATCAAGGCACCGGCTATAACAAACAGATGGAATACTGAATGTATGTAACGTTTTGTACGACCCTTGATATATAAGGCAGCACCTACTGTATATACAATTCCACCAATAATTAGAAGTATTATAAAGGATATTGATGTGACCTCATACAGAGGCTTAAATGCCAGTATAATTAACCAGCCTATGCCGATGTAACATATCATGGAAAGTCGGTCATAATGCTCCAAATCGATGGCAGTAAAGACTGTACCGAAGGCACATAATGCCCAAACTAAAAATGTAAGAGCATATCCCCATACAGGACGTGTTGGTCTTACTAAACAAAGTAAAATTGGTGTATAGGTTCCTGCAATCATAAAGTATATGAAGCAGTGGTTTAACACCTGAAGTACTTTTTTGCCCATATTAGGATTTAAGCCATGATATACACTTGAAATAGTAAAAGCTGTTACTAATGATATTCCGTATATAGCAGATGTAACTCCAGCCCATATGTTTGAATTAAGCAGTGAAAAAATAATGCATATAATTAAACCTATAAATGAGAGAGAGGCACCAACTATACTGGTTGTCATATTAAAGATTTCTTCACCTTTTGTATAATCAGGAAGATCTCTGTATTTTAATCTGATTCTGTTACTCATATCTTATATTTCCTCATGAAATTACTAGTTAATGATATCATCACGTAGGGGTGTCTTTCAAGTCACTAATGAATTATGACCACTTGAATTATTATATTTACCACTTACGCAGAATCTATATTATTTTATAAGCAAAATGATATACTCACATCATAAGGTGTTTTTGCAAAGTTTACATCTTATATAATAGTTGAGAAAAATGGAGGAGAAAATAAAATGAAATTATTTGAAGATTTAGGAGCTACATTAGGTGGTGGAGCAAAGGTTGTAACCAATAAGGCAAAAGAAATTTCTGGTGTTGCCGCTATTAAGACACAGATTGGAACAGCAGAGGCTAGTCTTGGTAAACTGTATAAGGAACTTGGAAAGGCATATTTTGAAGATCATAAGGACTCTGCTGAGTACGAAGATCAGATGATTGAAATCAAGGCTGTACTTGATAAGATTGATTCACTTAAGGCTAAGCTTGGAGATATTCAGAATACTAAGCTTTGTCCAGTATGTGGAAAGGCAGTTCCAAACAGTAATGCTTTTTGTCCAGATTGTGGAGCAAAGTTAGAAGCTGTAGAAGCAGTAGAAGTATCTGAGACTACAGAAGAATAATTAAATAATGAAACATAAAAGAAGAGCCGACCATTTGGTCGGCTCTTTTGTTTATACAAATATAATAAGGATTAATCTTCCTGTGGTTCAGCAGCAGCTTCAGCTGTAGCCTGAGCAGCTTCAGCAGCAGACTGTAATGCCCACTGTTCCTGATTTAGGATTCCTTCATAGTTTGGATCAGCATAGAAGAGTGCGTTGTGTGAACATCTTCTTACGCCATCTTCACCAATTGTAGCATTGTCTACTACACCAGCGTTTTCAACAGTACCGTCAGCATTGATTACTGCGGAGCCTTTGGCAACTGCTGGATCTTCTGGAAGAGGAAGCTCAAATACACCTTCAACCTTGAATGGACAGTTCTCACATGCTGGAAGATTATCGTAAGCACAAATCTCACCAGCGTAATGAACATCACAGGATTCTGTTGGAACAGTACCATCTGCAAAATACTCTGAAGTAAGAGTTGCATCACATAGACCAGGTATTGGTAGCTTACCAGATCTTGAACATACAGTAGCACTAGTAATACCGCTTGGAATCTCAAGGATATCTTTGTCTGAGTAGCCTTCATGAACCTTGCTCATTACCATTTTCCAAAGTACCTTGGCGAAATTATGTTCTTCGTCATTCATCTTTTCGTTGTTATCGAAACCGGCCCATGTTGTACATGTATAATATCCCGAATATCCTGCAAACCATACGTCTTTATTATCAGATGTTGTACCAGTTTTACCACATACCTTTACGTTATCAAGACGACATTTTGTACCAGTACCACTTGTTACAACATCACGCATGGCAGAAGTAAGTAACCATGCAGTTGTTGGCTGAAGGACTTCTCTTGTCTGAGTACCAGTATTATCAAGAATTACTTTTCCTTCGTGGTTAACAACTTTTGTATAAAGCTTTGGCTTAATATAAGTACCACCATTAGCAATAGTAGCGTATGCCGCATTTAACTCGATATTTTCTACACCATTGGTAATACCACCAAGAGCAAGAGCCTGTTGGATATCTGAATAAACTTTGCCGTTAATTACCTTACCAGTTTCAAGAGTTGTGAAACCGAATTTGAGAAGATAATCAAAACCAAGCTGAGGTGTAATCTGAGTTAACGCCTTAACAGTGATGATATTCATACTGTTTGTAATACCCATTCGGATTGAATTGATACCACGATAACCTGAAGTGTACCAGTTAGATACTGGTGTACCACCTTCGTAAGTGAAAGGTGCATCGTTGAATACAGTTGCAAGTGACATACCAGCTGAATCAAGAGCAGGAGCATAGGTTGAAAGAACCTTAAAGGTTGAACCTGGCTGTCTGACTGTAGAAGTAGCTCTGTTAAGTGTTCTTGATGCTGTCTTTGGTCCACGGCCACCAACCATGGCAAGCACTTCGCCTGTGTGCTGGTCCGAGATGGTGAGTGAAATCTGAGGCTGTGGAGTGATATTGATTGTTTCGGCAATCTCTTCATCGCCAGGCCCCATAACTGCGGCTTTATAATTCTCAATGGCTTCATATACGGCTTCCTGAGAAGAATAGAGCATGTTAAAACGTGCGTTACTTTCTTTATAATATGACTTAAACATCTCTGAACTGTGGTTTTCAATGGAACCATCAGACTTCTGGATTGTAAGAGCATATCTTAAATAATATTTTGTACCTGCAGGATAGTTTTCTTCGTTGCTACATATTTCATCACATATGTTCTGGATTCTTGGATCCTGTGTGGAATATATAGATAAACCGCCTGTATAAAGCAAAGTATATGCCTGCTGTTCATCATAACCAGCAGCAAGTAAGTCATTGTATACAGCCTCTGTAACAGCATCATCAAAATAAGAATTAACTGTATTATCCTCTACAACCAGATTGTAGGACTGAATTCTTGAATAAACATCATCATCAACGGCTTCCTGATACTGAGCTTCAGTGATGTACTTCTGATCGCGCATATTTCTAAGAACCTTTGCACGACGTTCTGCATTCTTATCAGGATGTGTAATAGGATTATAACGGCTAGGATTCTGAGTGATAGCAGCAATAACAGCACACTCTGAAACAGTCAATTCAGATACATCTTTGTTGAAATATCTGAGTGAAGCAGCCTGAACACCAAGTGTATTCTGACCAAGGTTAATGGTATTCATGTAGTTTTCAAGGATTTTATCTTTTTCCATTACCTTCTCAAGCTCAAGAGCAAGATACTGTTCCTGAATCTTACGAGTGATTTTATCCATTAAACTGTCTTCGTCAGTCCAGCTTTTAAATACATTATTCTTAAGTAACTGCTGGGTGATAGTAGAAGCACCCTGGGCTGTACCAAACTTGGTTTTAACAGCTTCATAACCAGCACGGATGATACCTTTAATATCGATACCATTGTGTACGTAGAAACGTTCATCCTCTATGGCGACAAATGCGTGTTCCAAGTCATCTGGAATCTGTTCGATTGTTACTGGGATACGGTTTGAATCAGTAGCAACAAGTTTTGCAGTCTGATGACCTTCTGTATCATATATGAAGGTAGAGAAACCTGTAGGTGATACATCAATATTAGTAATCTCAGGAGAGGTATCAATGATACCTTTGAATACACCAACGCCAGCGCATGTGCCTAAGATTGCAGAGGCGGCAATTGCAACGATAAGGAGTCGCACCAGATATAAAGTTACTTTCTTGCCCATCTTTTTACTGAATGAGCGAATACTCTTTTTTCGGTTTTGAATTCCCTGTTTTGAATAATTCATAACTAATCTCCATTTCAAATTCGTATTATAACAAATAAACATAGGAAGATAAAGGTTATTAATAAAATATTAAATATTACTTAATATATATACATACTGGACGAAGAGGCCAGTTTTCTTGACACTCTATGAAAATAAAAGTATTATAAAAGGGCTGAATAAGTAGATTTTTTCAGACAATAAAAGCAGTTTTCTGTGGTTCGAAAGGTGGTGGTTTTTATGACAAATAAACAGAATAGTTCTGATGGTCCGATACCTGGGCGAAGTTGCATGAAAACCACATATGAAGGAGAACCACTATGGAAGAAAAATTAGAAATCACACAAGTTAGAGATCTTCTTGAGAATAAACAGTATACTTCTTTGCGCCAGATGTTATCAGAACTCAATGAAGCGGATATTGCTGCAGTATTTGAAGATTTGGAGGAGGCTGAACAGCTTAAGCTTTTCAGAATACTACCTAAAGATATGGCTGCTGATGTATTTTCATATCTTGATGTTGAAAATCAGCAGTATATCATTTCATCACTTTCAGATAAGGATGCTGCGGGTATCATTGATAACCTGATGGCCGATGATGCTACAGACCTTTTAGAAGAGATGCCTGCCAATGTTGTAAAAAGATTATTGGCACTGGCCAGTCCGGAAACAAGAAGAGATATTAACAATCTGTTAAGATATCCAGAGGATTCCGCTGGATCTATCATGACAGTCGAGTATGTAGATCTTAAAGAGAATTTAACAGTTGAGCAGGCTATTGCACGTATCAGACAGGTAGGTGTTGATAGTGAGACAATTAATATATGTTATGTCCTTGACAGCAGAAGAAAACTGATTGGTACAGTTGCGCTTAGATATCTGCTTCTTATGGAGCCTGATGAATTAATCGGGGACATAATGCATGAGAATATTATTGCAATCAATACTCTGGATGACCAGGAAGAGGTTGCAAGAACTTTCCAGAAATACGACTTTACAGCCATGCCGGTTGTGGATAATGAATCAAGACTTGTTGGTATTATCACAGTCGATGACGTTGTGGATATTATGGAAAAAGAGGCCACAGAGGATATTGAAAAGATGGCCGCTATCCTTCCTACAGATAAGTCTTATATGCGTACAGGCGTATTTGAAACCTTTAAGAAGCGTATTCCATGGCTGCTACTATTGATGGTTTCAGCTACATTTACTGGAAAGATTATTTCTTCTTTTGAAGATGCCTTAAGCGTATATGTTATTTTGACAGCCTTTATTCCAATGCTTATGGATACAGGCGGTAATGCTGGTGGGCAGGCATCGGTTACAATTATCCGTGGACTTTCTCTTGATGAGATAGAGTTTGCAGATATGTTTAAGGTTATTTTTAAAGAGATAAGAGTAGCTGCACTTTGCGGAATCACCTTGGCTGTTTGTAATTTTGCCAAGCTTATGATTTTTGATAAAGTAGGTTTAACGGTTGCATTGGTTGTATGCTTAACACTTGTTTGTGTTGTACTTATAGCTAAGATTGTGGGATGTACACTCCCTATGTTTGCAAAGAAGCTGGGATTTGACCCTGCGGTTATGGCATCTCCATTTATTACAACAATTGTTGATGCGATTTCACTTTTGATATATTTTCAGATTGCGACCAATTTGCTTGGTCTGTGATGCGGAGTACTTGATTGAACAAAAAGCTAGTTGTCGGGTTGGTTGCTCATGTTGATTCAGGAAAGACAACCCTTGCAGAAGGAATTTTATATACATGTGGAAAGCGTCGTGTACTGGGCAGGGTAGATCATAAAGATACCTTGCTTGATGACTTTGAGATAGAGAGAGAAAGAGGTATTACAGTATTCTCTAAGCAGGCACAGGTGGTATTCAACGAGGTTGACATAACTATTCTTGATACACCAGGACATGTTGATTTTTCTGCTGAAATGGAGAGAACACTTCAGGTTCTTGATGTTGCTGTTTTACTTATTGGTGCCAACGATAAAATTCAGGGTCATACTGAGACTCTGTGGAAATTATTAAATACATACAATATACCGGTTATCGTATTTGTTAATAAGACTGATATGCCGGATACTGACAAATCTGCAATATATGAGAGTTTAAAAACTAAACTCTCTGATAATATTGTGGATTTTTCTTTTGTTTCGGGAACGCATTTGACAGAAGAGACTATAGACGAGTTGTCTATGTGTGATGAGGCACTTATGGAAGAAGTGCTGGATAAGGGCAGTGTTGAGTGGGAAACTGTCACAAACGGTTTTATGTCAAGAAAGATATTTCCGCTCATTTTTGGCTCGGCTCTTTACCTTGATGGCGTTGATACATTGTTAAATCATCTGACAAATTTATATGTGGGTAAAAGATATCCTGAAGAATTTGGCGCAAGAGTTTATAAGATTACAAGGGATGATGATGGTGGTAAGCTGACGCACATTAAGATAACAGGTAAAAGCCTTAGAGTTAAGGATAAAATTGGCGAAGAAAAGGTCAATGAAATCCGTATATATAATGGCGCTGGCTATGACAATGTCAGCGAGGCTCATGCAGGAGAAGTCTGCGCAATTAAAGGAATTGAGGCATATAAAATTGGAGATGGAATAGGTTTTGAAGAAAATCGTAAAGAGCCATTACTTGTACCAGTCTTAAAATACAGAGTTATGCCAGATGAAAAGGAAGATATTAGCATATGCTACAAAAATCTTGTGACTTTAGCAGAAGAAAATCCTGAACTTAATGTCAGCTGGAATGAGACGCTGAGAGAAATTCATGTTTCCGTTATGGGAGATGTGCAGACTGATGTTTTAAAGCGTTTATATAAAGACAGATTTGACAGAATTATTACCATAAGCGAGGGAAGCATAGTATATAAAGAGACTATAGCAAATAGTGCTGAAGGTATTGGACATTACGAGCCACTTAGACATTATTCTGAGGTACATTTGTTTTTGGAACCGCTCCCAGCGGGAAGCGGAATTGTTTGTCAGGCTGATGTTGGTGTCGATGATCTTGAACTTAACTGGCAGAGACTGATTTTGACACATTTGGAAGAGAAAAAGCACAAGGGAGTATTGACGGGCTCTGAACTTACAGATGTTAAGATAACAGTTATTGGTGGTAAAGCCCATGCAAAGCATACAGAGGGTGGAGATTTCAGACAGGCTACATACAGAGCGGTCAGACAGGGCTTAATGTGTTGTGAGAATGTCTTGCTCGAGCCTTATATAGATTTTGAACTTGTGATTCCTACAGATATGGTCGGAAGGGCTATGACTGATATACAAAAAGCTGGCGGCAGCTTTGAACCACCAATTCCAAATGGTGAAATGAGCAGTATCACAGGCAATGGCCCTGTTGCAACTTTGTATAATTATGGGAGAGAAGTGAGTTCCTACAGTAGAGGCTTTGGCAGCTTTAGCATAAATGTTAGTGGATATAAACCTTGCCATAATGCGGAGGAAGTTGTGGCAATGCTTAACTATGATCCGGAAGAAGATTTAAATAATCCTTCTTCATCGGTCTTTTGCGCTCATGGTGCAGGATATCTTGTTCCGTGGTTTGAGGTGCCATCCAATGCTCATATAGACTGCTCCGACAAAGTAGCAGCACTGCTGGGAATTCAGTATGAATCCGAATATGATGATTTGACTTACGTTGCACCAGTGACTAATAAGCATGCGTATCGTCAGAGCGAGATGACTATATCTTTGGAAGAGATAGAGGAAATATATCAGAATACATACAAAAAGAGTAAAGAAGAACTGACTCCTTATAGATATATTGGATATGAAAAGAAGCCAAAGAAGGCTGAAACGGTAGAGAAAGAATATAAATATAAACCTGTAGAACGTAAGGAAAAGTACTTACTGGTAGATGGATATAATATTATCTTTGCATGGCCAGAGTTACAGGAACTTTCAAAGGTTAATATTGACAGCGCCAGAGATGCCTTAATAGATCTCTGCTGTGATTATCAGGGTAGTAAAGGTGTGACTTTAATTCTTGTTTATGATGCGTATAAGGTTAAAGGTAATCCGGGTTCTGTTCAAAAGATAAATAATATTTATGTAGTTTATACAAAAGAGGCTGAAACAGCGGACCAGTATATTGAAAAAACAGTACATCAAATGTCTAAAAAGTGTGATATAATGGTTGCGACGAGTGATCGTCTCGAACAAATGATTATTTATGGTGAGGGCGCCATGCGTATGTCAGCCAGAGAATTCAGGCTTGAGGTATTGCATGAAAAAGATAGACTTCGCAGCGATGGATATATATCCTGAAGCTGGGAAGCATATTGTGGTTAAGGAGAATTTTATGGAAGAAAAGCATAATGATATCAGCGAAGAGATGGCCATTAGCATTGTTAAAGAATTTACAAGTAATCCTATGTATATTCTTTTGTCTACAGTGCAGGCTAATATGATAAAGGGTTATAGTTATCCATATGTTAAGCAGATTGATGAGCATGGGAAGCTTTTATTTGTATTTTCGTCTCTTGAATATGCTAAGGAATTTATTAAGGTTAATGACTTTGAGATACTTGATGGAGTATATCCTCTTGCCAAGATAGAACCAAAGGATGCACTGAACAGCTTTGAGGTTATTTGCGCAATTGCGGCCCATCTTGGAATAATGTATATTGACTTCAATCCAGCTCATCCTAACATTGCTATGGGAGTAACTATTCCATGGCTTCAGAAGGCTCTAGATTATGATCTTAATAAGATTACATTGCTTATGAGTCCTCAGGCGAAGGAAGAGATGGAAAAACGCGGGGATGGCAAGGTGCCATTAGGCTTTAATCCTATGCCAATTTATGACTTTAAGGATCCTTATACTATTTCGGATGAAAGAAAAGAGGAACTTGATAAGATACCTCTTAACAATATAAGCAGTGTCGAGAAATATTTTGACGCAATCAAGGGATTAACCATGCCTGAACTCATTTATATTTCTAATCTGCTTAGTAAAAGCTATATTCCTAAGGCTAATTCTGAAGGAAATAAGTTGAATGTAGATATGTACATTGCGATGCTTCATGTATTGGATAGTACTATTATTCAGAGAGTTGATAAGCTTGATACATTCACACTTTTAGATGGTGAAGATATGTTTGTTAACAACAATCAGGCTGCTTATCTTATCTATACTGACAGATTTCAGTATATGGGTGAGTACAGATATAAAGAAGTATCTCTTGATGGTTATTTAGGAAGACTTCAGGTTAATGATGTTAATTATGTCATGATTACTGCAGGTCCTGGCCAGATGCACATTACAACGCCTAAGGCCATTGAAGAAACCATAAAGAAGATCAGATAAAAGGAGAACAGTAATGGAATTAAAGAATCTTGCAACAGAACTTTCTAGCAATGCATACCCAGGCAGAGGTATCGTAATTGGTAAATCGGCAGATGGTAAATATGCTGTAACAGCATATTTCATCATGGGAAGAAGCGCTAGTAGCAGAAATAGAATTTTTTCTGTAGAAGATGAAGGAATCAGAACAGAAGCTTATGATGTAAATACTCTTTTAGTTGCACCAGAACTTATCATTTATCGTCCAGTAAGAGTACTTGGTACTGATACAATTGTTACTAATGGTGATCAGACTGATACAGTATTCGATGGAATGAGCGAAGGCAAGACATTCGAAGAATCTTTAAGAATTAGAAAGTATGAGCATGATGCTCCAAACTATACACCAAGAATTTCTGGTGTAATGCATATTACAGATGGTGAGTATAGCTATGAAATGAGCATTTTAAAGAGCAACAATGGTAATCCAGATGCTTGCAACCGTTACACATATGCATATTCTGATCCTGTTGCAGGTGAAGGACATTTCATTCACACATATATGGGAGATGGCAATCCGCTTCCAAGTTTTGAGGGTGAACCAAAGTGGGTTGTAATCGATAAAGATATTGATGAGTTTACAGATATGTTGTGGACAAATCTCAATGAAGACAATAAAGTTTCATTGTTTGTTCGTTATATTGATATTGCTACAGGCAAATATGAGACAAGAATTATTAACAAGAATAACTAATAACAATAACTGATAGGAAAATTTAAGATTAAGTATCAGATATTATTAGTAAATAGAATATAAATTTGCAGAGGTTAGAAAAGATGAAAGAATTCGAATTAAAGTATGGCTGTAACCCAAATCAGAAGCCAGCAAAGATTTTTATGAAAAATGATGCAGAGCTTCCAGTGGAGATTCTTAATGGACGTCCAGGATATATCAATTTCCTTGATGCTTTCAACGGATGGCAGCTTGTTAAGGAACTTAAGGAGGCGACAGGTCTTCCTGCAGCTACATCATTTAAGCATGTTTCTCCAGCTGGTGCTGCAGTTGGTCTTCCACTTAGTGATGTTTTAGCTAAGATTTACTGGGTTGATGATTTAGGCGAGTTAAGCCCACTTGCCTGTGCATATGCAAGAGCAAGAGGTGCTGACAGAATGAGCTCATTTGGAGATTTCATTGCTCTTTCTGATGTTTGTGATGTTGATACAGCAAGACTCATTAAGAGAGAAGTTTCTGATGGTGTTATTGCTCCAGGTTATGAACCAGAAGCTCTTGAGATACTTAAGGCTAAGAAGAATGGTAATTATGCAGTAATCAAGATTGATCCTTCATATAAGCCAGCTCCAGTTGAGCATAAGGATGTATTTGGTATTACATTTGAGCAGGGAAGAAATGAAATCAAGGTTGATGATTCACTTCTTGAAAATGTTGTTACAAAGAATAAGGATATTCCAGAGTCAGCAAAGATTGACCTTAAGATTGCTCTTATTACACTTAAATATACACAGTCTAACTCAGTTTGCTATGTAAAGGATGGTCAGGCTATCGGTATTGGTGCTGGTCAGCAGTCACGTGTTCACTGTACAAGACTTGCAGGACAGAAGGCTGATAACTGGTTACTTCGTCAGTGTCCAAAGGTTCTTGATCTTCAGTTTGTTGATGGTCTTGGCAGAGCAAACAGAGATAATGCTATTGATAACTATATTGGTGAGGAATATATGGATGTACTTGCTGATGGCGCTTGGGAGAAGATTTTCAAGGTTAAGCCGGAAGTATTTACAAGAGAAGAAAAGGCAGCTTGGCTTGCACAGATGGATGGTGCAGCTCTTGGTTCAGATGCATTCTTCCCATTTTCTGATAATATTGAGAGAGCAAAGAAGAGTGGTGTTAAGTACATTGTTCAGCCAGGCGGTTCTGTAAGAGATGATCTTGTTATTGAATGTGCTGATAAGTATGGTATGGCAATGGTTTGCAACGGAGTAAGACTTTTCCACCACTAATTAAGAATACTTATTTTATTGAATGATTATAAATCCATCGAATGGTAAATTGTTGATACAATTCGTGCTGTTCGATGGATTTTTTTGATTATTTTATTGCGTATAATTTTTATAAATGTTACTATATTATTGGTGTTTTATAAGATTATATTAACTTATGGAGGAATATTAAGTGGGAATAAATGGATTTGATCCCAAGAATATAGATGCAATGACAGGCGTCTATACAAAAGAATATTTCTACAAGGAAGCTGAACAGATTATATCTGCTAATCCGGACATGGATTTTTGCATAGTTGAGATTGATGTAAACAGACTCACTATGATTAATGATATGTTTGGATTAAGTGAAGGAGACAGACTTCTTAAATACATGGCTAATACTCTTAAAGAAGTATTATGCGATTGTGAAAATGCGATTATTGCAAGGGTTCATGCGGATCTTTTTGTTTTCCTTTGCCCATATACTGAAAAAGAGCTTGAAAAGCATATTCTTG
>JAZQOC010000099.1:0-7745 GCA_045627645.1 Lachnospiraceae bacterium
ATGTTGAATACTTATCGCCTGGCAGCGGTTTCATTTGCGGTTTGTCATACCTAAGGTATGCATCCATTCTGGATCCGACCATCTTTTGAAACTCTCGTCTGTTGATGTCCGCTATTATTTTTTGCGTCGCATCATTAAGTGATTCAAGAGAAGTGAAGATAGTTTCCTTCAGTTTCTCTATCAGATGAGTTTCAAGATACCGGACGTGGTTTTCAACCGTTGGCTTACCTTTAGGCTTGCATGCCGGAGGCGGTAGTATTACTACATCATAGAATTCTTCAAGGTCCTGATATGCGGTATTAAGGATTAATTCATCCTTTGTATGTTTAGTTACCGCTGTTTTGCAGTTGTCAGGTACGAAGTACTTCGGAACTGCACCGTAAAACGTTATTGCATTAACTGTTCCCTGCATGAAATTCGGAAGTTTTTCATCAAGGAAACATTCGGCATAAACAAGGCTACTTACGCCAAGCGTTGTGGTGAAGACATGCACCTTTTTAACTTCGCCCGTTTGCGTATCAACAAGTATTTCAGGTTGATCGCCGACCCAGTCGATATACATCTTTTCTCCGGGTATACGTTCAACAGGCATTGATACTTTGTCACCGCCGTAATTCTTTTCTATGAATCTGTTAAAAAGTTCATAGAACTGTGAAACTTGATAACCATCAGGATGCTCATTTTTGTAATCGAGCCAACAGTAAAACATGTTTACCTTGCTTCCTTTGGTCATCATGCGGTCATAGTAACGTTCAAAATCAGGTAAGGGAATATCCTTTTTCCTGACATTTTTCGGAGGATAAATAAGTTCCTCCACTTGTGCGGGTTCCATCTTAATGATGTCATCCCAAGACAGACCGGATTCTTTGTATCGGTCAATGATTAACTGTATGCCACTGCATCCAATGCCATACCGTTTTCGGATAACCGGAATCGAAACTCTATTGTTCCGAAGACCGATTACACCAATGATTGTGTTGTAGTCATGCATAATCATAGCTCCTTTCATATTTGTTAATAACTACGAAAAGAACTATACCATATATAAAAACATTTACCGTTTGGAGCGGAAAGTCTTACCGAACGGGTGGAAAGGAACTTACCGTTTCAAGCGGAATCAACTTACCGTTGGAGCGGAATATGCAGCGTAATAGCTCATTTTCAAAAAGAATATATTAAGACACAGAAGTTTGATGCTTCATTAAGTTTAAGAATTCTGTCCATTATCTCGACGGCTATGTCAGGGTATACTACAACTCTATCTTTATCTTCCTTAGGAGAATCTATGTAATAGTCATGGATATGTTTTTTCTAATACAATGTGTTACCTTACTAACTCCCTATATTTGCGTGGCGATATACCTTTTTGTTTTGAAAATAATCTACTGAAGTATAATTGATTATCATATCCTACAATATTACTTATCTCGCTGATTGGGTAATCAGTTGTCTCCAAAAGTATCTGTGCATTAGATATCCTTCGATCAAGAATATATTGAAGAGGCGTACTATTTGTATTTGCTCTGAAATTTCTTATAAACCAGCTAATACTCATCCCTCTAGAAGATGCGTATTCTTCAATGTTTATATTTTCGGAATAATGTTGATTGAAATATTGTTGAGCTAATTCAATCTCCTTATAAATATAAGAATCAGATTCTGTTTTTGAGCTATTTGTATCACGTGAAATATGAATTAATAGCTGCCTGAAATATGAATCTATCATTTGCTCGTATCCAAATCCTTGCTGCTGTATCTCGGAGATTATATTTTTAAAAATATCTGCGTAACTTATTTTAGTTCCGGTTGATAATATTTGTGTCCTTTCATTTACTCCATATTGTTTTAATATATTATCTACATCATTCCCAGAAAAATGAATCCAATACACTTCTGTATGATCAGAGTTGTAGTAAATGTATCTTTGATATTCTTTTGGCCTGTATAATACAAAAGTTCCTGCAGAAATAATAGTTTCATCCTCACTTCCTGAGAAATAGAAATGTGCAATACCTGATGCAATATAAATTAACTGATAATCCAAACGTCCCTTAGGTCTAAATGTTGGTAGTATTCTTTTAGAGAGGAGTTTATAGTTTCCACAACTTCTAATAGATAATGGATTCTTCTTATCTCTGTCATAGAGATCTTGTAGGTCTTTTACATTTGGATCTTTTATATAAGCGCTGTTAATATACATATCTTTAACTCCTGTATCATTTTGTGCATATAATATATCAAATATTCCATAGAAATTCAAAATATATTAAATATAATGATTATGAAAACAATAATTATGTTCATATTTATGGAGGTTATATGAATACAATTCTTAATATTATTGATTATGGAGCAATTGGAGATGGTGCTACTGATTGTACAAAGGCAGTTCAGAATGCATTGAATGACGCAGCTACTTGTAGTGGAAAGGTTATTGTACCACCTGGAAGATATTAGGTAGGTCATATAGAGATGAAGGGACAAGGCGTTTCACTTCATGGAACATCAGCTTGGTCATACAGAAGCCCAGGATCTTCCATTTTTGAATTAAACGATCCAGAAGCTGATTCACTATTGGATATAACAGGTGCATTTGGTTGTGCTATTCATGGAATGAGTTTTGTTGGTAATCGTCTTGGTGATCCAAAGACACATCCTATTCATGGTATTTATTTATATTGGGATGAATATAACGGAGGAAGCGAGGAAGATACACCTGCTATTGATGATTGTAAGGTAGATGGATTTTCAGGAGATGGTATTCACTTAGAACACATTTGGTGCTTTTCTGTAAGACATTCAATGATGTGCTATTGTGCCGGAAATGGATTGTTTATTGATGGCTGGGATGGATTTGTCTTAGATAACTGGTTTTCCTACAACGATGGATATGGTATGAAGGGTGGAAATGTTGTTGCTTCCATTACTGCTACTGGAAACCGTGTGGAATGGAACAAAGCAGGTGGTTTCAGATTTCCATTTGGAGACAGTTATAACTTTACTGGTAACTTCTTTGATAGAGGTCATGGCCCTGCAATTGATCTTGGTGGTGAGAAGAATGTTTCTCTTGTAACAATGACAGGAAATATATTCAGAAGAAGTGGTGCTTGCGAGCCAGGAGAAACTACGAATCCTGAGGACAGCAGTCACGTAAGACTTATAAACTGCTCTAACATGGTGCTTGCTAATAACACAATGCGTGTTGGAAGAAATGATGGTGGCGGCGGAATCCTTGCTCCAAATTATGGAATCATTATTCGTGATTGTCATGAATGTATAGTGAAGGACAACACAATGATGACAGCAGCGCTAAAAGAACTCATTATTGCTGAGAATAATATCAATACTGAAATCGGTGGAAACATTGGTACGTTAGCAAATGAGAACACAACTACGGGTTCTCCATTACTTAACTAAGAAAGGCTGGCAAATTTATGAAAGCAGACGCATTGATTAATGAAATAGAAAGTGGTGCATATGATTCATTATTGGTTGATATCTACGTTGATGATGATGTTATCCCATATCAGAAAGGGAGATATGTTACATCAATAGAGAAATATATTTCAATATATGGAAATGATGATGTAGAAATATATAGTGCTTCAGGTCGTACAGAAGTTTGTGGAAACCATACAGATCATCAGCATGGTGAGGTGTTAGCAGGAGCAATCAATAAAGACGCTATTGCAGTAGTAAAAAAGTCTGATGAGCAGGTTGTTAAGATTGTATCAGACGGTTATGACATGATTACTGTTAATCTTGATGAAATTGAATATAAGGATTCTGAAAAGGAATCTACACTAAGCTTAATTAAAGGTGTTCTTTATAAAACTAAAGAACTTGGTTATAAGATTGGTGGATTTCAGGCATATATTACCAGTGATGTTTTAATTGGGGCTGGTTTATCCTCATCAGCTGCATTTGAAACGGTAATAGGGACAATTCTTTCAGGAATATATAATCAAATGACGATAGATCCTATTGTTATAGCACAGATAGGTCAGTTTGCTGAAAATGATTACTTTGGAAAACCATGTGGATTAATGGATCAGATGGCATGTTCGGTAGGAAGTTTAGTTCATATTGATTTCGCAAATCCAGATAAGCCAATTGTAGAAAAGGTTGTTCTTGATCTAAATAAGAATGGATATAGCCTTTGTATTACAGATACAAAAGGATCACATGCAGATTTAACGGCAGATTATGCAGCTGTTCCTGAAGAAATGAAGAAAGTTGCGAATTTCTTTGGTAAGGAAACTCTTCTTGGAATTACTTTAGGTGATATTGTAAGTCAGCTTGAACAAATACGTGGTCTTGTTGGAGATAGAGCCGTTCTTAGAAGTATTCATTTTATTTTTGAGAACAATAGAGTACAGAATGCTGTTAAAGCATTAAAAGATGAAAAGGTTGATAGATTTTTAGAGGAAATAAAGACATCTGGTAATTCTTCATATAAGTTTTTACAGAATGTATATTCTAGTTCAGACGTAACTCATCAGAACGTGTCATTAGCACTTGCTTTAAGTGAAATATTTCTTGATGGACATGGTGTATGTAGGGTTCATGGTGGTGGCTTTGCAGGAACGATACAGGCATTTGTAGAGAATGAGTTTGTTGAAGAGTATCAGAGAAAAATGAATGAAGCGTTTGGGGCTAATTCTTGTAATGTATTACAGATTCGTAAGTATGGTGGAATGAAGGTTATTTAGGAGGTAAAAAAAGATGGGTAGCATTTTAGTTTTAGGCGGAGCAGGTTATATAGGTTCTCATACAGTATATGAGTTGATTGACGCAGATGAGAGTGTTGTTATTGTAGATAACCTTTTAACAGGTTTTAAGGAGGCAGTTCATCCACAGGCGAAGTTTTATGAAGGTGATATAAGAGACAGAGCTTTTATGGATTATGTATTCGAAAAAGAAGATATTGATGGTGTAATTCATTTCGCAGCTAGTTCACAGGTTGGTGAGAGCATGAAGGATCCATTAAAGTATTACAGCAACAATCTTTGCGGTACAGAAGTACTTCTTGAGAGTATGGTGGCTCATGGTATAGACAAGATAGTTTTTTCTTCAACAGCAGCAACATATGGAGAGCCAGAAAGTATTCCAATTTTGGAGACAGACAGAACTCTTCCTACAAACTGCTATGGTGAGACAAAATTATCTATGGAAAAGATGTTTAAGTGGACATCTAAAGCACATAATTTAAGATTTGTTTCTCTTAGATATTTTAATGCATGCGGTGCCCATCCAAATGGAATGATCGGTGAAGCACATAATCCAGAAACACATCTTATTCCTTTAATATTGCAGGTTCCTAATAACCAGAGAGAATATATTTCTGTATTTGGTAATGATTATGAAACTAAAGATGGAACATGTGTGAGAGACTATATTCATGTAAATGATCTTGCCCAGGCACATATCTTAGCCATGAAGTATTTAAGAAATGGTGGAGAGAGTGATATTTTCAACCTTGGTAATGGTGTTGGATTTACAGTTAAGGAAGTGGTTGAAACTGCAAGAAAGGTTACAGGACACCCTATTCCAGCAAAAGAAGAAGAGAGAAGAGCTGGTGATCCATCTACGCTTATTGCATCAAGTGATAAGGCAAAGAATGTTCTTGGATGGAATCCACAGTTTGCTGATCTTGAAACTATTATTGACACAGCATGGAAATGGCATCAAGCTCATCCACATGGTTATAAGACAGTATAGGAGGACGTATGATTAATAAGTATATTAATGAACTTGTGGCATATGGAATACGTGAACACCTTGTTGATGAAGCTGATAAGGTATATGTAACAAATTGCCTTTTGGAGTTATTTCGCCAGATGGAATTTACAGAGGAAGATGTTGTTGACAAAAGACCACTTGTCAGCATCTTAGAGGATATGTGTCAGTATGCATATTCGAACGGATTAATAGAAGATAATACTGTCACGATAACAGATTTATTTGATACAAAGATTATGGGACTTCTTACCCCTCCACCATCAGTAGTAAGAAAAACATTCGATGTGATATATAAAGTAAGTAGCAAGATTGCAACAGACTATTACTATCAGTTCAGCAAAAGAACAAATTATATTCGTACAGACCGTATTGCAAAAGATGAAAAATGGGTTACTGAGACAGAGTATGGCCCTATTGATATAACAATTAATCTTTCAAAGCCTGAAAAGGATCCAAGAGATATTGCAAAGGCAGGACAGGCTAAAAAATCGGGATATCCTAGCTGCCTTCTTTGTATGGAGAATGAAGGCTATGCAGGACATTTTTCTCATCCAGCACGACAGAATCATAGAATTATTCCTATTTCTCTTGATGGTGAGGAATATTTCTTACAGTATTCTCCTTATGTGTATTATAACGAGCACTGCATTATCTTTAATAAAAAGCATACACCAATGAAGATTGACAAGGCAGTATTCAAAAAAATACTTGAATTTGTGAAGCTGTTTCCGCATTACACAGCCGGTTCAAATGCAGATCTTCCTATCGTAGGTGGCTCTATTTTAAGCCATGATCACTTCCAGGGCGGTGGATATGTATTTGCTATGGCAAAGGCACCATATGATAGAACATTTGAGCTTAAAGGATATGAAGATTTAACTGCTGGTATTGTTAAATGGCCTATGTCTGTTATTAGATTGCAGGGAAAAGATATTAATAGAATTACAGAAGCGGCAGATCATATTTTGTCTGTATGGAGAGGATATACGGATGAAGAAGCATTTATATATAGCGAAACAGAAGGAGTGCCACATAACACGATTACTCCTATTGCAAGAATGCATGAGGATTTATTTGAGCTTGATTTAGTTCTTAGAAATAATATTACAACTGAAGATAGTCCTTGGGGAGTTTATCATCCATCAGCAGACCTTCATCACATTAAGAAAGAAAATATAGGACTTATAGAAGTTATGGGATTAGCTGTTCTTCCTGCAAGACTTAAGAAAGAAATGGCTGAACTTGAAGAATATATTATTAATAAAAAAGATATTCGCGGTAATGAAGTTTTAGAAAAGCATGCAGACTGGGTGGATGAATGGATTGATAAGTATGAAATCGATGAAAACAATATCCACTCTATTGTACAGGATGAGATTAGTAAGGTATTTGTAAAGGTTCTCGAGTGTGCAGGCGTATATAAGAGAACTGAAGAAGGGCAGACAGCCTTTGATAGATTTACTAGACAATATGTAAATGTTTCAAAGGCTAATAAGAAGGCAAATGTTTTGTCTGAATAAGAGATGTTATTAAGTACACTATTCTATTATTAATATAGTTCTGATGTATTGACGAAATAAGATAAAATATGTATATTATGAGTTAGTGATTAGGTTTTAGAAGGATGCGTTCCCTAAGACCGGGGGCAGACCTGCGGGCCTGTCTTTTTTTCTGAAAAGATGTTATATTTTTACAATATAATTAGATAGTATATAAGGTATTTATATGCAGGTATTGGGTGGTTAAGATTTTGGTTAAGAAGATAAATTGGAGATGCCCAAACCTCCTTTCTTTACTGCGTTTGCGGGCTTTTCGACCTTCACGTTCGAGTCCCGTCTCGCGCTCTTTTATTTGCACAAAGAAGAAAGAGATAGAATTCACATAATTGAATTGACTTCATCCTCGAGAAATTGTGCGTAGCGGATGATGGAAGGAATGCCCTTATCGCCGTTTCGAATTATGTATATTAGGTTTAGGCTTTCGCTCTTAATAGGAATTTCGAC
>JAZQOC010000100.1:0-2146 GCA_045627645.1 Lachnospiraceae bacterium
AACAAGAGAGTATGGTCTTGATGCGGGGAATCATCCAAATTGGTTTGATGCATCTTATATATCTTGGTTATCTTATGATTCGCTTAATATTGAACTTCCTGACGGATATCTTTATTTTTTGCCAATTATAAACTGGGGAAAGTATAGAGAAGAGAATGGAAAACTAATGATGCCTGTTAGTGTAAGATTAAATCACGCAATAGCAGACGGATATTTAGTTGCAAATGTGTTTAGGCTGTTAGAAAAAGAGATATTAGATTTCGTGAGGTAAAATTACCTATTAAGAAATGATGGAGGCACTGCTATGAGATTTGTTGGAATAAGAAGGGTATTTTCAACTGAAAATGAAGAGCAATACATAACCATAGGAGCATTCTGGGATGAAATGTCTAGTGTATATGGAAGAGATAACCTTATGGGGTTAGGCTGCAATTGGACTAGTAATTCTATAGAATATGTGATGGCGCTGAAAGACGGAGCAATAGCAGATGCAGATTATGAAATTATGCTACCAGATGAATGGATTTCGATGTGTGGAAAGACAGAAAATTTGAGTGAAATATACGATGAAATCTATAAAGATGGTCCACTATTGTATGAAATAGAGGAGTTTGATGATAAAGGAAATTGCAAGATCAGGTATTGTCGATAAATTCAAATTTAGTGAATGATAACAAATTAGAATTTGTATAAGCTAAGGAGGAATATTTATATGACGCATAAACACTGAATGGTGCCAAAATATCTGTAGATTGTAAAGGTGGACAGGTTATTTTCAGTGTGATGATATAGTTTTGACCTTTGTTATGGCATAAAGGTTAATATTTTGAAATAGGTTGTTGTTTTTTTTAATCCTACAAGAAGACTTCAAATGATAAATTGTAGTTGTACAACCAGAGAATACGTTAGGAAAACTGGTGGAATATAATTATAAAATTTGAAATGAGGTATTCTATGAAGATTCAGTCACAGTATGAGAATATTTTTAAGCCTATTCTTGTAGGTGAAAATTGTTTGTTAAGAAATAGAATCATTGCAGCACCAATAACAAGTTATGCGGACGAACCATCGCCTGCTGATAAAGTGGAATCTATTGCAGCGAAGGCAAGAGGTGGAGCGGCGATAGTAATTATAGGGTCTGTTGCAATAAATGATACTGATGCACTGATTTATTACAAGTCATCAAGTCTGTGGGGATTAGAAAAAAAGTTATTTGAAGAAGAAATTAGCATGATTCATCAGTATGGTGCCAAAGCAAGCTGCGAGCTGTTTCATGGTGGAATGTTTTCCGACTGCAGAGGAACAGGTGTTAACCCAATAGGCCCATGCACTATGGAGAGATCGTTTAGTCAGTATGGAGGATATGAGCGCATTGAGCCTGACGTAATTGACGAAACACATGTCACTGGTATGGATGAGCCGATGATGCAGAGGATATGTGAAGAGTACGCCGCTTCTGCCAGGGAAGCAGTAAAGATGGGCTTCGACATAATAATGCTTCATTTCGGACATGGCTGGCTGATTGATCAATTCTTAAGTCCTTTCTTTAATAAAAGAACTGATAACTATGGTGGAAGCCTTGAAAACAGAATGCGTTTTCCAAAGATGGTTGTTGAGGCTGTAAGGAAAGCTGTTGGACCTAATGTACCTATCGATATGAGAATAGGTGCAAGTGAAAGGGTTAAGGAGAGTGTAAGCCTTGAGGATATTACAGAGTTTATATGTCAGGTTGAACCTCTTATTGACATGGTTCATATATCATCAGGTTTAGATAAACTTGTCGGAGCGACAAGCTGGATCGAAGCACCAAGTCTTCATCCGCATGGTATGAATGTTGAATATGCTGCATACGTGAAATCAAGAGTGAAATCGATTCCGGTCGCAGTTGTTGGAAGTATTACGACTCCTGATGAGGCGGAAAAAATACTTGCAGATGGAAAAGCTGATCTTGTAGCTCTTGGAAGACCACTTATAGCAGATAGTCAGTGGGTAAATAAAGCAAGGGATAACAGGGCTGATGACATTAGGACCTGTTTGAGATGTGACAGCTGCTATGGTGTAGCAACATTTGGATGTTCTCAGGGATGTGCTGTAAATCCAAGATATGAAAGAGAATTAAGACTAAAGACAGAGGAAACTTTAATTT
>JAZQOC010000101.1:0-30003 GCA_045627645.1 Lachnospiraceae bacterium
AACGGTCTTTTTATGTGAGAGGCAAGAAAGGAGGGTTTAACATGAAGGTTAGATCATCAGTAAAGCCGATTTGTGAAAAGTGCAAAGTTATTAAGAGAAAGGGATCAATCAGAATTATCTGTGAGAATCCAAAGCACACACAGAGACAGCGTTAATTTATCCTGTCACATTATGTTCGTTATATTTGAAAGATAATAGATCGTAGGAGCCTACGGGATATTACTTTTTGATACCGAGAATAATGTTACACAGTATCGGAAAAGTTGGGCAATCCCAACCGGGCGAATAGACCACGCCCCAATCAATTAGTTTTATTAAAAGAAAATGGAGGAACAAAAATGGCTCGTATTGCAGGTGTTGACTTACCTAGAGACAAGCGAATTGAAATTGGCTTGACATACATCTATGGTATTGGTCGCGTAAGCGCAACAAACATTCTTGAGAAAGCAAAGGTTAATCCTGACACACGTGTAAGAGATTTAACAGATGATGAAGTTAAGGCTCTTAGCGAAGTTATCGATGCAGAATATACTGTAGAAGGTGATCTTCGTAGACAGACTGCTCTTGATATCAAGAGATTACAGGAAATCGGCTGCTACAGAGGTATTCGTCATAGAAAATCTCTCCCAGTACGTGGACAGAAGACGAAGACAAACGCTAGAACGCGTAAGGGTCCAAAGAGAACTGTTGCTAACAAGAAGAAGTAATATAGGATTTATTAGGAAGAAAGTAGGTTAGTTTATCATGGCTAAACAGGTTGCAAAGAAAACAACAAAGAAGCGTATTAGAAAAAACGTTGAACATGGACAGGCACATATTCAGGCATCTTTTAACAACACAATCGTTACATTAACAGATGCTGAAGGTAATGCTTTAAGCTGGGCAAGTGCCGGTGGTCTTGGATTTAGAGGTTCAAAGAAATCTACTCCTTATGCAGCACAGATGGCAGCAGAGACTGCTACTAAGGCAGCACTCGTGCATGGCCTTAAGACTGTTGATGTATTCGTTAAGGGGCCAGGTTCAGGACGTGAAGCAGCTATCAGAGCACTCCAGGCTACAGGCCTTAACGTAGTAAGTATTAAGGACGTTACACCTGTACCACACAATGGATGTCGTCCACCAAAGCGTCGTCGTGTCTAATGACGATACTTCGTGTGAAGTTATTTATTTGTTTCAATTAATTATATTAAGTTGGAAGAAGGCCATTTGGCTGTAAACAATTTTAGGAGGAAAAAACAATGGCAGTAAATCGTACACCAGTCCTCAAGAGATGTAGATCACTCGATCTTGATCCAACATTCTTAGGATATGACAAGAAATCAAACAGAACTAGAGCAAACGCTGGTAAGAAGAAGAGCGAATATGCACTCCAGTTACGTGAGAAGCAGAAAGCTAAATTCATCTATGGCGTACTTGAGAAGCCTTTCAGAAATTACTATGCAAAGGCTGATAGACAGAAGGGTATGACTGGTGAGAACTTAATGGTTCTCCTTGAGAGAAGACTTGACAGCGTTATCTTCCGTATGGGATTCGCTCGTACACGTCGTGAAGCTAGACAGATCGTTGATCACAAGCATGTACTTGTTAATGGAAAGTGCATTAACATTCCTTCATACCTTATCAAGGCTGGAGATGTTATCGAAATTAGAGAGAAGTCAAAATCACTTCAGAGATATAAGGATATCGTAGAAGTAACAGGTGGACGCCTTGTTCCTGAATGGATGGATGCTGGTATCGAACCTCTTAAGGGAACAATTAACAATTTACCTTCAAGAGAAATGATCGATGTACCAGTAAACGAAATGCTTATCGTCGAGTTATACTCTAAATAATAAGCGTAGATCAATTCATTTGATTATTTATAGGAGGGTGTTACAGTGTTTGATTTTGAAAGACCAAATATCGAAGTTGCAGAAATTTCTGAAGACAAGAAGTATGGTAAGTTTGTAGTTGAACCACTCGAGAGAGGCTACGGTATCACACTTGGTAATTCTCTTAGAAGAATTATGCTTTCATCACTTCCTGGTGCAGCTGTAAGCCAGGTTAAGATTGAGGGTGTTCTTCACGAATTCAGTTCTATTGAAGGCGTAAAAGAGGACGTTACAGAAATTATCATGAATATAAAGAGCCTTGCTATTAAGAATAGCAGTGAGTCTAATGAGCCAAAGACAGCTTATATTGACTTCGAAGGCGAAGGTGTTGTAAGAGCATCTGATATTCAGTGCGATTCTGATATTGAAATCATGAACCCTAACCAGGTTATAGCTACACTTTCAGGTGGTAAGTTATATATGGAATTAACCATTACTAAGGGTAGAGGTTATGTGAGCGCAGATAAGAACAAGAACGAAGAGTTACCAATCGGTATTATTCCAATTGATTCTATCTACACACCAGTTGAGCGTGTTAATGTTACAGTTCAGAATACTCGTGTTGGTCAGATTACAGATTATGATAAGCTGACAATCGATGTATATACAAACGGAACTCTTATTCCAGATGAGGCTGTAAGCCTTGCTGCTAAGGTTCTTAGCGAGCACTTAGGACTTTTTGTAGATCTTTCAGAAAATGCTCAGCATGCTGAAATCATGAGCGTTAAGGAAGATGACAAGAAGGAGAAGGTTCTTGAGATGAGCATTGATGAACTTGAACTTTCAGTTCGTTCATACAACTGCTTAAAGAGAGCTGGTATTAACACAGTTCAGGAATTAACAAACAAGACTCCAGACGAAATGATGAAGGTTCGTAACCTTGGTCGTAAGTCACTCGAGGAAGTTCTTGCAAAACTTAAAGAATTAGATCTTCAGCTTAACCAGAGCGAAGAATAATTTTAATAGTTACTACGAATATAGTAAATCCAAAGCGTATATATTCGCATCTCACAATCAGTGAAATCTGATTAGCACATATTAGTCATTAAGACCAAAGAGCATGGCTAATAACATTTAAGGAGAGTAAAAATGGCAAAGTACAGAAAATTAGGCAGAACATCTGACCAGAGAAGAGCATTATTAAGAAACCAGGTAACAGCACTTATCTACAGAGGTAAGATCGTTACTACAGAAGCTAAGGCTAAAGAAGTTCAGAAGATTGCTGAGGGTATCATCGCTCTTGCAGTTAAGGAAAAAGATAACTTCGAGATGGTTAAGGTAACAGCTAAGGTTGCTCGTAAGGACAAAGATGGTAAGAGAGTTAAAGAAGTTGTAGACGGTAAGAAGGTTACAGTTTACGATGAAGTTGAGAAGGAAATTAAGAAGGATATGCCAAGCAGACTTCACGCTCGTAGACAGATGCTTAAGACTCTTGTTCCTGTAACAGAAGTTCCTACATCAAATGCTGGTAAGAAGGCAGCAACAAAGGAAATCGATGTTGTAGCTAAGTTATTTGATGAAATCGCACCTAAGTATGCATCAAGAAATGGTGGTTACACAAGAATCATCAAGATTGGTCAGCGTAAGGGTGATGCAGCAATGGAAGTTGTTCTTGAGCTCGTTTAATTAATGTATTACTTAAGGGACTGTTTTTACAGTCCCTTTTTGATTATAATGAATAGTATGAGTCTTATAAAAACAAAGAAACTTACATTTGAATATATTAGACGTGACGAAGAAGGCAACGTTGAGGGAATCAACAGGGCTGTAGATGAAGTAGATCTTGATGTTAAGGAAGGTGAATTTATCGCAATTCTTGGACATAATGGATCTGGAAAGTCTACGCTTGCTAAACATATTAATGCGATTCTTTACCCGACAGAAGGTCAGATTTGGATTGATGGTATGGATACCAAAGAGGATGATAATCTTTGGAAAGTACGTCAGACAGCTGGTATGGTATTCCAAAATCCTGATAATCAGATTATAGGCCAGGTAGTCGAGGAAGATGTTGGATTTGGCCCTGAGAACATTGGTGTTCCAACTGATGAGATTTGGCAACGTGTAGAAGAAAGCCTAAAGACTGTTGGCATGTGGGAGTATAGAAAACATTCTCCTAATAAGCTTTCTGGTGGACAAAAGCAGCGTGTGTCCATAGCGGGCGTAATTGCTATGCATCCTAAGTGCATAGTTCTTGATGAACCTACTGCTATGCTTGATCCACAGGGAAGATATGAAGTTATTCGTGCTGCAAGGGCCCTTAATGATGTCGAAAAGATGACAATCATACTTATAACTCACTATATGGAAGAAGTAATATGTGCTGATAAGGTGATTGTTATGGATAAGGGAAGAGTTGTTATGCAGGGAACACCGAAGGAGATTTTCTCCAAGGTTGATGAGCTTAAAGAACTGAGACTTGATGTTCCTCATGTAACACTTCTTGCATATGAATTAAAGAAAAAAGGTATGAACATTCCAGATGGAATTTTAACTATAGAAGAGCTTGTTGATGCAATAAAAAAGCTAAAAAAATGATTTCAGAAGTGAAATGGAGATATAGATGTCTATTATTTTTAATCATGTATATCATAGCTATGATGCAGATACACAATTAAAGATAGATGCACTAAAAGATGTGTCATTTAAGATAGAAGACGGTGAGTTTATTGGTTTGTTGGGACATACGGGTTCTGGCAAGTCTACACTGGTACAGCATATGAATGGTCTAATGAAGCCAACAGCTGGAGAAGTCTATTTTGATGGCAAGGATATTTCTGATAAAGAATTTTCCTTGAAGGAATTAAGAAGTCAGGTTGGACTGGTCTTCCAGTATCCGGAGCATCAGTTGTTCGAAACGACAGTATTTGAGGACGTGTGTTTTGGACCTAAGAATCAGGGGCTGGATAAGAAAGAGGCGGAACTAAGAGCGTTTTATGCGCTTAAGCAGGTTGGGCTTTCTGAGGAGTATTATTACCAGTCTCCATTTGAACTGTCGGGAGGTCAGAAAAGACGTGTAGCAATAGCAGGTGTGCTTGCTATGAAGCCTAGAGTGTTAATTTTGGATGAACCTACAGCTGGTCTTGATCCAAAAGGACGAGACGAGATACTTGACCTTGTTAGTCAATTACATAAAAATGAGAAAATTTCCATTATTTTGGTATCACACAGTATGGATGATGTTGCCAATTACGTGGACAGGATACTTGTAATGGATAAAGGTGAATTAAAATATGATGATTCGCCTAAGGAAGTATTTAAGCATGTAGATGAGTTGGAAAGTATGGGACTGGCGGTTCCACAGGTTACCTATGTTATGCATGCTTTGAAAAATGCTGGATTTGAGGTCAACTGTGATATAACAACTATACCTGAAGCAGTTGATGAGATTTTAAGTATGAAATAATAGCTATACGTGACCGCTCCGGATTGCACAAGTGAAATGGAGATTAAGATGGTAAGAGATATTACACTAGGACAGTACTACCACAGTGATTCGGTGATACATAAGCTGGATCCGCGTACTAAGGTGGTAGGTACATTCGTCTATATAATTGCATTATTCTGTGTAAGCAGTGTCTGGGGCTACCTGTTGGCCGCAGTCTTTTTGGCGTGTGTAATTAAGCTGTCGAAGATACCATTTCGCTATATGATTAAGGGTATGAAGCCTATTCTGGTTTTGATGATGATAACAGTATTGTTTAATATGTTTCTAACACCAGGAGAGGTATTATGGAGCTGGTGGAAACTTTCTATTACCAGAGAGGGTTTGATTGTAGCTGCCAAGATGGCTGTAAGATTGTCATTTTTAATAATGGGATCAAATATTATGACTCTTACTACAACACCAAATAGTTTAACAGACGGATTGGAGCGATTACTTAAGCCTCTTAAGAAGGTTAAGGTTCCAGTACATGAAATATCAATGATGATGAGTATTGCGCTCAGATTCATACCTATTCTTATAGAAGAAACAGATAAGATTATGAAGGCTCAGATGGCGAGATGTGCAGATTTTGAGTCTGGAAATATAATTAAGAGAGCAAAAGCGCTCATTCCATTGCTTGTTCCTTTGTTTATTTCGGCATTTAGAAGAGCCAATGATTTAGCTATGGCTATGGAAGCCAGATGCTATCATGGCGACGAAGGAAGAACAAAGATGAAGCCACTTAATTATCAAAGAAGAGATTATGTGGCTTATGGGTTTATATGGCTGATGCTTGTAGTGTGCATTGTATTTGGCAGAAATATGTGGTGGCTTTCATGAGTAAGAGAATTTTACTGGTTGTAGCATATGACGGCACCAATTACCATGGATGGCAGGCTCAGGACAATGCTGTAACTATAGAGGGAGAACTTAATAAAGCACTTTCAAACCTTCTAAAGACAACGGTTCAGGTGGAAGGTTCCAGCAGAACTGATGCAGGAGTGCATGCACTGTGTAATCTTGCGGTATTTGATTCGGATATGAATATACCGGCTGATAAATATGCATATGCCCTTAATCAGATGCTGCCAGAAGATATAAAGATTAGAAAGTCCATGGAAGTTGAGGTTGATTTCCAGCCTAGGAAGAGAAAGATAGCCAAGACATACAGATATGTTTTTACCAGTGAGGAGTTCCCTAATCCGTTAAAAACAAGGTATGCCAGCTATACATATTATAAGATAGATGTTGACCTCATGAGTCAAGGTGCCCAATACCTTTTGGGAGAACATGATTTTACAAGTTTTTGCAGCGTCAATGGAACAACTCTTACCAATGTTAGAAGGATTGATGAGATAAGTGTTACAAGACATGATGAGGATATCTATATAGAAGTAACTGGCAATGGATTCCTCTACAACATGGTCAGAATAATAGCAGGAACTCTGTTAGAAGTAGGCAGAGGAAAGATTCCGCCACAGAAGGTTAAGGATATTCTGGAGGCTTGTGACAGAACTGCTGCAGGACCAACGGCGGAAGCCTGTGGACTTACTCTTATAGACGTAAAGTTTTAAACTAATAGACCACTCCGGATTTCACAGGTGAAATGGAGATTAATATATGAAAAATGAGATCATTAAATATGTTGGAATAATTCTTCTGATAATAGGTGCCTGCGTTCTGCTTACAAGAACGTTAACAAAATCAGAAACTGTAGCTGATTACGCTTCAAAGCATGTAGAGGTTGAGATAGAGGCAATACCTACAGCTGAAGTAGAGAAAGAAAAAGTACCTTTTGAGCCATTTGTGGAAGCGCAGATAACGGAAGTGGTGCCTTTAGAGGATGCTGATGAAATAATAGCAGAAGATGAAAATGGGCCAGAGGCGGATTCATTTTATATAGAAGAGATATCGGAAGTACTTAAGGAGAGAATGCGGGGGAAATCCTACGCAGATGGAATAGACGAGTCTTTGGTGAATTTTGATATGCTCAGGCATATTGTACTCAGATACAATAACTTTGATGGAGATACAGCTTATGGAGAAATAGTGTGCAGTGAGCTCATTGCACAGGATTTGTTGGAGATTTTTGAGGAACTGTATTATGCAGGATATCAGTTTGAGGAAATTTCACTGATAGATAAATATGACGCAGATGACGATGCGTCAATGGAGGCTAATAACACCTCATGCTTTAACTACAGAGTAGTGGACAACACAACTAAGTTAAGCTACCACGCATATGGACTGGCAATCGATATAAACCCATTCTATAACCCTTATGTTCAGTTTAGAAATGGTGCAGATTACATATGTCCGGAAGGTAGTGAGCCTTATGCTGACAGAAGTAGCGACTTCCCGTATAAGATTGATGAAAATGATTTGTGTTACAAGTTGTTTAAAGAGCATGGATTTACCTGGGGAGGAGCATGGAACTCCTGCAAAGATTATCAGCATTTTGAAAAAAGACTGAGATAGTTGAGGTATGTTGGGACTTGATGCCCTGGCTGGAAAATGGAGAAGACTATGGAAAAGAATGGTATTGTTATAGAAGGAAATGTGTACATTCCAGATGGAATTTTGTTTGACGTAGATGGAACAATCTGGGATTCAACAGGTGTGGTAACTGATGCCTGGAATAAAGCACTCATAGATACGGGACATGGTGATATTCAGGTTACACCAGACCGACTTAAAGGATTGTTTGGCTTACCTATGATTGATATCATTCAGGATATTCTTCCGGATGAGGAATTTGAGGAGCAGGAACGCTTTAAGGTCGTATGTTATGAATATGAAGAAGAATTCATCAGACAGCAGTCTGGAGTAGTATATGACAGGATAGCAGAGGTTTTAAAAGAACTCTCGAAAAATTACAAGGTTATAATAGTAAGCAACTGCCAGTCAGGTTATATTGAACTGGTGATAGAACACCTTGGACTTGAAGAGGCTGTGACTGATCATGTGTGTCCTGGTGATTCAGGTTTGCTCAAAGCAGACAATATTCTGCTTATGTGTGAGAAGCATGGTATAGAACGACCAGTCTATGTAGGGGATACACAGATGGACGCCAATGCGTGCAAGCAGGCAAATGTTCCAATGGTATATGCAGGCTACGGTTTTGGTGAAGTCAAGGAATACGCTGCGAGAATAGAAAAACCAGCTGATTTGCTTGAGCTTTTTTAAGACGAAATACATTATATTGTGTGCTCATTTTCTGTGCACACAAAATTAAAAAATAAACAAAATCAGGTGTTGACACGCCCGGATTCGTTTAGTATACTAGTTGAGCGTGGGTATTTCAGATGGAAGTTATACCAGACGCTAGCGATTAACGCATCAATAGCCCCGATGTAAGAATTGCATGTTACAGTGAACAGTATTTTGGAGGAAATTCAAATGAAGACATTTATGGCTAGTCCAGCTACTATTGATAGAAAATGGTACGTTGTAGACGCTGAAGGTCAGACACTTGGTCGTTTAGCTTCAGAAGTTGCAAAGGTACTTAGAGGTAAGAATAAGCCTATTTATACACCACATATGGATTGTGGCGATTATGTAATCGTAATTAACGCTGATAAGATTGTTGTTTCTGGTAAGAAGCTTGATCAGAAGGTTTACTACCATCACTCAGACTACGTTGGTGGTATGAAGGAGCAGACACTTCGCGAGAAGTTAGTTAAGAAGCCTGAAGAAGTTATCGAATTAGCAGTTAAGGGCATGCTTCCAAAGGGACCTCTTGGAAGACAGATGTACAAGAAGTTATACGTATATGCAGGAAACGAGCACAATCATGCAGCTCAGAAGCCTGAAGTACTTACATTTTAATTAGGTTTGGAAGGAGATTACTAAGATGGCTAAGAAAGCAGCAGCTCAGTTCTATGGAACAGGTAGAAGAAAGAAATCAATTGCCAGAGTATACATGGTACCTGGTAAGGGAAATATAACAGTTAATGGCAGAACTCTTGATGAGTACTTCGGCCTTGAGACACTTAAGGTTATCGTTCGTCAGCCTCTTACAGCTACAGAGACAACAGAGAAGTATGATGTTAAGATCAATGTTAAGGGTGGCGGATACACAGGTCAGGCAGGTGCTATCAGACATGGTATCGCTAGAGCACTCCTTAAAGTAGATGAGGACTTCAGACCAGTACTTAAGAAGGCTGGTTACCTTACACGTGATCCACGTATGAAGGAAAGAAAGAAGTACGGCTTAAAAGCAGCTCGTCGTGCTCCACAGTTCTCAAAGCGTTAGTCAGAACAATACAAAGACTCCACTTTTGTGGAGTCTTTTTTTATATTTTTAAGAGAAAATACATAGTATTTTAGATAAAATATTTTGCTATTTGCAGGGGAACAGTATAAAATTGAATTATGACATTCATAGGGGTTGGCATAATGAAAGGAGCACAAAATGGAATTTGCACAGTTACTTGAAAGTAGAAGAAGTATAAGAAATTTTAAGCCTGGTATGAAGATTAGTGAGAATCAGGTTAAGGTTATAATTGATGCAGCAATTCAGGCACCAACATGGAAGAATTCACAGACAGGCCGTTACTATGTTGCAATTAGCGAAGACAAGATGAACTTTATTAAGAATCAGTGTCTTCCTGAATTCAATGCAAACAGTTGCGCCAATGCGACAGCTATTATCATTACAACATACGAAACAAAGAGATCTGGTTTTGAAAGAGATGGATCTCCAACTAATGAACTTGGTGATAAGTGGGGCGTATATGATCTTGGTCTTCAGAATGAGAACCTTGTTCTTAAGGCAAGAGAGATTGGCTATGATACATTGATTATGGGAATCCGTGATGCAGATGTTTTAAAGGCAGAATTTGGTATTCCAGAATCGCAGGAAGTAGTTGCTATCATCGCAGTAGGTGTAAGAGAAACAGATGCTCAGAAACCAAAGAGAAAGACTCCAGAAGAGATTACAAAGTTCTTCTAGAAGTAGACAGAATTAAAAAAGGATGACTTCTTTACAAAGGAAGTCATCCTTTTTGATTTATATATGCCAGTTTTAAACAATTAACATTGATTAATGTTTTCTTTCTTACTCCTCAATCTCGTGGAACAAATCTCTATACCACTCAAGGGAAGCCAGATATGCATCGTATACCTTGTCCATTGAGATGTCATTGACCAGCATAACTCTTGAAACTTCCTGCCAGTCGCCGGCTTCGTATATCTGTATAAACTCAAGGATATCGTAGAAAGGACCATCGTGGTTAACTAAAGCGCGGTTGATATTCTTTGAAACCTTGAGTAAATCAAGGGCTTCTTCCATAGGCTTATTAAGAATCAAATCAACTACAGAGAACAGGCCCATAAGGAACAGTTCAGGTCCGAATACACCAAGCTCAAATTCACCAGCGATGTTTTCAGCAAGCTTTGCACGAAGAAGCGAGAGTCGCATGATTTCGCTTGGACGGTCTGCGCATAACTGTTGTGTAATGGCTGTGGTAATCCATTTTTTTAGTTCTTTCTGACCAAGCATGGCAGCGGCATGTCTGATTGAAGTAATCTCTGTTGAAGAACGATTAACTCTATTAACCATCTTTAAGAGTGAGATGATAAGGGCCGTATCTCGACCAATGACGTCTGCAGCTTCTGTAAGATCAAAGTCATCCTGATTTACGATATTTAATAATGAAATATAATTCAGTTTGAGTGGAGATACTTCTGTATCACCCTTGGTAACAGGCATGCGGTAGAATTCCCCAGAAAAGAGTGTATAACCACCTTCAACACCTAAACTTTCAAACATCGCGAGAGTATCAAGGTTATCGGCGATAAGCTTTACCTTAGGATGAATCTGGCTGAAGTATATTTTGGCGCGTGATAAAACAATCTTCTTGTAATCAAGCATCACATAATCCATAAAACGGATAAGTGGCTTCATCGGCTCTAATTCGGATACGCTTAAGTTTCTGATGGCAAATTTGTAGCCATCGCTTTTAAGCTGCATTATCTTATCTACATAATCAAAGTCTGGCTTGACTGTATTATCCAGCAAAAGAACAATTCTGCTTCTGTCTCCATCGTACTGGGCATTAATATCTGTAAATAAATCTATACTCGTTATAGGGACAAACAGTTCACAATCCTTTGAAAGAGTATCAACTCCCAAACTTTTTATGACCTCGAATGAAGGTATATTACCAATTACAAATGAAGGCATACTGGCAGATTTGCCGGAAGATAAAAATGAGTTTTCTTTTTGAGTTGAAATTGAGTACGCACGAACTGACATACTCTTATCGAATAATGGAATAAGTGTAACTAACATATGCTGCCCCCTGACATCACCTACAGTTAAAAATAATTTTACACTAAAAAATGGTCGCAAACAACTGAAAACATACGATTTAACATACTTTACAACACCTTATTAAAGGTATAAAATGTAATGGATTGAAAAATCAGACTACTAAGAAAGAAGGACAAAATCATGGAGAAAAAGAACATCGACTGGGCCAATCTTGGATTTGGCTACATGAAAACAGATTATCGTTATGTTTCTAACTTCACAAATGGAGCATGGGATGCTGGTTGTATTACAGAAGATGACCAGATCACAATGAGCGAATGTGCAGGCGTATTACAGTATGCACAGACAGTTTTTGAAGGACTTAAGGCATACACAACTGAGGATGGTAAGGTCGTGGTCTTCAGACCAGATTTAAATGCAGATAGAATGATTGCTTCAGCACAGCGTCTTGAGATGCCAGTTTTTTCTAAGGAAAGATTTATTGATGCAATCGACCAGGTTGTAAAGGCAAATTATGCATGGGTACCACCATTTGGTTCAGGTGCTACACTTTACCTTAGACCATATATGTTTGGTATCAACCCAGTTATTGGTGTTAAGCCAGCTAATGATTATCAGTTCAGAGTATTTGCTACACCAGTAGGACCATACTTCAAGGGCGGCGCTAAGCCACTTACAATTAAGGTTTCAGACTTCGACAGAGCAGCACCAAATGGTACAGGCTGCATCAAGGCAGGTCTTAACTATGCAATGAGCTTACATGCAATTGTTACAGCTCATGAAGAAGGTTATGATGAGAACATGTATCTTGATCCAAAGACACGTACAAAGGTTGAGGAGACAGGTGGTGCAAACTTCTTGTTCGTAACAAAGGATGGCAAGGTTGTAACACCTAAGTCAGATAGTATTTTACCATCAATCACAAGCCGTTCACTTATTCAGGTTGCTAAGGATTACCTTGGACTTGAAGCAGAAGAGAGAGAAGTATATCTTGATGAACTTGGTGATATGGCGGAGTGTGGTCTCTGTGGTACAGCTGCAGTTATCTCACCAGTAGGTAAGATTGTAGACCATGGTAAGGAAATCTGCTTACCAGCAGGTATGTCTGAGATGGGACCTGTAACAAAGAAACTTTACGATACACTTACAGGTATCCAGATGGGCAAGATCGAAGCTCCAGAAGGATGGATCAGAGTTATCGAATAATCTCATTTGAAGAGCAAAATAATAAGCCTTGGGAAGTTAATTCTCAAGGCTTTTTTATGTATTTGAACTTTAGCATGACAGTTATCGAAAAATGACAATCAATGAATAAATGGCAACAGCTCGATTACAAACACCATAAGGCAGGCCATAACTGATACTACAAAGAGGCTTGCACCCTTCCATGCTAACAGCAATGCAAAGATAAATGCGATGGCCCCAGCTATCGGAGAATTGGTTGCATCCATCATAGCAGGGAATGTCATGGCAGCAAGTGTCACATATGGCACATAGTAAAGAAATGACTTGATAAAGGTATTGGTAATCTCTTTTCTTATGAGAGTAAGTGGCAATACACGAATAAGGTATGTAACACCGGCCATTATAAGCAGATAGATATAAACATTATGGATCATGCTGACACCTCCTTTTCTTCCTTAACAGGGAACAGGATTGCAGCAATCGACGAGATAACAACAGTAATTACAATAATACGCGTACCTGATGATATTGAAGCTGTAACAGGTATGCGGGATGAAAGATAGCTAATCACCATTGCGACTACAACGAAGGCTGAGATAATCTTATTCTCTTTGGCAGGAGGAACAATTATAGCAATAAACATTCCGTAGATACCAACGCTTAGTGCGCTTACTACATTGCCTGGGAGCACATTTCCCATAATTACACCAAGGGCAGTTCCTAAAGCCCAGGCTGGAACTGAAATTGCCGCAGCTCCATAAGGATAAAATGGGTTGAGGCTCTCCTTGCATGAGATGCTGATTCCGAATATTTCATCAGTAACAAAAATGCCGATAAAAAATCTGTGGATAAAGCTCATTTCTTTAGAAAATTTCTGTGACAATGCGCAACTAAGAAGAAGATATCTGGCATTGGCAATGAGTGTCATCAGAGCAATCTCAATATAGGTTGCCTGTTCACCAATAAGTGTAAATCCTACATATTCTCCCGTGGATGATATACATGTGGCAGAAAAGACTGCTGATAACCAGGCAGTGATTCCTGCATTTCTTGCAACTATACCCAGGGTAAATGCGACAGCAAAGTAGCCAAGAGCAATTGGGATTCCGTCGCGTAAGCCCTTTTTAAAACTAATAATATTATTTTTCACATTAATCTCCATTTAAATAAACCAACGAACATATTGTAACACTTTTTAAAGTTAAGTCTATAGAGAGAGCGTGTAATTTATGGTAATATTAGTGTTAATGATGACAAATCCAGGAAGGAAAGTTCATGCAGCAGCTGGCACAGGATATAAAGAATCAATCGTATAAAAAATGCTACTTACTGTATGGTGATGAGGATTATCTTCGTAAGCAGTATAAGGATAATCTTCTTAATGCGCTTATGCCCGATGGGGACACCATGAACTATAATTACTATGGTGGTAAGGACGTAAACATTGCAGAGGTTATAGATCAGGCTGAGACTATGCCATTTTTTGCAGATAGGAGAGTAATACTCTTAGAGGATACGGGATTTTGCAAATCCGGCGGAGAACAGTTGGCTGAGTATCTGGATGAAAGCCCTGAAAGCACCATCATTATAATGGTAGAAACGGCAGTAGATAAGAGAAGCAAGCTTTTTAAATCTATAACCAATAACGGCAGAGCGGTGGACTTTATGATACAGCCACCGGATACTTTAAAAAAGTGGATTCTTGGAAGAGTAAAAAAAGAAGGTAAAAATATAGACTCAAGAGCATTGGAGGAGATACTGGAAAGAACGGGAACCGATATGACCACAATAAGCGTGGAATTGGAAAAGCTCTTTTCGTACACTCTTGGCAGGGATGCAATCAGTGTCGCTGATGTTGAGGAAATAATAACTGTAAGTACCAGTGCAAAGGTATTTGACATGATTGCTGCTATGGCTGATAAGAAGCAGAGTCAGGCGCTGGCTATGTATCAGGAACTCTTGGCTAACAAAGAAACACCGTTTGGAATACTGGCACTTATAACCAGACAGTTTAACATGATGCTTCAGGTATTTGAACTGAAGGATGACAGATACCCGTCTAAGAAGATAGCGGAAATGATAGGTATACCGCCTTTTGTAGAGCAGAAGTATGAGGCGCAGATTAGAAAGTTTAGCTACAAACAGCTAAGAGATGCTCTTAAGGCGTGCGCAGTTGCAGATGAGAGCGTAAAAATCAAAGGCATGAATCCGGTTCTTAGTGTAGAACTTTTAATCATCGAGTACAGCAAATGATAAAGTACAATAAATAGGACTCGACATAATGTAAATTTAATTCATAAGCGAGACACACATCGATTTATGGAGGATTACATTATGGATAAGAAGACATTGGTTATAGTTACTTTAGGACTTATAATTGTACTCAGTTGCTGTATGAAGATTAGAGCAAGAGGCGCTGAAGGCAGAATAAATGACATTTGCAATGATTACTATAAGGCGATTGAGAAAGAATATGTTGCAGGTGTAAGAGCAAAGCTTGATGAGAGAGGATTTGATTATGCAGGTATTACTATGACAAAGGTTGTTGATGTGGATGGAGTATTTGCATATACAGTAGATATTCATCATAAGAGAATAGACAAGATGGATGAATATGAAAAACAGCAGTTATCTGATATAATAACTATGGACCAGGTGGCTGTGGAAGGCAGCAGTGTTCAGGTGAGATACTGGTAGAAATAATAAAATGCGGGGTAGACGACATGGAACCAAAGATTGGAAGTGTGTACAAACATTTTAAGGGTAACCTTTATGAGGTGAAGGCTATTGCTATTCATTCAGAAACTGAAGAAAAGATGGTTGTATATCAGGCTTTGTATGGCGACAATGTTACATATGTAAGACCATATGATTCTTTTGTTTCCAAGGTTGATAAGGAGAAATATCCTGATGTAACTCAGGAGTATAGATTCGAGGAAGAACATCCGGATGGAGATGTTCAGGTGGATCCACTGGTTATGCAGTTTTTGGAAACCGAGAGCTTTGATGAGAAGTACAATATATTAAGCGGTTTGCATAGCAGAATTACTAAGGATCAGATTGCTATTATGTCCATGTCTTTAGATGTTACTATTGAAGATGGTGAGTTAGAAGATATGTACAGACAGTTAAAGACCTGTGTTGATACCAGAAAACGATTTGAAACTACAAGATTAAGATAAGAAAAAGCCCTCTGATGAGGGCTTTTTTCTGTAATTAATATACGATTTTTATTGCTTCTTTTTTGCATTCAAATTCTATGTAATCCGCTTTTGTTTCTACTTCTCCATCGGTGTGAACCCACAGAGGTCTGGAAGATCTTATGGCGCACTTCCTTGCGCTGAAGGTGTATATGCCATTGTGCTTCACGTGTTCGCCGGTTAGTGCTGTTGGCAAAAGTGTGAGAATCTTGAATTTGGATATATTGGAAGCAACCATCAGATTTAACAATCCGTCATGGTTTTCAGCTCCAGGAGCAAACATAAAGCCGCCACCCTCATATAGGTTGTTCATGGCAACAGCGAAAGTAACCTTGTCATAGCTTATAGGTTCGTCCTCATTGAGAAACAGTTCAATTGAAGCTGTCTTCATGGAAATGAGTTGCTTTAAACATATGGCATAATAAGTGACTTTGCCAAGGCCAAGTTTATTGAAAAAGTTTTTCACACTTGAGTGCAGTGCTTCGTGACATATTGAAGCATCATAACCAAATCCGCAGCTTACTAAGAAACGACGGTTTGGTATGGTCATGGCACCTTCTCGAACCAGACTGTTTTCCATGCGTACAGTTCCCAAATCCATATAAAGGGTTGTTGGTTTATTGATAAGATGTATGATTGCATCTTCTGGGGTAAATGAGACACCCAAAGCTCTTGCTAAATCATTGCTTGAACCAACAGGGATGAAACTTAAGGATACATTGTCGAAAGAAGGAAGCCCCTGAATTACTTCATTGAGTGAACCGTCTCCACCCAGTACTAAAAGTGAAAGTGGTTCATCAGATTCTTTGCAGGCAATATATAAATTGCTGGCAAATTCAGCAGCATCCCCATGCTTTTGTGTAAAATGTACTTCATAAGGAACATTTTGTTCATCTAAAATGACTTTAATCTTTTCCCAATTCTTTCGTCCACGTCCTGAACGGGCAGATGGGTTTACAATAACCTGATACATACGCATTTCCTTGGTAAAAATTCATAACTTGAAGTAATTTTATCAAATAAATTTTTTCAAGTAAATAGAAGCAATCGTATTTTCACATGGCTCTGACTGTGGTATAATTTGCAAGGTGTATTATCAAAAATTATGCATAAATAGAAAGGCGGACAATTATGTACTCTTTAGAAGAAGTAAGAGCTGTTGATCCTGAAATCGCAGAAGCCATCGTTGCTGAGCAGAACAGACAGAACAGCCACATTGAACTTATTGCATCAGAGAACTGGGTTAGCAAGGCTGTAATGGCAGCAATGGGAAGCCCACTCACTAATAAATATGCGGAAGGTTATCCAGGAAAGAGATACTACGGCGGATGTGATTGTGTTGACGTAGTTGAAGAACTTGCTAGAGAGAGAGCAAAAGAACTCTTCCATTGTGATTACGTAAATGTTCAGCCTCATTCAGGTGCTCAGGCTAACATGGCAGTATTCTTTGCTGTTATGGAGCCAGGCGATACATTTATGGGTATGAACCTTGATCATGGCGGACATCTTTCACACGGTTCACCAGTTAATATGTCAGGTAAGTACTTCAATTGTGTACCTTACGGTGTTAATGATGATGGTTTCATTGACTATGATGAAGTTAGAAGAATTGCCCTTGAGTGCAAGCCAAAGATGATTGTATCTGGTGCTTCAGCATATGCAAGAAAGATTGACTTCAAGAAGATTAGAGAGATTTGTGATGAAGTTGGCGCAGTAATGATGGTTGATATCGCTCACATCGCTGGTCTTGTTGCAACAGGTATGCATGAGAGCCCATTCCCATACGCAGATGTTGTTACAACAACTACACATAAGACACTTCGTGGACCACGTGGTGGTATGATTATGTGCAATCAGGCAGCAGCTGATAAGTACAACTTCAACAAGGCTATTTTCCCAGGTATCCAGGGTGGCCCACTTATGCACGTTATTGCAGCAAAGGCTGTATGTTTTAAGGAAGCTCTTTCACCAGAGTTTAAGGAATATGGAAAGAATGTATGTGCTAATGCACAGGCACTTGCAAATGGTCTTCTTAAGAGAGGCTTAAGCATCGTATCTGGTGGTACAGATAATCACCTTATGCTTCTTGACCTTCGTCCACAGGGACTTACCGGTAAGGCTGTTGAGAAGTTACTTGATCAGGCTCATATCACAGCTAACAAGAATACTGTACCAAATGATCCACAGACAGCATTTACAACATCAGGTGTAAGACTTGGTACACCAGCTGTTACATCACGTGGTATGAACACAGAAGATATGGACAGAATCGCAGAGGCAATTTCACTTGTTGTACTTGGCGGTGAGGAAAAGGTTCCAGAAGCAAGAGCAATTGTACAGGAACTTACAGATAAGTATCCATTAATCTAATTTTATGAATGATAAAAAAATGATCAGTGCGGACCTGCTAAAGTGGGTCGCACTGATTACAATGTTTATAGATCATATAGGCGCAGGCATATTAGAGAAATGCTATATGCCACAGCTTTTGAAAGCAGATATAACCATACGATGTATAGGCAGAGTTGCATTTCCAATATATTGCTTTTTGCTGGTAGAGGGATATAAATATACAAGAAGCAGATGGAAGTACGCAGGCAACCTTTTGTTGTTTGCATTTATCTCGGAGATTCCATTTGATTTTTTGTTTAGAGGCGGTTTGACACTAAGTTATCAAAATGTGTACTTTACCCTCTTGATTGGAATGTTAGCAATGATATTTGCTGGTATGATTGAAGAAAAAAAACTAAAGATGGGTTTTGTTTTGGAAATACTGGTATTTGCCATGGCAGCAGTATTAGCCAATATTATAAAGACAGATTACCATGGCTGGGGAGTAGCGCTTATTGCGATATTATTCTTCACAAGAAATCTAAAGCGAATATATACATGCCTGCTGGCGACTGGCTTTGTGGTGTGTACAGCATTATGTGCTCTGATTAGTATATCAGAAATGGTTGGAACAGTCGCATTTGTACTCATTTTCTTATATAACGGAGAAAGAAAGGGTACAATCAATAAATACGTATTCTACAGTTTATATCCTATCCATATGGCTTTGTATTATGGAATAAGATGTATATTGATGATGTAATAAATAGCTAATATATATATGAAGAAAGGTGTTCGTATGATACAGGTAGCAGTATTAGGTTACGGTACAGTTGGTAGTGGTGTTGTACAGGTAATCGACGATAACAACGAATTAATATCAAAGAGAATTGGCGATAAGATCAATGTTAAGTACATTCTTGATTTGCGTGATTTTCCAGGCGATAAGAATGAAGCTAAAGTCGTTCATGATGTAAATGTTATTTTGGATGACCCAGAAATCGATATTGTATGTGAGACAATGGGTGGAGTCAGACCAGCATATCAGTTTTCTAAGGATGCACTTTTAAAGGGAAAATGTGTATGTACATCCAATAAGGAATTAGTTGCAGCACATGGTCCTGAACTCCTTGAAGTTGCTAAGGCTAACAAGTGCAGCTACTTATTTGAGGCCAGTGTTGGTGGTGGTATTCCAATTATCAGACCTATGAATTCTTCACTTGCTCCAGAGCATATTGATAAGATTATGGGTATCCTTAATGGTACTACAAACTATATGCTTACAAAGATGTCTAGAGAAGGCGCTTCATATGAGGAAGTTCTTAAAGAGGCACAGGATCTTGGTTATGCTGAGAGAAATCCGGAAGCTGACGTAGAAGGACATGATGCAGGTAGAAAGATTGCTATTCTTGCTTCTCTTATGACAGGTAAGACTGTTTCCTATGAAAATGTGTACACAGAAGGTATCACAAAGATTACAGCAACAGATTTCGAATATGCTAAGAAGTTAGGAAAGTCAATTAAGCTTCTTGCAATTGCAGAGAATGTTAATGATAAGCTTACAGCTATGGTTGCTCCATTTATGATTGGTGCTGAGCATGCACTTAATGGTGTTAATGACGTATTCAATGCGGTATATGTAACAGGCAACATGGTTGATGATGTAATGTTCTATGGCCGTGGCGCTGGAAAGCTTCCAACTGCAAGTGCTGTTGTAAGTGATGTTATTGAATGCGCGCGTAATCTTGGTTCTACACTTCCATGTGTTTGGACAGATGAAAAGGTTGAAGTTGCTGATTTTAAGAACAAGGAAAGAAAGTTTTTTGTAAGAGTAGCTATGGAGAACAGAGGAGAAGTTCTTAATCAGGTTGGACCTATCACTGAGATTAGAATTAATGATGAGGAATTCGCATTTGTTACATCAGCTATGACAGAGAAGACATTTGATGAGAAGATTGGAAAACTCAAGGGTGTTATTTCTGTAATAAGAGTTGAAGATTAAAGATTTATATATTATATTATAATGTGTTTGAAAACGATTGCAGACTAAGTCTGCAATTGTTTTGTTGTATAGAGTATTGGTTTATATACAAGTAGGAGAATATTTATGAAAAAGGTAGTTAAGTTTGGTGGTAGTTCACTTGCTAGTGCTGAACAGTTTATGAAGGTTGGAAATATAATTCGTGCAGACGAAAGCAGAAGATTTGTTATTCCTAGTGCACCAGGAAAGAGATTTAGTGCAGATACAAAAGTAACAGATATGCTTTACGGATGTTATGCCCTTGCAGAAGCTGACAAGCCATTTGATAAGGAATTGACAGCAATCAAGGAAAGATACAATGAAATCATCAATGGTCTTAAACTTGATATGACACTTGACGCTGAGTTTGAAGAGGTTAAGAAAAACTTTGCAAATAAGGCAGGAAAGGACTATGCAGCAAGCCGTGGTGAGTTCCTTAATGGAAAGATTATGGCAAACTATCTTGGATATACATTTGTTGATGCTGCTGAGGTTATTCTGTTCAATGAAGATGGCGAATTCAATGCAGAAAAGACTAACGAAGTATTAGCTAAGAAACTTTCAAAACTTGATAATGCTGTCGTGCCAGGATTCTACGGAGCATATCCAGATGGAAAGGTAAAAACATTCTCAAGAGGTGGTTCAGATATAACAGGTTCTATCGTTGCAAGAGCTGCAAAGGTAGATATCTATGAGAACTGGACAGACGTTTCAGGATTCCTTATTACAGATCCTAGAATTATTGAGAATCCAGTAGGTATTGATACTATTACATATAAGGAACTTAGAGAGTTATCATACATGGGTGCTGGTGTACTTCATGAAGATGCTATATTCCCAGTACGTATTGAGGGTATTCCAATCAATATCAAGAATACAAACAGACCAGAAGACAATGGTACATGGATCGTAGAAAGCACATGCCAGAAGTCAAAGTATGTGATTACTGGTATCGCTGGTAAGAAGGGATTCTGTTCTATTAATATTGAAAAGGACAAGATGAACTCAGAAGTTGGTTTTGGAAGAAAGGTGCTCAATGTATTTGAGGACAACGGAATCAGCTTTGAACATATGCCATCAGGTATTGATACTCTTACAGTATTTGTTCATCAGGATGAATTCATGGATAAGGAACAGCAGGTTGTTTCTGGTATTCATAGAATTGCTAATCCAGATACAATCGAAATTGAGGCAGATCTTGCTCTTATCGCAGTAGTAGGTCGTGGTATGAAGTCTCAGAGAGGTACTGCAGGAAGAATCTTCTCAGCACTTGCTCATGCAGATGTTAATGTAAAGATGATTGATCAGGGTTCTAGTGAGCTCAATATTATCATCGGTGTTTCAAACAGCGATTTCGAAGTTGCAATTAAGGCAATCTATGATATTTTCGTAACAGCTTCAGTTTAATAATAAGTGTAAAGATGGCAGGCCACCTTTGGTGGCCTGTTTTTTTATGCTCAAGTTCGATTGTATTATTGGGGAGTAAACTGCGGGTTATATTAATTTTAAGAATACTTAAGAAATATTATATTTTGTATTAGGATATTGTGTGCTATACTAGCATTTGTGGAAATGGGATTATTAGGAGTGTAATAATGGCAAGTAATAATAACAGAGTTAGTGGCGAAACAGACAGGATTGTGGCCAGCGAAATAGATAAATTCTTTAGTGAGAGCGAAGACACTTCAAAAAGAGCTTTAAGAAAAGAAGCAAAAGCTAAGAAAAAAGCAGCAAAAGCTAAGAACAAAAAGTCACCATTTGTAATTGAGATGGTTGAGAAAACTGATGATTTTGAGGGCCTTGGCGACTTACTTGATATGGATGATGAGGCTATTGAGGCTGAGGACGAGGCTATTGAGGTTGAGGACGAAGCTATTGAGGTTGATGATGTGGCTGCAGGGGTTGAGGACGAGAATGTAGTGGAAGACGCAGAGGAAAGCGAAGAATCAGAAGAAATTGCTGCAATACAAAAGCCTGAAGAAAGCGAAGAAGCTGAAGCGAGTACAAAGGCAGAAGAAATTCCAACAGAAGATTACATGGAAGGCGTAGAAGAAGTTTCTGACGTAGACCCTATGGAAGAAAAGCGACGCCAGAAAAGAATTGCAAGACAAAAGAGAAGACGTAAAAATAGAATTATAGCATTTGTTGCATTGATAGGTTTTCTTGTTGTAGTATGCGGGGGCGCATTTTTTGGAATCAGCTTTGCTATTAACAAGCATAACGAGCGTGTTGAGGCAGAAGAAATAGTTGAAGCTGCAATCGAGGCTGCACTTGAAGAGGAAGAGCCTATTATTGAAATCGACATGACACCAGATGTTGTGGAAGAAGAGGAGGAGCCCGTAGAAGAGATTATCGAGCAGTCAGATGAAGAATTGCTTGATGAGATGGTTAGAACTATGATAGCTGATATGACCTTGGAAGATAAGGTCGCAGGATTATTTATTCTTTCACCAGAAATATTGACCGGACAGGGCAATGTAACAAAGGCAGGAGAAGGAACTCAGAGCGCATTAGAAAAGTATCCAATTGGTGGTCTTGTATATACGAAGCAGAATATCAAATCAGCTGATCAGCTAAAAGAGATGATAGAGAATTCGATTAGCTATAACAAATATCCAATGTTTATTGGTATATCTGAGAATGGTGGTTCAGATTCTCAGTTATCAGCTCTTAAAGTTGAAAAGACTGCATCGGCAAAAGAACTTGGAGCTGAAAGCAATTCAGCTGCAGTATTTGATGCATATAACTCTATAGGTATTAATTTAAGAGAAAATGGATTCAATTATACCTTTGGATTATCTGCAGATGTTATGACTAACGGAGTCAACGATTCGTTTGGAGATGATGCTGTCAATGTTGCAGCAATGGTCGGAGGTGCTATAGGAGGACTTAAGGAAGCCGGCATATATACATGCGTTAAATTCTTCCCTGGAATGGGGCATGTTGAAGGGGATCCTAAGCAGGTGCTTACTTCTACTACAAGAACTAAGGCTGAGATGGAGTTAGAAGAACTTCTTCCATATGTGGCTGCAATTGAAGCGGGTGTAGATATGATTATGGTTGGTCATTTTGCAGTACCTGATATTACAGGCGACAATATGCCGTGTTCTATGTCAAAGGCCGTGATGACAGACTTGCTTCGTACAGATATGGGGTATGATGGAATTATCATTACAGATGCTTGCAATGCTGAATCAATATCACAGTATTATGGGGCAGATGAAATTGCAATCAAATCACTCAAGGCAGGAGCGGATATGATTTTTATGCCTGAAGATTTTGAATTAGCATTTCAGGGTGTTGTGGAAGCAGTACAGGATGGTACAATTGATGAGCGACGAATTGATGATTCTTTAGCAAGAGTATATAAAGTTAAGTATAAAAATGCTCTTAGTAATTAATTGTATTGAATTATTTGAAAACTGAAAAAATTTGTTAAAAAAATTTTCAAAAATTTGTTGACATACTAAAACGCATAGTGTATTATACATATTGTCGCTGAGAGAAAACGGCGACGATATTAAATGCGCGAGTGGCTCAGTTGGTGGAGCGCAACCTTGCCAAGGTTGAGGCCGCGGGTTCGAGTCCCGTCTCGCGCTCTTATTATTTTAGGGATCTGATTCTTGTCAGGTCCCTATTTTACTGCATTCTAGAGCTTTTATAAAAGTAAAATGAGTGTTAATTTTATGGTTACCTCTGGTTACCTTTTAAAAAAGACTATTTCGATATTAAAATATGAGAGAGGAAAAGTTGTAGTTCTAGACAAAGTCTTTTAAACATATCTGTATTGTTCAAAGAATTTCCAAACAAGAAGAAATAAATTAAATGTGGGCGCTTGAGCAAAACTTTGCTTAAGCACTTGATTATGACTTGCATCTTTTCTGAAGAGGGTCAAGGCCTTGCTTGCCTTGACGCTTGAAAGGAAAGATGCAGAAAGTCGTCAATTATAAGACCTTAGCGCAAGGTTAATTAAAAGAGCGATAATTGCCGATAAATGTATTGTAGAAGTAAAATGATGTTTTATTGGAGTATTCATCATGGTGATTTCACATAATCTATTAGCAATGAATGCGAATAGAATGTATGGTATAAATAATAAATCTAAGACAAAATCCACAGAGAAACATTGTTTGTGAGTATAGATTTATAAAGAATATAATAATGTTTGGGAAGTATAATTGTGTTCTATGCAAAGATTAGTAGATAAATCTAATAATTCATCTTCTGATGAAATAGCATAAACATTATAGAAACCATCTTCTTTAACATAAAAGTGCATTTGTTTTGAGAGGGGAATGTTGATTTCTTGATTTGTTGAGCAACTATATACAAGTACCTTAGAAATATTAGCAATCTCTGAGGAAGAAAGATTTATAACGATAACGTCATCCTTATTAACTTGAATTGAGGGAGTATGAAAATAAACAATATTATTATTTTCAGAATATTCACTTGTATTATTGCTCGAGGGAATAGAGTATACATTTGCATTGGAGAACTGAGCTTCTCCAGTAGAATTGCAACCTACTAGTAGCGTGCTTAATACTATAATTATAGAGAAAAATTTATTCTTTTTCATTTGAATACTCCGTGTAAATAATCTCATGGTTGTAAGAGATATTTATAGTGGTATTTTATGTAAATATTAAATAATAGCTTGAGATTTAATTCTATTGTAATGAATATTATATATATTTCAATATATTATTATTCAGATTGCTTAAATATAATACGATTGATAAGATATAGTAGATGGTACTAACTAAAATAAAGAGGAGAAATGTTATGTTGAAAAAAGTAATGGCAATTGTTGTGGGTTTAAGTATTATACTTGGCGTATTTAACATTCGAAGTTTTGTAATTGAAGCAAATGCAGAGGATACTTTGTCTTTGTATGAATATCAAGTTGAATTGGCTAGAATAAATGAGCAATATGGTACAGACTATTGCTTTCCAACTAATGATGTGTTAAGGGCAGAGGGGAGAACAATCGAAGATGTAGAAAAATATTTTCAACAAATGACGTTAGAAGAATTTCATGAGACTGTTTGCAATGCTATAAATGAAGACCTGGAAAGAGAAGCAAATTTAAATGAGATTCCTGAATCTGAGATTGTTAGCAATGTAAGTAAATTGAACGTTGTAGATGGCAATGATGTCAATCGAATATCTAGTTATTCATCTGAACAAAGATGGTATTATTCAGATTCATCATATAATTACTTTTATATAAGGACGACACAGTATTATGCAGATGGCTACAGTAGATATATATCATTTAATAGTTATGGTGATAATATGGCTTCATATCCGTGCTATGGAGTAACAAGTTGTTCAACTTCTATATCTAATGATACAAGGAATATTACTTGTAATTTTACATATGTTAAATATATTTCTGCTAATATTATTAATGCTAATCAATACCGTATTAACATTGTTTTTACAGCTGGGGGCGGAGATGTTAATCCTTCTGCGTAAAGAAAACAAATATCAGATATGAGAATGTTTGTGGGGGATGATAGTTCCTTTATATTTAAGAATAAATTAATACTATGATTATATTGTTACACATGAATATGTAACAAAGGGAAAATATTGATGTTTCTACTCAGAGTGGAGTAACTAGATCTCTTGAGAAAATAGAAAATGCGCTCAGTTCTATTTCTGAAATCAGAAGTAATATTGGCGTTCAACAGAATAGACTTGAGCATACAATAGCAAATGAGAATAATATTGTTGAAAATACTCAGGCAGCGGAATCACGCATTAGAGATACAGATATGGCAAAAGAGATGGTATCATATTCTATAAGAAATATCTTAGAGCAAGCTGGTCAGTCGATGCTTGCACAAGCTAACCAGAGCAAACAAGGAATATTATCATTGCTACAGTAAGTATGTGCTCAAGAGCTTGTAATTGACATATATAGATAAAATGTTATAATAAAAACACAAAGGCATTACCGATAGACGGTTAGCCACAAGTTAAGATATCATTTAAAATGATCGCCAAAGTTGCAGCTACTGGCGGTCATTTTGTTTTGAAAGAAATCTTCCAACTGCAACTCCAGCTGAGAAGATTGTGATTACGGCAGCTGCCGCACCAATAATTTCTAAAGCTATCATCATCGCAGACCCTCCTTTCATTGGATTCCCTTTCGGGTTTCTATGTAATCAGAGGGTTATCATTCCCTCTGTTGAGGGCTAACCGCCTACCGTGTCTGGTAACACCTTTGCTTGACGGCTATTATATCACCACGGATTTGGCTGTTCAATATAAAAACGATAAAATATCTTCCAGATCTTCGGTGCACTAATTTTACCCTAATCTGACCATATTTGACACTTCCTACATAAATCCAGCTATGATGATATTAACCTGTGAGAGGTATGCAGACAGGCATTAATTGATATATGACATATATCTGATTGATAAAGTCTATGATATTGTAGCAGTTATCCTGTGCTATAGTATATTTGTAGAAAGCTTGAGGACAGAATCTTAGGCCTGTTGATAATATAGGAACAACGAGCTTATAACATATAGGTCACATATGCGGAATGAAAAAGGTATGAAAATGGGCACGAGATGGGCTTTTTTTCTAAAAATGATATGTTATAATAATATCATCGAATAGGTGGGGGAACAGGGAATCGGTTATGCGAAATCAGCTGCATAATGAGATTCCCTTTTTTTATGAACCAACCATACATGGTAAGCTGCATATGGCATGTTGGTTGGTGTGAATGATGGATGGATAGATATTCGATGAGCAGTGGGATAAGGCAGGTTAAGGGTGCAACCCTTATCCAGTCCAGGTGGAAAACCTGGCCCAGAGGATCAACTTGTTGATACGGTAGAAGATGCGCTTGCGCACTTCGTACTGGGTATTGCTTGACGCAATAAGGCAAATTAAACATGAAATGGGTGATAAGCATTGGCTTTGCGAGGCCGATGCTTTTTTTATTGGAGGAAAAGAAACAATGAAAGAATCAAGACACAATGGCCGAGCAGGGAAGAATGGGGTGTATAATCCCAAACATAATGATAGGAGCTTTGACATAAACAATAGCAATCACATTGATGATGAAAGAGTGAAGCATAACATTTATTGGGATTGCTATCAGGGATATAGGAGTGGTGAAGAGTTTGTAGAAAATCTATTAAGCTTTGAGGATGTAGAGAAGAAATTCTATGAAGAGAACTACGGAGATTTTTGTAGAGAGCAAAATGCGAGGAATGTTGCGAATCGACATCCTGAAAGAAATCGAAGTACTGAGGATATTAGGCTGAGTAAAAAAACATGTCCAGAAGAAACAATAATACAGTTTGGAAATATATCTGAGAGTATTGATTATAAGTTGTTAGTAGATATAACAGAAGAATATTATGAAAGACTGGATTCAATGTATGGAAGTCATTACCACATAATTGATTGGGCGTTGCATGTGGATGAAGGGACTCCACACATACATGAAAGGCATGTATTCGATTGTGAGAATAAATATGGTGAGATAGCACCACAACAAGAAAATGCATTAAGGGCAATGGAATTTGAATTACCTGATCCAGGTAAAAAGGAAGGCCGACACAACAACAGGAAAATGACGTTTGATAAGGATTGTAGAGAACTATTAGCACAGATAGCAGCTGAACATGGTGTATATATTGATTTAACGCCGTCCTATGGTGGAAGAGACTATATGGAGAAGCAGGATTACATTATAGCTAAGCAGAAAGAGGAAATAGTAGAGATTACAAAGGAAATAGATATAAAACAAAAGGAACTTGATGATGTCACTATGAAGATTAGTGATGTTACTGAGCTTGTCAAAGGTGTAGTTGATGACGTTTATGAAAAGGCTGTTGAGGTAACGAAGACTAAAGCAGAGGAAATAGTTGGTAATGTAATCATTGATAACATTACACGAATGGATGAGAATATAAATGCTAGCGATAAGTATAACAAGGGGAATAAAATATTTGCCAGTAGCGTATTAAAACAGTTAAAGGGAATGATTCAGAGAAGTATAGGAATTATAGGTGATAAAATCAGGGATTCATTACTGGATTCACCCGCAAGAGAGGAAACAAAGGCTGTAATAGAAGAAAAGGCAGAAAAATCTATCAAAGAACATTTGGTTACATTGAGACAACAAGTAAATCGACAGGAGTCAGAAAGTAAGAAAATACGACATGACATAGAGTACAGATAGCCGAGAGGCTATTTTTTTATTGCAGATTTTCACGAGAGGAGGTGAAGGCTCATGGCAAATAAATTAAGCGATCAGGACTTTGACAATTTGAAATATGCTATTGAACATGATATGCTTGATATGTCTAGAATTACGACAGATGTTGAAGAATTGAAAAGAGCAGAAGCATTAGAAAAACATCCGTATAGTATTTGGCAAGGCAAAAATGGTCTGTGGTATACACATATTGCTAGTGAGACTTCACCTGATGGAAGAAAACTTATTAAGCGCAAGAACAGGATTGATATTGAGAAGGCACTTGTAAAAGAATATAAGGAAGTCGTTGAGATTCCTACATTTCGTGAGTGCTTTAGAATGTATCAGGATTATACACTGGAAGTCGGCAAGGTGATAAGAAGTACATATGACCGTAAGGATAATGACTATGACAGGTTTATTGCTGGTTCTACCATTGATAACATGAGAATTGACAGGATTCAGGAAGAAGACATAATTGTATTTCTTGATGAAATCTGTAGCGAGTATCGTGGAAAATTGGCAAGAAAAGGATTTAATAACCTTAAAAGTCTTATCGGTGGCGTGTTTGTATATGCAAAAATTAATAAACGATATAGCTGTATAAATGCTAAAGAACTTTTGAATATGTACAGTCCATCTGGGAGAATGTTTAAACCTAAAAAGGTAACAGAACAGGTCTTTGATGATGATGAAGTTGATATGATAATTAATCACATCACAAAACATGACTGGAACAATATGAGACGCCTTGGAGTGTTATTTATCCTGTTCACAGGATTAAGATTAGGCGAGGCCTGTTTACTTAAGCTTAGTGATTTCACAGAGGATGGTAAATTACATGTCCAGAGAACCTTGACCAAAGAAAAGGGAGAAGATGGAAAGTCGCACAGAGTTGTGGCTGATTCCACAAAGACAGAAAGCAGCAATGCTGAGATACTGTTATCAGATGACGCAATTGCAATTTATAAACGTATGTTGGAAGTTAGAGAACTGAATAATGAAACATCAGAGTGGTTTATGGCAGAGAACGGCGATTATATATCTGATAATAAGATGGATAAATCATTAAGAAAGCTTTGTAATGAGTTGGGTATACCTGAACGTGGATGTCATAAACTTAGGAAAACCTATTGTAGTGAAATGTTGGAAGCAGGAGTAAGTGAGAAACTGGTTCAAGAGCAGATGAGACATGCAGATATAACCACTACAAGAAACCATTATTACTTCAGCACAAAAGTTGAAAGTGATAAACGAGAACAGATTAATATGAATTCGCGTTTGCGTTTGGCAAATTAGATTTCTTGATAATAAGAGAGGCGATTATGTTGGTTACTTTCTTGGTTACCTGAAAAAGGTAACCACCGAGAAACCGCATAAAATGGGCGTTTTTGATTAACTTTTATTTTCGAGTCCCGTCTCGCGCTCTTTTCTTTTTAGGTGCAAACCCAGTAAAAT
>JAZQOC010000102.1:0-61038 GCA_045627645.1 Lachnospiraceae bacterium
GCCCTGCGGAAGTCGCCTGATAAAGCCATCTGCATTTGCAAGTTTTGCAGCAGCCTTCACTTCTTCATCAGTTGCATTAAGCTTACCATATCTGATATTGTCAGCAACTGTTCCAGTAAATAAATGTGTATCCTGCAATACAATACCAAGACTGTGTCTTAAGTCATCAAGCTTAATCTTATTGATATTAATACCATCATATCTGATCTTTCCATCCTGAATAGAATAGAATCTGTTAATCAGATTAGTAATTGTTGTCTTACCTGCACCAGTTGAACCAACAAAGGCAATCTTCTGTCCAGGCTTAGCAAATAATTCAATATCATGAAGAACCATCTTCTCATCAGTATATCCAAAGTCAACACCATCAAATACTACATCACCCTTAAGTTCTGTATAAGTAGTTGTGTTATCAGCCTGATGATAATGCTTCCAGGCCCAGTGACCTGTATATTCTTCAGATTCTGTAATTAATGTTCCATCAATATTGGCATTAACCAAAGTAACATAGCCCTCATCTTCTTCTGGCTCAGAATCAATTACTCCAAAGAGTCTTTCTGCACCAGCTAAAGCCATAACAATGGCATTTGCCTGCATACTAACCTGGTTAATAGGCATATTAAATGACTTGTTAAATGTAAGGAAACTTACAAGCTTACCAATAGTAAGTCCCCAGTTAGTCTTAATAGCAATAAATCCACCAATAACAGCACAGAGAACGTAACTTAAGTTTCCAATCTGCGCATTAAGTGGCATCATTACATTTGCATAAGCATTTGCCTTAAATGCACTGTCGCCCAATTCATCATTAAGCTTCTTAAATCCAGCCTTAGCTTCTTCTTCATGACAGAATACCTTTACAACCTTCTGTCCTGTTACCATCTCTTCAATGTAACCATTTACTTCACCAAGATTCTTCTGCTGTTTTGCAAAATACTTTCCACTAAGTCCAGCAGTTTTGGCAGTAACTATCATTGTGAAAAATACCATAATTACAGTTATTACAGTAAGTGGAATACTTAAAATAAGCATACTGATAAATACACTTACAATTGTAAATGCTGCATTTATAATCTGTGGTATTGACTGACTTATCAACTGTCTAAGCGTCTCAATATCATTTGTATAAACACTCATGATATCACCATGTGTATGGCTGTCAAAATAACGAATAGGAAGTTTTTCCATATGCTCAAATACGTCATTTCTTATGTCACGCAAAACATTTTGTGTAACAAGAGCCATTATTCTGTTCTGTGTATAGTTCGCAATAATACCCATTGCATAGAAACATGCTACACGCAAAATGGCATTTCTAAGTGGAGTAAAGTCAGGAGTATCTGCAAGTACAAATGGAGTAATATAATCATCAATAAGTGATCTTGTAAATAATGTTCCCTGAACATTACAAAGAACACCCACAATAATCATTACAAACACTGCTATACAATGGAACTTATAATCCTTAAAGACATACTTAAATACTCTCATAAGCTGCTTTCCTGGATCTTTAACCTGGGGTTTCATCTTAACCCCTCTTGGAGGTCTACCTGGTCCTGGCATATTACTTTACCTCCTTTTCATCGAAATCACCGCCACCCTTTGTCTGGGTCTCGTATATTTCTTTATAAATTTCATTTGAATTCATTAACTCATCATGAGTACCAAATCCAACAACTTTGCCTTCATCCATAACAATAATTCTGTCTGCATCCATCAGTGAATTAACTCTCTGAGCAATAATAAGTTTTGTAGTATCTGGAAGAAACTCTCTAAATGCCTTTCTGATTCTAGCATCTGTAGCTGTATCAACTGCACTTGTTGAGTCATCAAGAATAATAACCTTTGGCTGCTTCATAATTGCTCTTGCAATACAAAGACGCTGTTTCTGACCACCAGAAACATTTGTACCACCCTGAGTAAGTTCTGTATGATACCCCTCTGGCATCTTACTGATAAATTCATCAGCACATGCAAGCTTACATGCCTCTATACACTGCTCTTCTGTAGCATCTTTATTTCCCCATCTAAGGTTATCTATAATTGTTCCTGAGAAAAGAACGTTATTCTGAAGAACAACTGCTACGCTGTCTCTTAAAACCTGAAGATCATATTTTCTAACATCAATTCCACCGACAGTAACCGAACCCTCTGAAATATCATACAAACGGCTTATAAGATTAACAAGACTTGTCTTGGCACTACCAGTTCCACCCATAATACCGATTGTTTCACCAGATTTAATAGAAAGATTAATATCCTTAAGAACTGGCTCCTCATTATTAGCTTTATATGAAAAATTAACATGATCAAATACAATACTTCCATCCTTAACATCCATTACAGGATTCTCCGGATTAACAATATCAGCCTCTTCTGTTAAGACATCATATACACGTTCGATACTTGCTGAACTCATTGTAATCATTACAAACACAAAGCTCAACATCATAAGGCTCATAAGAATATTCATACAGTAAGCAAGAAGTGACGTTAACTCACCTGTAGTAAGCGAATCAGCAACAATCATCTTTGCACCAATCCAACTAAGAAGAATAATACATGTATATACTGTAGCCATCATAACTGGTCCATTTGTAATTACACGACATTCAGCCTTATAGAAAATATCTCTGATATCCTGGCTGGCTTTCTTAAACTTACTAATTTCTTCCTCTTCACGAACAAAAGCCTTAACAACTCTGATTGCTGAAACATTTTCCTGAACAGAATTATTAAGAACATCATACTTAGGAAACGCTTCTCTAAAGAGCTTTGTTGCACCTTTAATAATAAAGAATAAGAAAATAGCCAATGCAAATACTGCTATTACATAAATACTTGCAAGACGTGCATTAATATAGAATGCCATGATAAGAGCACAAATCATACTAAATGGCGCTCTCATAGCCATTCTTAAACACATCTGATAACCATTCTGAATAGTTGTAACGTCAGTAGTCATACGTGTAACAAGACCAGCAGTTGAGAACTTATCAATATTACTGAATGCAAAGGTCTGAATATTATTATACATAGCCTCACGAAGATTCTTACCAAATCCAGTAGATGCTCTTGAACCAAATGCACCACCGCCAATACCTGTAAGTAAGCTCATAACAGCTACCACTAACATTAATCCACCTATCTTAACGACATGTCCCATATTGCCAGAGGATATACCCTTGTCAATCATAGATGCCATAAGATAAGGAATAAGAGTTTCAAACAGTACTTCAAGAATCATACACACAGGTGTAAGAAATGAAGCAAGTTTGTATTCTTTTACTTCCTGCAATAATCTTTTAACTTTCATTTTTTTGTACCTCATTATTTCATACAAAATTCATTATAACACCAAATAGAAAAAATAAATGTTAAAAAAGTATGAAAAAAGGGACGGATTAAAAAATCCGTCCCCTGAAAAAACAGTATATATCTTATAACTGTGGACCAGCTGCAACAAGTGCCTTACCAGCATCATTTGTTGTATACTTCTCAAAGTTCTTGATGAATCTTCCAGCAAGATCCTTAGCCTTTACTTCCCACTCAGAAGCATCTGCATATGTCTCTCTTGGATCAAGAATCTTTGGATCAACTCCTGGAAGTTCTGTTGGAACTTCGAAATCGAACATAGGAATCTTCTTTGTTGGAGCTGTCTTGATATCGCCATTAAGGATAGCATCGATGATACCTCTTGTATCCTTGATTGTGATTCTCTTACCTGTTCCATTCCATCCTGTGTATGTAAATGAAACCTTAGCGCCTTAAGCATTCATCTTCTTAACAAGCTCTTCGCCGTACTTTGTTGGGTGAAGCTCTAAGAATGCCTGACCGAAACATGCTGAGAATGTAGGTGTTGGCTCTGTAATACCTCTTTCTGTACCAGCTAACTTAGCTGTGAAACCTGAAAGGAAGTAGTACTGTGTCTGCTCTGGTGTAAGAATTGATACTGGAGGAAGTACTCCGAAAGCATCAGCTGAAAGGAAGATTACGTTATCAGCTGCAGGACCTGCAGAAACACCGTTAACTTCAGCAGCAATATTGTTAATATGAGAAATTGGATAAGAAACACGTGTGTTCTCTGTTACGCTCTTATCATCAAAGTCAATCTTACCATCAGCAGCAACTGTAACGTTCTCAAGAAGAGCGTTTCTCTTAATTGCGTTGAAGATATCTGGCTCAGATTCCTTATCAAGGCCGATAACCTTAGCATAGCAACCACCTTCGAAGTTGAATACGCCGTTGTCATCCCAACCGTGCTCATCATCACCGATAAGTCTTCTCTTTGGATCTGTTGAAAGTGTTGTCTTACCTGTTCCTGAAAGACCAAAGAAGATTGCTGTGTGCTTTCCATCCATATCACAGTTAGCTGAACAGTGCATTGAAGCAATACCCTTAAGTGGTAAGTAGTAGTTCATCATAGAGAACATACCCTTCTTCATCTCACCGCCGTACCATGTATTAACGATAACCTGCTCACGGCTTGTAATGTTGAATGCTACACATGTCTCAGAGTTAAGTCCGAGCTCTGCGAAGTTCTCAACCTTAGCCTTTGAAGCATTGTATACGATAAAATCTGGCTCAAATGTCTCAAGTTCTTCAGCTGTTGGGACGATGAACATGTTCTTTACGAAATGTGCCTGCCAAGCAACTTCAACGATGAATCTTACTGCCATTCTTGTATCTGCGTTAGCACCACAGAATGCATCTACTACGAAAAGTCTCTTGTTTGAGAGCTCTTTCTTAGCGATATCCTTTACTACTGCCCATGTATCTTCTGTCATTGGGTGGTTATCGTTCTTATAACCTTCTGTTGTCCACCATACTGTGTCCTTAGAGTTCTCATCCATAACGATATACTTATCTTTAGGAGAACGTCCTGTATAAATACCAGTCATAACATTAACTGTATCAAGTTCTGTGTTCTGACCTACTTCATAGCCTTCAAGTTCTGGCTTTACTTCTTCCTTGTATAAATCTTCGTATGAAGGATTGTATACAACTTCTGTGGTACCTGTGATACCATACTTTGTTAAATCGATCTTTGACATATCTTTTTTCCTTCCTTTTATATCATTTGTGTTAAAACACATCACGTTTATTATTGCAAACCACTCTTAATAAGTCAACATTTTTAATTGTAAAAAAAACCTAAAATATAGCAAAAATCATTCAAACAGATATGTTTTTATCCATTCCTGTTCATCTTCAGAAAGATAAGGTGAAACCTTGTCAACAACCATTGTCTGATACTCCTTAAGCTGCTCTAAATCTTCCCATGTAAAATATCTTGCATCCAAAGCTCTGATATCAATCGGAACAAGGGTTAAAGGTTCAAAACCATAGAACTCTCCGTCTTTAGTCTGTTCTTTACTTACAACAAGTAAAGTATTCTCCGTTCTGATTCCGTATTTATCCTCCTTATAGATACCCGGTTCATCAGTAATAAGCATTCCAGGTTCTATAATGGTTTCAGAATCACCTTCTATATAACGCCATCTGATAGACTGTGGACCTTCATGAACATTTAAAAAGCAGCCTACACCATGGCCTGTTCCACATTTGTAATCCATCCCGTACTTCCAGATAGGTGCTCTTGCCATAATGTCGAGATTTCTTCCAGTACAACCCTTTATAAAACGTGTATACATCAGATTGAGCATTCCTTTACATACAAGCGTAAAATCTCTTCTCTGCTCTTCCGATAAAGGTCCCAAGGCTATTGTTCTTGTAACATCAGTAGTCGCACCCATATACTGACCACCACTGTCCACAAGTAATAAACCCTCGTTTTTAAGAAGTGCTCCACCATCTCTTCCATACTCATAATGCATCATGGCAGCGTTTGCTTCATAAGCACATATCGTATTAAATGATAAACCTTTAAATCCTGGTATCTGTGCCCTCATGGCTTCCAGATAATCTGATGCATCTCGCTCATTTACAATATTGTTCATTGGATCTTTAAAATATTTAGTTCCAACATCCGACTGCTCAACAATAGCTCTATGACAGTCAAGCCAATATAAAAATTTACATACTGCAACAGAATCCTGTAAATAAAACTCCTTAATATTCTCTATCTCTGTAGCATTTTTGACAGCCTTAAACAGGGTTGTAGGACTAACACTATGAATAATGTTTGTCTTTCCTTTCAACAACACATAAACACTGTAACTGATATGGAATAAATCTGCGCTAAGATTAGGTTCCACACTGTCTTCTGTATTGAAGTTTTTATCTTCTCTAAAATTTTCCTCAAGAAATGAGTAAACATCATTGTAATTTTTCAGAACAACATTATTTATCTTACAATACAAAGAAAATTCATCAGAAAGCGCTTCATCCTGAACAAACAGATAACAATCATCCTTAGATACAACTGCGAAGCTTTGAATAACAGGATTATAATCAACATCATTACCCCTGATATTAAAAAGCCACATAATATCATCCAACTTGCTTAAAAACAAATACTGACAATTATGTTCAGCGAGATACTCTCTTACTCTGTTAATTTTATTAAGATAGGACTCACCTGTAAATTCAGTTCCAATAACATAGGCCTTGCTACAGCTAAGTAATGGTCTGTCTCTCCATATTCCATCGCAAAGATCAATATCATATTTTAATTTTACTGATTTACCAATCGCCGAATGAATAGTCTCAATATAATCAGCATTGCATACCCTTCCGTCAAAACCAAGCGTTTCACCCGGGAGCATATATTTAGCAAGATAATCCTTGATTTTTAATACACCTGGTTCACCCATCTTCATAAGAGTAATACCAGAATCTCTAAGCTGAATAGATGCCTGAACGAAATATCTTCCATCCGTCCAAAGCAAAGCTACATCTCTTCCGACTAACAGTGTACCATTGGAGCCTGTAAAGCCACTGAGCCACTCCCTACACTTAAAATATGGTGCAACATATTCAGAATTATGAAAATCAGCAGTAGGTACAAGATACCAGTCTATACCATTTTTGCTCATTTCTTCTCTTAATAATGTTATATTTCTTCTCATTTTTATTACCTTCTATCATTAAAGCCTGTCAAACATGACAGGCTTTAATAACTATTTTATAAACCAAGGAACTCCTTAACAGCATCAACCATATTCTCCTTTTCAACAACATGATCATGTCTTGTCGGAGCTGTCTTTATCTCTTCAACTGCATTAGGAACAGCTACATTAGCTATCTTGCTTAATTTATCAACCAGCTCAAAATCAGGAAGATCTGACTTCTTACCTTCAATAGCTTCCATTACAGAAGTTGTGAACTTAAATGGACTTGCTGTTGAAGCAATAACAGTTTTGGTTTTATCTCCTGTTTTATCTACATAATCCTTATATACGCTTGAAGCAACTGCTGTATGGGTATCAAGAACATATCCCGTCTTGTCATACATATCTTTTATACATGCGTTAGTCTGATTCTGAGAAGCAAATCCACCAACAAAATCAGCAAGTTTTTCCTTCATATCACGTGTGATCTCATATTTACCTTCTGCAGAAAGCTGCTTCATAAGATTGGCATTCTTATCAGAATCTTCACCAGCGATCAAATAAATTAATCTTTCAAGATTTGATGAAATAAGAATATCCATAGAAGGTGAGTTTGTAAGCATAAACTGTCTGTTTCTATCGTATACACCAGTTTCAAAGAAATCAAACAGCACCTTGTTTTCGTTAGATGCACAAATAAGCTTAGCTATATTAATACCCATGTTCTTAGCAAAATAAGCTGCAAGAATATTACCAAAGTTACCTGTAGGAACTACAACATTAATAGCTTCACCATCAGCAATTTTCCCAGCCTCAACAAGTTTAGCATAAGCATACACATAATAAACAACCTGAGGAACAAGTCTTCCTATGTTAATTGAATTAGCCGAGCTAAACTGGAATCCCTTACCGTCAAGAACCTTAGCAAGTTCCTTATCGCCAAATATATTCTTAACCCCTGTCTGAGCATCGTCAAAATTGCCTTTAATACCTACAACATAAGTATTATCACCCTTTTGAGTTACCATCTGTCTTTCCTGAATGAAGCTAACTCCACCCTTTGGATAGAAAACAATTATTCTGGTTCCAGGAACATCTGCAAAGCCCGCCAAAGCAGCCTTTCCTGTATCACCAGAAGTAGCTGTAAGAATAACTATCTCATTTTTGATATTGTTCTTCTTAGCTGAAGTAGTCATAAGATGAGGCAAAATGCTGAGTGCCATATCCTTAAAAGCAATTGTTGCTCCATGATATAGTTCAAGATAAAATGCGCCGTCCGCTTCTGCCATTGGTGCAATTTCATCTGTATCAAACTTACTGTCATATGCATTATTAATACAATTCTTTAATTCTTCTTCAGTAAAATCACTAAAGAACAACTTCATAACTTCGTATGCTACTTCTCTATAATTCATAGATGAAAGTTCTTTTACAGTTTTATCAAGTACAGGCAAAGATGTAGGAACAAACAATCCACCATCATCACTAAGACCTTTCAAAATGGCCTGGCTCGCAGTAACTGTGATACTGCTGTCTCTTGTACTCTTATAAAGTATTTCTTTCATAAACTATTCCTCCGTACTCATCAATCCTTCCAGATTGCATTTTGTTATTATACAGATTTTATCTATCATTTTCAACTAATCGCGAATTCAAATAATAAAGTTTATCATTTATAGCAATTTCAGAGTAAATATCAGCATAAAGCTTTGCTGAAAGAGAATCCATAAAATTAATCGTATAGTTTTTGTTTATACCCTGCTTTTTCAAAACATCAGCTGCTTTGTTATATGCTATTGCCGCTTTTATAGCATCATCATAATAACCTACAACAAAATCCCCGTTAATATGTATCTTAACCTTATATCGTTCATTTTTCGAATCACAAAGTTCAACTCCATAGTAGGTATTGATTACTTCAATATTTTCATATCTGTAATCAAGGCAATCACCATTGTAGAAAACAAAATCTTTCCCCTCTATAGCATAATTCTTTATGCCATATCTTTGTCTAAGGCTTATCTGCATACCATAGTCATTTACATACAGATGTCCTCCTCTGCGAAGTATTCGATGGGATGAATAGTAAAATAAATCATCAATAGAAAACTTCATCTCCTCATTTACAGATAAATAATATGACAAATAATTTCTTCTTATATAGATTGGATTGGGCAAATATATTCCATTATCTCTAAAATTTACTATCAGAACATATTTCTCAAAGGAAATCGGACAACTGTTAATATAATCATCAATGCTCTCTGTAGAATTAACAAGTCTGATTGCAAACTGGTAAGCCCTATTAGCTTCTTCACTCCTGCTAAAACTCCCAAGCGAAATATGTTTATTATTATATGTAAATGAAGCTCTGTAATATATTTCTCCGCTTTTTTTCTTTGCTAAATAAACACCCTTAACGTTAATAGCCAAAGCCTCCTACTGAGCTGCATAATCAACCAGACAAATGTTCATATCTACAGGTCCTTCAATACCATACAAGTCACCATCTGTCGAATATTGCCATATGTCAAAATTATAAGGATAATCAGGCTGTTCATCTGTCTGTGACAGCCATATACTACTTTCATTGAACTGACTTACATCTATTCTTTTAAGCAGCCATTCCTTATCTCCGTAAATCATAGGTCTGTATCCAGCAGCTTTAATTTTATTTACAAAGGCTGCCGTTATGACAGTTTTTTCATCCTTTGTAAGTGTATCGATTCTTGAACTGTCGTTATCGACATATTCCATGTCTATTGCAATTGGATACTTTATAGGTCTTCCAGCTATCGCATTAATAACAAGATCAGCCTCTTCTTCAGCTTCCTGTGTATTAATAGCCTGTGAGTAGAAATATAGTCCTACATCCACCCCTGCCTCTAAAGCTTTGTTGATATTATCTTCAAAATACTCATCCATGCTAAGGGTTCCATTCTTATAGCCCCTGGCACCAACTCTGATCATTACAAAATCAATACCCTGAGCCTTTAATCTGGAATAATCAATCTCTTTTTGATATCTGGACACATCAATTCCAGAAAATGAGATATTTTTACCATTATAAACATACTTAAGCTGACCACCGGAATTTACAATATTCGTAAAATCATAGTTGTTTTTTTCTATCTTATCACTAATCTTAATCCATTCTTCAGAGCCATCTTTTGATGTAACCTTGACATGATTCCCATCATCCAAATCAGGAGTCACAACAGCTGTAGGTGTTAACTTAGGTGTTGCAGATGGTGTCACCTCAATTATCTCCTCATCCTCCTCTTCAGGATACATTTCCCAAAAATCCAAATCCGATGCAACAAGCTTGCTTGAAGTAATAACTGGTTCAACAGCTTCAGTTACATATACCGATGCAGTACTATTGTACTTATTATCAGATGATTTAGTATTATCTTTATTAAGAGAAACAACCAGCATAAGAACAGCGAATATAAATACAGAAACACCTAATGCCATATATATAATGGGCAACCCATTATTTTCTTCATCATAATCGTCTTCAAATCTCATTCTTTAATAATAGCTTTCTTTGGACACTTCTCTATACAAGTTCCACATTCAATACATTTTTCATAATCAATGTGTGCCAAAAAGTCATTAATTTCAATAGCCTGACTTGGACAGTTTCTGGCACATAAACCACATCCAATGCAACCAACAGTACATGCTTTATTTACAACAGGTCCCTTAGCCTTTGAACTGCAAGAAACTTTGATTGTGCTGTCATAAGGTACTAATTCAATAAGATTCTTAGGACACGCATTTACACATGCACCACACGACTTACATTTATCCTTATCAACGACAGCTACACCATTAACAACATGTATAGCATCAAATGTGCAGGCTTTTACACAGTTTCCATATCCAAGACATCCATAATCACAACTTTTAGGGCCTCCTGCTGGAACAAACTTCATCATAGAGCAGTCTTCATTACCTGAATATTCATAAATCTCATGTGTTTTATCGCAATCACCCTGACATTTCACAAAAGCTGTCATCTTAATGCTGTCACCAGCTTCAACACCCATAATTGCAGCTACGACTTTACCAACCGGTTCACCACCAACAGGACACGCATTCACCTTAGCTTCTCCCTTAACAATAGCAGCAGCCAAACCGCTACAACCAGGATAACCACAACCGCCACAGTTATTACCAGGCAAAGCAGCCAAAACACGTTCTTCTCTTTCGTCAACTTCAACCTTAAATTTGATTCCTGCAATTCCAAGGAATAATCCTATCAATAAACCAACAACTCCAACAAGAAGGGTTGCAGTAATAATTCCATTAATCATCTTTTACCCTCCTACATCAATCCTGCAAATCCACAAAAAGCAATTGCCATAAGTCCAGCTGTAATTAGAACCATAGGCATACCCTTAAAGGATTCAGGAAAGTCATTGTACTCTGTTTTCTCTCTAATTCCAGCAAGAATTACAATAGAAATTGTAAAACCTAAAGCTGTCGCAAAACCATTAACAGTCCCTGCTAAAATACCATAATTTTTCTGGACATTAGTCAGTGCAACACCCAATACCGCACAGTTCGTAGTAATAAGTGGAAGGTATACACCCAGCGCTTTATAAAGTGCTGGAACAAACTTTCTTAAAAACATCTCAACAAACTGAACCAGAGCAGCTATAACTAAAATAAACACAATAGTCTGCATATACTGCATATTTAGTGGTGTAAGAACATAATTATATATGCATCCCGCTACAGCACTTGCCAGGGTGATAACGAAAATAACCGCTCCACCCATTCCTGCTGCAGTTTCAATTTTTTTAGAAACTCCAAGGAATGGACATAAGCCAAGAAACTGACTAAGTACTACGTTGCTTACCAATGAAGAACTTATGAGAATAACTAATAACTCTTTAACCTGTAACATTTAATTATCCCCCTTTCCTTCCAATGCAGCTTCTAATGCTTTTGTATTAATTCTAGCAGTGGAATCAATATCTTCCTGTGTTATTTCTATATCATCTAAAACAGTACTTTTTCTATCCGAACAGCCTTTAACATTACAATTAAGACAGTCATGTCCGCATCCCGACTGAATCTTCGAAACATCCTTACCCTTTTTAGCACCTATTATCTTTGCTTTATTCTGAATTGCACAAAGTACAGCAAGAACAAAGAACGCACCAGGAGCCATCTTGAATATTCCGATAGGTGTGAACCATCCAAATTCATATCCAAATACGCTACATCCACCTATAAATTCACGAACAAGACCAATCATCGTTAACGCCAAAGTAAATCCAAGTCCCATTCCAAGTCCATCGAACAAACTAGGAAAAACAGGATTTTTATAGGCATAACTTTCAGCACGCCCAAGAATAATACAATTTACAACAATAAGTGGAATATAAATACCAAGCGCTGTATATAGTGATGGTATATATGCCTGTAATAACAACTGCATAATAGTTACAAACGAAGCAATGATTACTATAAATGCCGGAATTCTGATCTTATCCGGAATTATTTTTCTAAGCATCGAAATAATCACATTGCTAAGTGTAAGAACAACCGTAGTTGTAAGTCCCATTCCAAGACCATTCATTGCTGATGTGGTAACAGCAAGTGTTGGACACATACCGAGCATAAGTACAAGGGTAGGATTTTCTTTAACAATACCGTTATAAAGTCTTTCTAAACATTTACTCATTTACTGCACCCCCCAGATATTCATTGAAATAGTACAGTCCACTGTTAACCGCATTAGTAACAGCATTTGTTGTAATTGTTGCGCCACTGATGGCATCAATCTCATTGTCCCCTGTCGCACCTGTCTTTGTATAAACAAAGCTTTCAACATTTTTATTAGAAAACTGAGGTTTCAAAACTTTATCAGCTTCCATTCCAAGACCTGCTGTTTCTGAAATCGATAATATTGAAATGCCATTTACAGTTCCATCTTTCGAAACTCCCATAGTAAAGGTAATATCTCCACCATATCCTTCAGAAGTTGTTATTGTAAATGCATACCCCAGATCTTCGCCATTGGTTCCAACAGCCTTCATAACTTCGTCAATAGAATCAGCCTCAAAGCCATTAGCATCAAACTTATTTCTAGCAGCATCCATAGCAGTATCTGTAACTAATTCAAAATCAGATGCTGTAGCAAAAACCTCTTTATAAGCAGCAACCTTTGCATCTGCTTCCTGCTTAGCAATTACATCCTTAGTATTTTCATATACAAATCCCAATAGTAATCCAGCTACAAGAGTAATTGCAAAAAGGATAACAGCATTTTTTAACATTTCTTTCATAAACGCTCTCCTCCTCTACCGAATGCTCTTGGATAAGTCATTTTTTCAATTAAAGGAACTAACAAGTTAGCAATTATAATTGCATAGCTTACTCCCTCTGCCGAAGGACCAAATATTCTAAAAATACCAGTAAGAATTCCCAGAATTATACCAAACACATATTGACCAGCTCTTGTTACAGGTCTTGTTACATAGTCAGTCGCCATAAAAAATGCACCAAGCATAAGTCCACCGCCTGCAAGCTGTGAGCAAATATAGTACGTATTGGTACCATGTCCGCCAAATATTACTATGAAAATAACAAATGAAACAATATATGATCCCGGTATTCTTAAGTCAATAACTCCTACAAGAATCAGGAATATTGCGCCACAGACAATTGCTATTACCGAAGTCTCGCCAATTGTACCTGCAGACTTACCAATAATCATGTTAAACAAGTCAACATTCTCACCAGCCTTCAATGCAGCAAGTGGAGTTGCACCTGAGTAAGCATCACAAGCAAAGTTAGTCATGGCAGCAGGAAAAGAAATAATCAAAAAACATCTTGCTCCCAAAGCAGGATTCATAAAATTCTGTCCCAAACCACCAAACAGCAGTTTAACAACTAGAATAGCAAATATACCACCAATTATAGGCAGATATATCGGAGCTGCAGGAGGCATATTAAGTCCAAGAAGCAATCCTGTAACAACCGCTGATAAATCAGAAACAGTTATATCTTTTCTAAGAATAAGTTCAAAAACAATTTCTGTAAGTACACAACTAATTACAGAAGTTAAAACAACCACCAATCCGTGTAAGCCAAAATTAATTACACCAAATACCGTCGCCGGCATTAGAGCAATAATTACACAAAGCATAATTTTGTCTGTACTAATCTTGGATCTTATATGCGGATTGGATGATACTTTCAATAATTCATCCATTATCAATTACCTCTTTTTCTTACTAAGAACAATCTTTCTCATAGATTTTATAGACTGCGTAAGGTTACGTTTTGCAGGACATATATAACTACAGCAACCACATTCACAGCACTCCATACCATTCTTCTGAACAAAGTTTTCTTCATCTCCTCGTTCAGAAAAATCTGCTAACATCTTAGGAACAATTCTTCCAGGACATACTTCAGCGCATAAACCACAGTTTATACAAGCCTTAGGTTTGGATCTTGATACTTCATCCTTTGACATACATAAAAGAGCTGAAGCAGTCTTAGTAGTTGGTACATTAAGATCAATAAGTCCAAATCCCATCATAGGTCCACCTGATACAATTTTCTCAGGCTGAACTCTGAATCCACCGGCCTGTTCAATCAGTTCAGAATACATCATACCTGTACATACTCTGAAGTTTTGTGGTCTTCGTATGCAATCTCCTGTCACAGTAACAATTCTCTGCATAAGAGGAACTCCAAACTTAACTGCGTTATATACTGCAACAATTGTGTCGACATTATTAACAATACACCCTGCGTCAGATGGCAACATATCACAATTGATTGCCCTCTTTGTTGTAGCATATATAAGATGTCTTTCAGAACCTTGAGGATATTTTGTTTTCAAGGTCTTAACAAGAATTCTTGGTTCGTCTTTAGTTAATGCTCTTAACTTATCTATACAGTCAGGTTTATTATCTTCAACTGCAAGAATACCTTTTGCATTTTCAAAAAGACTTAAAATTATCTTAAGTCCTTCAACCAAAGCCTCAGGTTCTTCAATCATTCTTCTATAATCACTAGTCAGATAAGGTTCACATTCTGCACAGTTAGCAATACAGTAATCAATCTTTTCAGGATTCTTTGGTGACAGTTTCACATGAGTCGGGAAACCTGCTCCACCCATACCAACTACACCTGCAACCTGAATTCTTTCTAATACTTCTTCTCTTGTGAGTTTGTACACATTATCAACTTCGTAATAGTATACTTCTCTATACTGCTCATCATTGCTGATGACAATACTATTAACCATATCACCTGTTACAACTCTTCTAGGTTCAATTGCAGTAACCGTTCCACTAACAGACGAATATATTGGAGCAGATACAAAACCACCTGCCTCAGCTATCATCTGTCCTCTCAATACATTATCGCCTTTAGCAACAATCGGTTTTGCTGGCGCTCCGATATGCTGACTAAGCGGAAAAACTAATTCTTTTCCAGGTAAGACATCCACGATTGGTTTACTTTTAGATAACTTCTTGCCATCAAATGGATGTATTCCTCCTTTAAACGAATGACCTGCCATACTTTTTCTCCAATTTAATACACTTTAAGTAGTACAATATACCACTTAAACTATACTCTTTTTTGCCAAAAAATGCCATATTATTAAGCATATTGAGCATTAATATGTTATTATATATTTGTTCGTTAGTTTTATTAGAGAGGTATACAATGAAGACCATTATTAACAAAGTAAACTCTGAACAATATAAGGTTGACATGTCTAAGATTGGTGAACCAAAGGATTGCGTTTTTTTAGACATCGAAACTACTGGTTTGTCATCGGAACATTCATATATATATTTAGTTGGAGTTGCATATTTTAACTCTTCAGATTCTTCATACGAGATTAAACAATGGATGATTTCCAGTCCATCTGAAGAAAAAGAAATGTTAAATGATGTTATCTCATTTATCAGCCAGTATAAAACATTAATTCATTTCAACGGAAATAGTTTCGATTTACCATTTATCACATCAAGATGTAAGGCTAATGCCATAGACTGTAATTTTGATTCTTTCGAAGGTATCGATATATTTAGAAGAGTTTCATCTCTTAAGCACTTTCTTAAATTAGATAATTGCAAGCAGAAAAGTATCGAATTATTTTTAGGTATCGAGCGTGATGATACTTATTCCGGCAAGGATCTGATTAAAGTGTACAGAGAATATACAGAATCAGGTTCAGAAGAATTAGAAAAATTACTACTTCTTCATAACCACGATGATATGCTTGGTATGTTAAGTATATTACCTATTTTGAATTATTCTGACTTGTTCCAGGGCGAGTTATATGTTAAAAAGGTTCAAACCAATGTATATAATGATGTTTTTGATATGCAGAAAAAAGAGCTAATTATTTCCTTTGGTATTGAATCAGTTCTTCCCAAACCTATTAATTACAATGCTAACGGTTGTTATTTCAGTGCCAAAGATAAAGATGGTATAGTTAAAGTTCCACTTCATCATGAAGAAATGAAATACTACTACAAGAATTACAACGAGTACTATTATCTTCCAGAAGAAGATGCTGCAATCCATAAATCTGTTGCCGAATTCGTTGATAAAGATTTCAGAATCCAAGCAACAGCCCATACTTGTTATACAAGAAAAGTAAGTGATTACCTTCCTCAGTGGAAACCACTACAGTTTGAACCAGTATTCAAACGCGATTATGATTCTGAGGTTTTCTTCTTCGAACTTACTGATTCATTAAAAACTAACAGGGAAGCCTTTAAGAGTTATACCAATCACATTTTGAGAATGATGTATATGTACAAATAAAAAGAGCCAAACGGCTCTTTTTATTTCTCATAAAAGAAATTACTCTTTCTTGTATATCCTATAGATTTATAATTAATTATCTGTTCCGTACTACCAATAAACAAAACTCCACCATTTATAAGTGAATCATAGTATTTCTTAAATGTGGAATCTTTTGCTTCTTCTGTAAAATATATCAAAACATTTCTACATACAATCAAATGACATCCCTGAACAAAGGGATCTTTTAATAAATTGTGTTTTTTAAATTCAACTCTCTTTTTAATATCATCAGAAATCTGAAAAAAATTACCATTCTTTGTAAAATACTTTTTTTTGTATTCATCCGGAACCGAAGCAATGCTCTTTTCGTTATATATACCAATTTTAGCCTTTTCTATAATCTCATCGCTTATATCTGTAGCAATAATTTTAATCTGATTAAGAGGAATATATTGAGATAAGGCCATAACAAGCGAATATGGTTCATCTCCCGTTGAACAGGCAGCGCTCCATATCTTAAGATTCTTACCGAATTTCTTTATTAAATCGGGAAAAATCTCAGTGGTCAGAAATTGCCATTGCTCAGGATTTCTGTAAAATTCAGAAACATTTATAGTTATATATTCTACAAACTCTTCAAGCATTTCTTTATCTGTCTTTAATTTCGCGACAAATTTATCATAGCCTTCGATTTTGTAACGTAATATAAGCGCATCAATTCTTCTTTTCATCTGATTTTGCTTATATGAAGACAAATCAATCTGTGTTAATTTATATATTTCAGATATGAAATAATCATAATCATAAGTCATAGCAAACTCCATAATACATGAGAAATATTTTTCTCATTTAATGATATAATTATAACTCATTTATTATTATTTTAATATAAAAAACGCGTACGAAAAAATCGTACGCGTTTAATACAAAATCAACAATTATTCAGCATCTTCAGCAATTGCCTTATCAATATCAACTGCAACTACTTCTTCATCAGCCTTCTCTTCTGGCTCAACTAAAGCTTTAATGCTCAAGCTAATCTTCTTATCATCCATGTTGAAATCAACAATCTTAGCTGTAACTTCATCACCAACCTTAAGAACATCTGCTGGCTTTTCAATATGATCCTTAGAAATCTGAGAAACATGAAGTAATGCGTCAACACCACCACCAAGTTCAACGAATGCACCAAACTCAGTCATACGAGCAACCTTACCAGTAATTACATTACCAACAGCAAATCTTGTCTCAGCATCCTTCCATGGGTTCTCATCTTCAAACTTGCAAGAAAGAGCAATCTTACCACCTGTAATATCCTTGATGTAAGCCTTAACTGTATCGCCAACCTTGAATGTCTTCTTAGGACTCTCAACTCTTCCCCAGCTCATCTCTGAAATATGAAGAAGACCATCAGCACCGCCTAAATCGATGAATGCACCAAAGTCTGTAACATTCTTAACTGTACCTTCGATAACATCACCAACATTAATCTTATCAAATAATTCCTTCTGAGCCTTTTCTCTCTCAGCTGAAAGAAGCATACGTCTGTTACCAATATAACGTCTCTTACGAGGATTATATTCTGTCACAACAAACTCGATGTCCTGGCCAGCATACTTAGAAAGATCTTTCTCGTATGAATCTGAAACTAAGCTTGCAGGAATGAAAATTCTAACTTCATCAACAACTACGCAAATACCACCATCAAGTACCTGTGTAACTTTTGCCTTAAGAACTTCCTGATTGTTAAATGCATCTTCAATTCTCTTGTTGCCCTTCTCTGCAGCAAGTCTCTTATATGAAAGAAGAACCTGTCCTTCACTGTCATTAACCTTGATGACCTTAACTTCCATCTTGTCACCAACCTTAACGAGTGTTGTAAGGTCTACATTGGATTCATTTGTGTACTCATTTCTTGTTAAGATACCATCTGACTTATAACCGATATTGAGAATAATCTCTTCAGGCTTAACATCGATTACTGTACCCTCAACTACCTCTCCCGAATGGATTGTCTTGAATGATTCTTCTAACATTTGTTCAAAAGTCAACTCTGACATAATTTTGAACCTCCTCAATAATATAGTCTGGGGTAGAAGCCCCCGCTGTAATTCCCACCAGTCGGACAGATTTAGTTCTATCTAAATCCAAGTCATCTAGTGTCTGGATAAAATGTGTGTCCCCACATTCTTCCTTGCATATCTCAAACAGCTTCTTCGAATTAGAGCTGTGAGTATCGCCAATCACAATCATCGTATCAACTTTACGAGCTATATCACGACTTTCTTTCTGTCTATCATATGTAGCATTACATATAGTTGTCACAACACTAACATCATAACCTAAACTATTAATTTTTTCAACTATATCTTTAAATTTATTATGATTAAATGTGGTTTGTGCAACAACACAGTAACTTTTTGTTTTATCAAAAGATATACTATCAACTTCATCCAGTGATTCAATTACAATCGGTGTCCCTAAACACCATCCCATAATCCCCTCAACCTCGGGATGATTCTTATTACCAATGATGATAATACACTTACCTTTTTGACTTTCTTCAAACACCGTGTTATGAATTCTCTTTACAAATGGACATGTTGCATCTACTATTTCAAATCCTCTTGAAATAAGCATATCTTGTGTGCTCTTTGGTATTCCATGAGATCTTATAATCATGACATTACTATTATCATTCGATATCTTCGCAAGTTCAGCGTCATCCCTTACAGCAATCACGCCTCTTTTTTCAAGATTTTTCACGACCTCTTCGTTATGTATTATCGGACCATAAGTATATATGCTTTTTTTATTATTATTAGCAATCTGCTCTTCGACTTTGTCCATAGCTCTTTTAACGCCGAAACAAAATCCTGCACTTTTAGCCGTTATTACATCCATAAAATGCTCCAATCCTAAACAAGTGAAATCATTTTTTCCACGACTTCGTCAATAGTCATATCCGAGCTGTCAATTAAAACCGCATCAACAGCCTGTTTTAATGGTGATATTTCTCTATTCATATCTCTGTAATCTCTGTCAATTATATCCTTCTCAATTGTATCAAGATCTGCCTCTACGCCCTTTTCCTTAAGTTCAAGAAAACGTCTCTTTGCTCTTACAGCACTGCTTGCAGTCAGATAAATCTTAACACTTGCATTAGGAAGAACCACCGTACCTATATCACGCCCGTCCATAACTACATTCTCCTTTGCCGCAAGAACACGCTGCAAATCAACAAGTTTCTCTCTTACATCAGGATTAACACTTGTCGAACTGGCCATATTGCCCACTTCTTCTGTTCTGATAAATCCGTTAACATCTTCACCATTAAGAAGAACAACCTGTGCTCCATCCTTATATGTAATGGAAATATCTGCATTTTTGCATTCTTTAGAAATTGCTTCCGAATCATCAGCAGCAATCCCTTGTCGCATAATGTAAAGAGCCATAGCTCTATACATAGCACCAGTATCCACATAAATATATCCAAGTTCTTTAGCCACTCTTTTAGCAATTGTTGATTTTCCTGCTCCTGCAGGTCCATCAATAGCAATATTTATACTCATTATAATTCCTCCCTTTATTGTGCTGCACTTTCACCTGCCAGATGTCCCGTCGACCATGCTATTTGAAGATTATATCCTCCTGTTAAAGCATCAATGTCCAGCACCTCACCGCAAAAATACAAGTTCTCAATCACTTTAGATTCCATTGTAGATGGATTAATATCTTTAACCGAAACACCGCCCTGGGTGATGATTGCTTCTGAAAAGCCCCTTGTTCCAGTTATAGTCAACTCTATATTCTTTAATACGCTGACAAGTCTCTGTCTTTCTTCTTTTGTAACAAGATTAATATCCTTTTCAGGGTCAATACCACTTAATTCAATTACTATTGGTATCATCTTTGAAGGCAACAAATCATTAAGTCCGTTTCTAAACTTCTTGTTATTATCCTTCTCAAAATCTCTTAATATTCTTTTATCAAGCTGTTCAACTGTCAAAGCACTCTTTAAATCAAGTTTTAACTTTATTTCCTGGCCTGCGTTTTTTTCATTTTTCATGAATGAAGCAAAATAACTGCTGGCGCTTAAAATTAGTGGCCCTGTTACTCCAAAATGAGTGAACATCATCTCACCAAAACCAGAATATATCACCTTTTTCCCTGTAGTCATATCAAGCCCAACATTCTTAAGAGATAACCCCTGTAATTGTTTTACCCATTCTTCTTTGACTGTAAATGGAACCAGTGCAGGTCTGCAGGCTACCACTTTATGTTCGAGTTCTTTTGCCCAATCTATACCGTCACCCGTAGAACCAGTACTCTGATAAGAGATACCACCCGTAGCAACAATAACCTTATCACATAAAATGTTTTTACCTTTAGCAACAACACCATAGCACGCGTTATCCTTACAAAGCAGTTTATCAATCTTAGTATTAAGATGAATCTTTACATTTTGTGATTTAAGCAGCCTTGTGAGTGCACTAATAATATCAGATGAATGATCAGAAACTGGAAAAACTCTATTACCTCGTTCAGTTTTAAGTCTACAGCCAGCCTCTTCAAAAAGTGCCATAACCTGAGTGTTGTCATACCCATAATATGAGCTGTACATAAACTTAGCATTGCTAACAACATTCATAAAAAAATCTTCCGGATCACAGTCATTAGTAACATTGCATCGGCCTTTTCCTGTTATAAAGATTTTTTTACCAAGCTTCTCATTTTTTTCAAAGAGTTCGACATCAGCGCCATTACAGGCCGCTGTATATGCAGCCATCATACCAGCAGCGCCTCCGCCAACCACTATTATCTTCTTCATGCAAATCTCCATTTCATTTATGAATAAGGAGCGCCTATACTATTTCAAAAAGCCCTTTGCTGTATCAACAAGAAGTTCAAAGGTCTGACTTTCATCCAAATCATAGTCGCCTGTAACACTCATACATGCAATTCCATGAATGAATATCCACATCTTTGTAAACAAATCCTGACTACCAGCTATTCCGTTTGCCCTGGCACGAGCAAATTCAGCACTGATATATGCACCGCTACCATTCAAAATATCATAAAGCGATCTAGCATAATCACCTGGTTTTCCCATAAACAGCAATTCAAACAAATGCTTTTCCTCAGTTGCAAATTTAATATATACCATACCCAAATCAACAAATGGTGTATTACATGTTTTAGGCTGAGTGCTGTAAAAAGAATCATAGTATTCTATAGCCTTCTCATATACCTCTTTCCATAAATCTTCCATATTGTCGTACAATCTAAATATTGGCTGAGTCGAGCATTCTGCCTTTGCAGCAAGTTTTCTTGCCGTTACATTTTCAAAGCCCTCTTCTTTTGCCAGCAAAAATGCTGAATTAACAAGATATTCCTTGTGTATTCTTTCTTTTCTTGCCATTGTTATCCTCCTAACAAGACATAAAAACCATCAAATTATCACTTCATATATTATAACACCCGTCATTTATACATGAAATATCTTTTTAAGAATATCATCTGTCATCAATACTTCTTTCGCTCTTTCGCGATATTTTCCCTCATGAAGATAAGTATGTCTGAAAGGCTTAATGTTTGGCGCATAATCAATAGCATTTAAATAATCCTGAACGTCCAAATCAAGTGTCTCGGCATATTCAAAAAAACCTGTCTTAGTAAGGAATTCTTTTACACGCTCCTGTCTGTGTTCCTGAACTATGCTCATTATATATGTCGCAATACCCACCTGTATTCCATGGAGCGTTGTTTTGCCAGCATTTTGATCAAGAGCATGACTTATAAGATGTTCGCTACCACTTGTTGGAGCTGAGCTTCCAGCTATCTCATTGGCTATACCGCACATAGCAAGAGAATTTAGCAATTCCTTTAAGAACCACTCATCTGTAATTGAATCAAATTCAATACGAGCTATACTATTAATAGCTTTTTTAGCAACCATAACAGAAACATCATTAACTGTTGATACACCTAAAGAGCCCTCATACTGCCAGTCATATGTTGCAGTAATTTTGCAAATCATGTCACCAATTCCCGAATATAAAAAACCTTTTGGTGCACTCTTAATTACATCTGTATCAGCAATAATTCCATACGCCATCTTGGCTGGAACAGACTGTCTTTTTCCTCTAATTAGCAACGAAGCACTTGCACTCGAAAAACCATCATTTGAAGTGGATGTAGGAACACTGATGTATGGAATTTTCTTTAAAAAGCCACAGTATTTTGCTGTGTCTATAACCTTTCCACCTCCCACTCCTATTACAGTCTGAGTTGAATTTGGCATTGAAAATGCGATATCCGTAATATCTTCAAGATTAACAGTATCAAGTTCCATATACTGTAAAACCTCAATATCATGCTCATTGAATGACTTCATAATCATCTCACCGAACATATCTATAAGACCATTTCCAAAGAACACTACAACCTTAGTAAGCTTATGGTTTTTAAGATACATACCTATATCAGATAATGCGCCTTTCTCAATCTTTAAAAACGCTGGAATTGTTATACTAGTTAACATCATATTAAATACCATCCTTTCTGATACATTATACCAACTATTTTACGACAAAAAAAGAACCCCTTATTGTTAAAAAAAGGGGTTCAAATCATCTTAACCTATAGATTAAATATTAAACAGGATAAGCATTATTCTTTGTATCTGCTACTGTAGCATCCATCTTCTGCTGCTGAGCTTCACGATACTTGAAGAAGTCTGTAGCAACCTGTGGGAAAAGAGCGTAGCTAAGTACGTCTTCATCCTGCTGCTTGTACTGCTTCATTTCTGCTTCGATACCTGCTAATTCTGGCTCTGTATGGCCTGTAGCCTCTGCAGAACGAGCTGTAGATCTCTTCTCGCCTGGAATAACCTTATCGATTACTTCCTGGTTCATAGGCTTAACTGTCTGACCATAGTTACCACGGAGAAGATCCTTGAATTCTCCTGTAGCCATCTTGTATCTTTCACCCATAAGTACATTGAAGATAGCCTGTGTACCAACGATCTGTGAAGAAGGTGTAACAAGTGGTGGCTCACCACAATCCTTACGAACTCTTGGAATCTCTTCAAGAACTTCCTGATACTTATCTTCAGCGCCCTGCTCTTTAAGCTGGCTAACCATGTTAGAAAGCATACCACCTGGTACCTGGTAAAGAAGAGTCTTAATATTAACACCAAGAACCTTTGGATTAAGTAATCCAGAAGCAAGGCACTCTTCTCTATATGGACGGAAGTAATCAGCAATTTCAGCGAGGAGATTCTGATCAAATCCTGTATCGTATTCTGTACCCTTGAATGTTTCAACCATAACTTCTGTAGCTGGCTGAGATGTACCAAGAGCAAGTGGAGACATTGCGCAGTCAATAACGTCAACGCCTGCTTCAACAGCCTTAAGGTATGTCATTGAAGCAACGCCTGATGTGTAGTGTGTATGTAACTGAATTGGAAGCTTTGTATTGCTCTTAAGAGTCTTAACAAGTTCTTCAGCCTTGTATGGTGTAAGAAGACCAGCCATATCTTTGATACAGATTGAATCTGCACCCATTTCCTCGATATCCTTTGCCATCTTTGCCCAATACTCAAGTGTATAAGCATCACCAAGTGTATAAGAAAGAGCGATCTGAGATTCACCTCTTCCTTCCTGCTTCTTGATCTTGTTTGTTGCATCTACTGCAGCCTGAAGGTTACGAAGATCATTTAAGCAGTCAAAAATTCTGATTACATCCATACCATTTGCGATAGACTTCTCTACGAAAGCGTAAACAACGTCATCAGCATATGGACGGTAACCAAGGATATTCTGTCCTCTGAAAAGCATCTGTAACTTTGTATTCTTGAATCCATCACGAAGCTTTCTTAATCTCTCCCATGGATCTTCCTTTAAGAAACGAAGTGAAGCATCAAATGTAGCACCACCCCAGCATTCAACTGAGTGATAGCCAACTTTATCCATCTTATCAACGATAGGAAGCATAATGTCGGTAGGCATTCTTGTAGCAATCAATGACTGATGAGCGTCACGAAGGACAGTCTCAGTAATGCCAACTGGCTTAGCTTCAATTTTTTTATTTTCCTTAGCCATTTTTATTCTCCTTATAAATATATCTTAGAAAATTCCGAAGATTGCCATGAATGTACCAGCAGCAACAGCTGTACCGATAACACCAGCAACGTTAGGACCCATAGCATGCATTAACAGGAAGTTAGTAGGATCTGCCTCTGCACCAACCTTCTGAGATACACGAGCTGCCATAGGAACCGCAGAAACACCTGCTGAACCAATAAGTGGGTTTGTCTTTCCGCCTGTAGCAATGCACATAATCTTACCGAATACTACTCCGGCAGCAGTACCAAATGCGAAAGCAATAAGACCAAGTGCAACAATCTTAAGTGTAGCTGCATTAAGGAATGCTTCAGCACTTGTTGTAGCACCTACTGATGTACCAAGTAAAATAACTACGATATACATCAATGCATTAGAAGCTGTATCTGTTAACTGTCTAACAACACCTGACTCCTTGAAAAGGTTACCAAGCATAAGCATACCAACAAGTGGAGCTGTTGTAGGAAGAATTAAACATACAACGATTGTAACAACGATTGGGAAAAGAATTTTCTCAAGTTTTGATACAGGACGAAGCTGTGCCATCTTAATCTTTCTTTCCTTCTCTGTTGTCAAAGCCTTCATAATAGGTGGCTGAATAATTGGAACAAGTGACATATATGAGTATGCTGCTACAGCGATAGGTCCAAGTAAATCTGTCTGTCCAAGTTTACCAGCAAGGAAGATTGATGTAGGACCATCAGCACCACCGATGATTGAAATAGCAGCTGCAGCCTTATCATTGAAGCCAAATGCAATAGCTCCGAAATAAGCTGCGAAAATACCAAACTGAGCAGCTGCACCAAGCAGGAAGCTCTTTGGATTTGCGATAAGTGGACCGAAGTCTGTCATCGCACCAACACCCATGAAAATAAGTGAAGGTAAAATAGCATATTCATCAAGAATATAGAAATAATACAATAAACCGCCGACGCCGTTAGGTGAGTCATGGAATGACATCATAATATCTGGATAGATATTAACTAATAACATACCAAATGCTATAGGAAGAAGAAGTAATGGTTCATATTCCTTCCTAATAGCAAGGTAAAGGAAACAGCAGGCAACGACAATCATTATATAATTTCCAACTGTTAAGTTGAAAAACGCTGTCTGATGAATCAGGTTCTCCAGCGTACTTGTTATATAATCCATTTTGATTATCCTCCATTAATTAGGGGTAATCCCCGTCTAAGTATCTAATTAGTTAAGTGTTGCGAGGCAAGCACCTGCTTCACAAGGATCACCTACTGCACAATCGATACTAGCTACTGTACCATCTGCTGGAGCTACAACTGGAATTTCCATCTTCATAGCCTCGATGATAACAACTGCATCACCCTTCTTAACTGCCTGGCCTACGCTAGCTTCAATCTTGAATACCTTACCAGCTGCACCAGCTTCAACCTTAACTGAGCCAGCACCTGCTGCAGCCTTTGGAGCTGCTGGAGCTGCTGGAGCTGCCTTTGGAGCTGCCTTTGGAGCAGCCTTTGGTGCTGCTGCAACTGCGCCGCTTGTAGCACCTTCTTCTACAACAACATCATATACATTGCCATTAACTGTAATGGTATAATTTTTCATTTTAAAAATCCTCCAATTCTTATCTGATTCTTCTAATAGAACGAACTACATAACCATCGCCTGAAGCACTGCTTCCCTCAAATGCTGCAATAGCAGCACTAATAACTGCGATAAGTTCTGTATCATCCTGTGCTTCTTCATTAGCAGCAATCTGCTCTACAGCCTTATCTACGCTTGTCTGTTTTGGCTCTTCTTTTGCTGGCTTCTGACCAATGTTGCCAATAAACTTAAAGCAAGAAATAAGTAACATGATAAGGATAAGTACTAAGAATACTGTACCCATACCAAGTAATGTATTAAGACCGGCTGTTTTCATAAGTTCTGCTGTAATTTCTGCCATTTGCAATGTTACAACCATATGTTACCGCCTTTCTTATAATACAGCACCATGCTTCTTAGCTACTGTATCTACTGCCTTTGTGTAAAGCATGTCAAATGCGCCAATGAGATACTTACGAGTATCAGCTGGAGCAATGATTGTATCAACGTATCCTCTAGCAGCTGCAGCATCAACGCTGTTCTGAAGAGCATCGTATTCTTTAGCACAAGCATCAATAGCATCTGCGTTCTGACCATCACAGATAATCTTAGCTGCAAGTTTAGCATCCATCATACCAATCTGTGCATTGTCCCAAGCAAATGTCATATCAGCACCAAGTGCCTTTGAGTTCATAATGCTGTAAGCTGTACCAAATGCCTTACCAATCACAACATTAACTGTTGGAACTGTTGCATTTGCAAATACATATGTAAGTTTAGCAGCTGCCTTAGCAAGCTTCTTCTCACAGCACATGCAAGCCTTGAAACCAGCAACATTTGTTAATGTAAGAACTGGAATTTCAAAAGCATCACAGAAGTTAACGAAATCAGCTGCCTTCTCGCATCCCATTGGTGAAAGTGCGCAGTCAAACTTCTCAACTTCCTTACCTTCTTCATCATAGATAGCTGTTCTGTTAGCAACAACACCAACTGTAGCACCGTTTAACTTGATGAAGCCTGTAACCATATCCTTAGCATATTCTGCCTTTACTTCGAAAAATGCGTTATCATCAGCAATCATAGAAATTGCAATTGATGAATCTGCAACAGCATTCTCAATACCTGCACAAGCTCTGTTAAGATCATCTTCGCACTCAACGAATGATGTGTCTGTATCACAGTTTGCTGGGAGCATGCTGATAAGCTCACGAACCTGAGCATAAATTGTAGCCTCGTCAGCAATAACATCTACGATACCAGCTTCTTCAGCCTGGAACTTAGCAGAAGCTGTGTTGCACTTCTCAACACTGTTGCCTTCGATAGCGTTTGGAGAGTTAACAAATAACTTTGCGTTCTTCTCTTCCATAAATGTGAAATCTGTAAGTGTTGGAATAAGAGCTAAACCACCACCACATGATCCAAAGATTGCTGTAATCTGTGGAATAACACCTGAAGCATTAGCCTGTGCTGCATAAATCTCACCAAATGCATTCAATGCATCACATGCTTCCTCTAATCTTAATCCAGCTGAATCAATAAGACCGATAATAGGTGCACCTGTCTTAATAGCTAAATCATAGAGGTTTGCAATCTTCTTTGCATGCATCTCACCAACACTTCCGCCAAGAACAGAAGCATCCTGAGCATATACATACACGAGATTACCATTGATTACTCCATAACCGGTTACAACACCGTCAGAAGGAGTCTTCGCCTGTTTCAGATTAAAATCTGTGCTTCTTGCTGTAACTTTAGCACCGATCTCAACGAAACTGTTCTCATCGAGCAGAGCTGCAATACGTCCGCTCGCGCTTGTTGTAGTACTCATTAAAAAGCCCTCCATATATAAATATTTATTATTTTTATGCATAAAAGCCCCATAATGGAGCCAAATCGCACCAAATAGAGTATAACATAAAAAAAGGGAAAGACAATACATTTTCTCTCCCTTTTCTTTAGAATTTTTATATTAATTCCACATTATATTTTCTCTTTTATTTGGCTTAATTCTGTTTCGTAATCAATTTTATTAACTTCTTTCGAAGTAACTATCTGGTTTCTGCCATTTTGCTTACCATAATAGAGCAAATTGTCCGCTTCTTTTACTATATCTTCAATTCTGCGCTCATCACCTTCTACGAGACCAAACGTCATAGTTACTTTTATGACTTCATTCCCATAAGGCATCTCGTGCTCTAATACTTTTTCCCTAATCTTAGCAAGCACATTGTAGGCCTTATCCATGTCTGCATCTTCAAATATAATAAGGAACTCTTCACCACCCCATCTGATAGTAAAGCCATTACCAAGCATATTCTCATTGAAAATATGTGCTACGTCATGCAATACTATATCGCCTGCATCGTGTCCATAAGTATCATTAACCTTTTTAAAGAAATCGATATCTCCCATACAGACGCAGTACTTTACTCCAGCATCATTAAGCTGATGCTGTACATAATCCACCTTGCTTTCTCCTATACGTCTTGTATAAAGCTTAGTAAGCGGATCTCTCTCAATCATATCTCTGATGAACTTCTGCACACTACGGGAAAATCTTCCCATATCGCCTATCTCATCATCACGCTTAATTATGCTTACATCAATCTCTGTATTAAGATTTCCTTTTGCAATTTCTCCAAGGAATTTCTTTTCGCTCTTAATAGCCTTAACAAGTTCTCTTGCAGGCGTAAGGCTTATCCACCCTGCAATTACCACCATTATAATTGTTATTAGAGGAACCCAGAAAAGTGCTCTTAAACTTTCTTCCTCAATCTCTTTGGTTGGTTTTCCGCAGAATACCATTCCAACTACTACGCCATTAGAATCATGTACCGGACTATAACAGGCAAAATATTTAGTGCCGTTAATATCTATATTATTATAGAATGTCTCCGCATCATGATTAATAACATCCTCGCTAACAATAGCATTAACAGGCGTATATAAAATATCATCACCACTTTCATCTGTAAGGGTGGAAAGCATCCTATATTTATCATAGAACAGGGTAAAATCAAGTCCGCTTATCTGCTTATAACTCTCAAGCACATCACCCATCTCATACATATCAGCATCGCCCTTGAACAAATGATACTCCCCATCAATTTTATGAACAGTATAATCTCCTGGGAATGTTGATTCAAAGTGAAGTTCTAGACCTTCAGCCATATTATGAAGGTTTCTGTTTACTTCTTTTTCTGTAGTATACAATAAACCATAATAGCTCAAGACACCTACTACAATTCCCATCAAAATAACAGGGACCATAGTCATGCTCTTGAGCTTTCTCTCTAAACCACTTTTTACTTTTTTAGTCTTTTCTTTCTTTTCTTCTTTTGCCATATCTGTCAATCGCTTTAATAAAAACAAATTTACATCATACCAAAATCTTCCAATGAAAACTGAACACTGTCCTCATTAAGGAGCATATCCATATCAAAGGCATCCAGTTCAATATTGCCAACAGCCTCTTCAGGATTCTCATCTTCATCGTCAAAGAAATCATCTTCTTCGACTATTTTACTTTTAGCAACCTTTGCTTTGCTCTTAGCAACAGGCTTCTTTGCCTTTTTTTCAGCCTTATTCTCAACTATTATATCTTCTGTAAAAGGCTTTTCCTTAATGTCAGCTAGAGCGGCTACGTCTGCAGTATCTTCAGATACATCTTCTGTGATAGCGTCAAATGCATCTTCCTCATCGTTTACAGAGACATCACCCATATCCGAGTTAGTCTGTCTGACACCAAAGCTGGCTTCGTAACCAATCTCAAGGAACAACTCTTTAATATTCTTAACAACGTTCTTAATATTTGTTCCTTCTGACACAAGAATTGTAATTACAGCATTATCTGCCGCCACAGTATAACCTGCTTTTCTTAATTTAATTTTTGCTTCTTCTTTAGAAACCATCGTTACTCCAATTAAATATTAAGTGAAAGCTGAACCTCAGCTTCTGCCTGTTCTCTGAATTCTTCCTTTTGTACCTGACTCATCTCAGGAAGGTCCTCAAGCGACTTAACTCCAAAACTTCTAAGAAACTGTTCAGTAGTTCCAAATAAAATTGGTCTACCTGGTGCATCCATTCTTCCCAGTTCCTTAACCAGGTCAAGTTCAATCAGCTTATTAATTGCATGGCTACAATCAACACCTCTGATTTTCTCTATATCCGCTCTTGTAACCGGCTGCTTATATGCAACGATAGATAAGGTTTCAAGCACTGTATCTGTAAGAGTATACTTTCTATCATTTTTAGTAAGTTCTATAAGATAGTCATATAGTTCAGACTTACTGCACATCTGAAATGCGTCATCAAGCTCAGTGATTGTAACGCCTCTGTCTTCGGCATCCATCTTCGCTTTCATCTCATATACTATTTTTTTAACCTCTGAAGGTTTTGCCTCTATAATCTCTGCAAGTCTTGCTACACTTACAGACTCTCCCATAGAAAACAAAACTGCTTCAATAACAGCTTCCTGTCTTGCTCTGTCCATAACGACCTCTTATATAACTGCATCTAAATCAAATAATGCAAGTTTTTCCTGTGCATCATCTGAAACAGTAATCAAAATATCATCAAAAATTTTATCCTGAACGATAGAAATAATACCTATCTTAATCAGTTCCAAAACAACTAGAAATGATACAATAACTTCCATCTTACTGTTCTGTTTCTCCAGAAGATCTCTAAAGCTCATGGAATGATGTTCCAGAATATAATCTTTTATATATTCCGTCTTATAATCCAATTCAATCTCATCCTTTTCGATGTTACCAAACTGGCTTCTGATAGGATCAATTTTATCAACTTTTCTCTTAAGAGTTTCTCTGAATATTCTATGTAAGCTCTGAAGATTAACCTCTCCGATAAGATAATCATAATCAATTGGTGGCTGATATGCTTTAACTTCTTCCGGAAGTGTTTCAGGCTTATAGATAAATCTCTGCGCTCCCATATGCATATCCTTTAACTCAAATGACATATATTTATACATCTTATGTTCAAGAAGTTTCTGAACCAGTTCCGCTCTAGGATCCTCTTCTTCACCATTTTCATCTACAGTTGCCGGAAGAAGCATTCTACACTTAATATCAAGCAAAGTTGCTGCCATAAGTAAGAACTCGCTCATAATATTCATATCCTGTGATTCCATCTTACGAATATATTCCAGATACTGCTCTGTAATAATTACAATCGGAATATCATAAATATCTACTTTATTCTTCTCTATAAGATGAAGTAAAAGGTCAAGCGGACCTTCAAATACTTCAAGTTTAACCTCAATTGCCATAGCTACCTCAAAAGCACAACATATTGTGCACATTATAAATAATGTGCCTTATTATTGTACAAAATATAGTGGTATAAAGCAAGATTTAAACTAAATTTTATTCAAATCAATAACACATAATTCACAAGGATTAAACACCCTGAATGGTAAAGTATGACTCCCAAGCCCTCTGCTTATAACCATATGATTATTGTCTTTTTCAAACAAACCTCCATCATACTTTGGAAACAACGTGAGTCTTGGTGATATAACACCTCCCAAGAAAGGAAGTTTCACTATTCCTCCATGAACATGTCCCGAAAGAGTTAGTTCAGCTCTTTTAGAATATGCCTCAAAATACTCTGGGTTATGTGCCATCATTATTGTATATGGACTTTTTCCCTCTATAACTTCTTTATCATCAAAACAACTTTCAATATAAGAATCCTCCATCAGATTCTTTTCGAAACGTTTGTAATATTTTCTATCAATGACAAGTCCTCTAATATTAATATTGAAATCCACAAGATACTTTTCATCGTTATATAAGACATCAACTCCAAGTTCTGCTAACCTTTTCTTATATCGATCAAAGGAATCTTTAAAATCTTCTCTATAAATATTCATCCTGTATTCATGATTGCCAATGCCATAATAAACAGGATAATCTTTAAGACCATCAATAAGAGCATAAGCATTATCCCAGTTAGAAGAGTCCACTTTATCTTTAGTGGCAGTAATCATATCACCACCCATTATAATAATATCCGGATTAATCTTTCTAACCGCAGAAATTAGTTTTTCATTTTTAATGCCAAATCTGTTACCATGCAAATCTGATAAAAACACAATTCTGCAATCTTTGGAAACCTTATCAGAAGAAAGTTTATATTCAATTGTTTTAAATCTGTTATTGTCTACAATACTGCTGATTAGTACTATCGCTATACCAATAATACATATCAAGGCCAAACAACTAACTAAACCCATCAATCTATTCTCCCTTTATATGTGTTTAATTATAACATATGAGAATATCTTTTTCATTGGCCTATATAAACGAACATAAAAAAACCCTTAGAATATATCTAAGGGTTTTTGATACAATCTTAGTTGTATTTACGCTTTCTTGCAGCTTCAGATTTTTTCTTACGCTTTACAGATGGCTTCTCATAATGCTCACGCTTTCTGATTTCCTGCTGGATACCAGCCTTTGCGCAGCTTCTCTTGAAGCGTCTTAATGCGCTATCTAAAGTTTCGTTTTCTTTTACGATAACACTTGACATCTAACTTAGCCTCCCTTCAGTCCTGTCTTCGTTTTCCGACTGATTCAGGTTATTTGTGTTTACACACAAAGTATATTATAACCTTTTTCAAGATTAAGTCAACAGTTTTTTATTATTATAAAGCATATTAGAAACGCTTTAAGCTCTTAATACAGCACCAAGCTTTTCTTCTGCATCCTTAAGTATCTTCTCAACAAATCCATCAATAACTTCTGGTTTGAATTCTTCATCTCTAGGAGTGAATACTACTGAGAATGCCATACTCTTCTTGTTAAGTCCAAGCTGAATTCCTTCATAGATATCAAATAGTTCAATAGATGTAATATAATCACATGCATCCATAACCGCATTCTCAATCTGAGCGCATGTTACATTCTTATCCATTACAAAACAGAAGTCTCTCTTCTCTTCAAGGAACTTTGAAAGAGGAATGAACTTTCTTGCCTTATCATAATATTCAACTAATGCCTTAAGATCAATTTCAGCTACATATGCATTTACACGCATATCAAGTTCATCACAAATTTCATAGAGAACCTGTCCAAGATATCCGATTTCTTTTCCTTCGCATAAAACTTTTGCTGTTCTATAAGGATGAAGGAATGTCTTCTCACTCTGCTCGTAGTCAAATTTAATATCAAGAGCATCAGCAATTACATCAACTAATCCCTTTAATGAGAAGAAATCCTCATTTTCACCAAATATACCAATACAGATTGTCTCTCTCTCATCCGGATACTCTGTAAGTGGAAGTTCCTTTGGAATAAACTTATTGCCCATTTCAAAGATTCTGCCTTCTAAAATACCCTTCTTCTGATTTCTTGCAATTGCATTAATCATCTGTGGAGCAAGAGTTGTTCTCATAAGAGAAAGATCAATATTAATAGGGTTAATTAACTTAATTGCATGTCTTTCAGGTGCATCTTCAGGAAGCTTGATTAAATCAAGATCAGATGGTGAGAAGAAAGAATAATGAATTCCTTCAAATGCGCCAGCGGCACATAATGCATTCTTAATCTTCAGTTCTCTCTTCTGATGAAGATTATAACCGCCCATTGTAACTTCTGCAGTTGGAATGAATGTTGGAACAATATGCTCGTATCCATACATTCTTATTACTTCTTCAGCTACATCCTGATATGTCACCATATCTTCTCTGTATGCTGGAATCTGCATTGTAAGTTCATCGCCGTTAAGTACTGGGGCAAAATCAAGATTTGTAAGGATTCTTACAATATCCTCGTCTGGAACTGTAATACCAAGTACACCATTAACCTGCTTAACACTAACTTTAAGTTCAAATGGATCAACTGAATTACCAGTATTTACATCAAACTTTGTAGCTGAAACCTTACCACATCCAAGTTCTTCAACAAGGTGAAGGGCTCTCTTCATAGCCATTACTGTTGTATACTCATCTACTCCCTTTGTGTAACGAGCACTTGCATCAGACACCTGTCCCAGAGCTTTTGAACTCTTTCTGATGTTATCATGTGCAAATTTAGCCGATTCAAACATAACAGCTGTAGTTGTATCAAGAATTTCTGAATTAAGACCACCCATGATACCAGCTAATGCAACAGGCTTTTTGCCGTCACAAATTACAAGATTGTCATTTGTAAGAGTAAACTCTTTCTCATCAAGAGTAACAATCTTTTCGCCATCATTGGCACGTCTTACGTTAATTGCATCAGCTTCAAGATAATTGAAATCAAATGCATGCATTGGCTGACCAAGTTCCTTCATAACATAGTTGGTAATATCAACCATATTAGAAATTGCACTGCATCCAACAAGTGCAAGTCTTCTCTTCATCCATGCTGGAGACTCTGCAATCTTAACATCATATACGTAGTGAGCTGAATATCTAGGGCAAAGATCCTGCGCATCAACAGATACGTTAAATGGAATAGTCACATCTGTTTCTGTATAGTCAAGAGCCGGCTGCTTAAGTGGAAGTTCAAGTACAGCTGCAACCTCTCTTGCAATGCCAAAGATACTCTGACAGTCTGGTCTGTTTGATGTGATTGATACATCAAATATATAATCATCAAGTCCAAGTATCGGCTTAACATCCGCACCAACTTCTGCATCCTCCGGAAGAACAAGAAGACCATTGTAGCCTCCACCTGGGAACATATCTTCACTAACGCCAAGCTCTGTACCAGAACAAAGCATACCAAACGAATCATATCCGCGAAGTTTACCAGCTCCAATAGTCATAACGCCTTCAACAGTCTTATGATCCTTGGCTGTTGCATAAACTGTTGCACCAACTAAAGCAAGAGGGAATTTGCCACCAGCTACAACATTGTCAGCACCACAGCAGATCTGAAACTCACCATGTGCACCAGCATCAACCTGACATACATGAAGATGTGTATCAGGAATAGCTTCACAAGTTTTAACATAGCCAACAACTACATTGCTGATATCCTTACCAACTTCATATTTTTCTTCAACTTCGAAACCACATGAAAAGAGTTTTTCTTCAAGTGTATCTACATCAACATTTACATCAACATAATCTTTTAACCAGCTTAATGGTAATAACATATCGAAATCCTCCTTCCAATTAATCGTCTATCTGATCAAGTACTCTAAGATCAGATTCAAACAAGTGCTTAATATTATTGATACCATATTTAAGCATTGCAATTCGCTCAATACCGATACCAAAAGCGATACCACTATATACATTACTGTCGATTCCACAACCTTCAAGTACTGTCTTATTAACAACACCTGCTCCAAGAATCTCTATCCAGCCAGTTCCCTTGCAAAGTCTGCAACCTGCACCCTTACACTGGAAGCAACTAACATCAACCTCTACAGAAGGCTCTGTAAATGGGAAGTATGAAGGACGAAGTCTTGTCTTTGTATCTTCTCCAAAAATCTTCTGTACAAACACATCAAGCATACCCTGAAGGTCACAAAGTGTAATGCCCTTATCAACTACAAGACCTTCCATCTGCGAGAACATTGGTGAGTGAGTAGCATCATCATCAGATCTGAAAACCTTACCAGGTGAAATAATCTTAATAGGTGGCTTCTTCTCTTCCATTACATGAATCTGTCCTGAAGAAGTCTGAGTCCTCAATAAGAACTCTGGACTTAAATAGAATGTATCCTGCATATCTCTTGCTGGATGATCCTGTGGGATATTAAGTGCTGTGAAGTTATAGTAATCTGTTTCAATTTCTCTTCCTTCATAGATATCAAATCCCATAGAACCGAATATATCTACAAGCTGATTACGCATCTGTGTATTTGGATGAAGGTTACCTTTTTTAGACTTTTTAGCAGGAAGTGTAACATCTATCTTCTCACTCTCATACTTAACACGCATTTCTGCTTCTTTTAATTTCTTATCAAGTTCATCAAACTCAGCCTGAGCCCAAACCTTGATTTCATTTACTTTTTTACCATACTCAGCTTTCATCTCATTAGGAATCTTACCCATTTCCTTCATGAGAGAACCGATTTTTCCGCTCTTTGAATCCATAATAATCTTACGGTATTCATATACACTCTTTGAACTTGTAATATTAACAAGTTCATCTTTGATTTCCTGTCTAATCGCAGACAGTTTTTCGCTCAATTCATTAAGATCAGCCATAATAACCTCCTAAACTAAACTTTATTATTTCGAAAAGTAGCCATCGATTTAAAATAAAAAATCCCATGGCCTTAGCCATGGGACGAAAATTTTCGCGGTACCACCCATTTTCGAATATAACGCTTATTATATTCGCACTCTTAACGTATATGCTACGTTTGCATCCACTTAATCATCACATCATATGATGTTTTCGAGGAAGGCTCCAATGTTGAAATTCATATATATACCCTAATATTACGCTCTCAGCCGGTGACGTAACTCTCTCAGATTGTCATATATATACTACTTACGCATCTTCATAGCCATATTCAACTATCAAGGATTATACATTTGCACACACAAATTGTCAAATGTGACTATATTAATTAATATTTAACCACCACTCCTCATTGAATTCATTAATCAAATCATAGTCAACTCTTTGCCCAATAAGTGGAGTTGCATATTGAAGATTCTTCATGTCTGCACATCCAGTAAATCTGATTATAGAATCATCCCAATCATTATTACATATACAATAAGCACCCCAATGAACAGGAATTGTCCACTTTGGATTCAGGTCACACACCGCCTGAACTGCTTGTTCCGGAAACATATGAATAAATGGCCAACCTTTGCCATACTGTCCGCATTCCAACAAGGCAAGGTCTATATTTCCAACATTTTCTGATATCTCTTTAAAATCATCACAGTATCCTCCATCTCCTGTGTAATAAACACTGTGATAATCATCCTTAAAGTAATAACCGCACCACCAGCTCACATTCTGATGTAATGGATTTCTCATAGTGTAGTGTTGAGAAGGTGTTGCTGTAAACTCAATATTATCAATGGTTATATTTTCATACCACGCCATATTGGTAATCTTTTCTGCATCCACTCCCCATCCCTCAAGGTAGCTTTCAACGCCAAGCGGAACAATATAGTGTTTAACCTTATAATCCATTTCTTTAATTGTTTTATAATCAAGATGATCGTAATGGTCATGTGAAATAAGCATGATATCAATTGTTGGCATATCCTCATATTCAACAGGAACTTCTGAAAATCGTTTTGGACCAACAAATTGCACAGGAGATGCATATTTGCTAAATACTGGATCAATCAAAATATTCTTTGTTCCAAGCTGAACAAGAGAAGTTGAATGTCCCATCCATGTAACAAATAATTTGCCTTCTTCTCCATCCTCTATCTTTTCATTTTTAACCACCGGGATTGTATCAGTCGGTTTAAGTCTGCTTCCTTTAATATCCTTACTATCAGCTAATTGAGCAATATCAGTGTTTTTGTTTCTGAAAGCATTACCATCATAATACTCAGTTCGATTTGCGTATGTCTGCCTTTTATTTTCATCTGGAACCCTACCTATACCTGGCCAAAAGTTCAGGAAAAGCATTCCTCCTAGCGCAAATATAAAAACAACCAATACAAGCACCAGCAATATTTTTGTCATCTTATTACTTCTCACTTTCATGCTCCTTAAATGAACAAAAATGGGGGACACATTTGTATCCCCCTAAAATCTCAAATTATTTAATCTGACTGGCAATTACTTCCTCAGCCTTAGCTAAGCATGCATCTATGCCTGCTGGATTCTTACCACCAGCCTGAGCCATGTTTGGACGACCGCCGCCGCCACCACCTACGAGGCTTGCAATTTCTTTAATAAGGTTACCAGCATGAGCACCCTTCTTCTGAGCCTCATCTGTGGCTTTAACAACAAGATTAACCTTTCCATCCTGGTCAGACGCAATTACAATTACTCCTTCGCCAAGTTTATCGCTTAAGTTATCAGCAAGATCACGAAGTCCATTCATGTCAACGCCACTAACCTTTGTAGCAATAACTTTTACTCCGTTGATTTCTTTTGCTTCACTTCCCTGTGATGAAAGTGATGCCTGAGCGGCCTTAGCCTTAAGACTCTCGATTTCAGAATTAAGAGTTTTCATTTCTTTCATCATACCTACGAGCTTATCAAGCAAGTTAGCTGGAGTAGATTTTACAATTGAAGCAGCTTCATTTAACTGTGCCTCAATATTCTTACAATAAGCAGTTACATTAGCACCTGTGATTGCTTCGATACGACGAACACCAGCAGCTACACCACTTTCTGATACAATTTTAAAGTTCTGTATAAGTCCTGTATGCGCTACATGTGTACCACCACAGAGTTCCTTCGAGAAATCTCCCATTGCAACTACTCTAACTTCAGCACCATACTTTTCTCCGAAGAGAGCCATTGCTCCACTCTTCTTTGCTTCTTCTATAGACATTACATTTGTAACTACCTGAAGATCTTCAGCAATCTTAGCATTTACAATTGCTTCTACTTTTTCAATTTCTTCCTTAGTCATTGCCTGACCATGAGAGAAGTCAAATCTTGTTCTTTCAGCATCCTGGAACGAACCAGCCTGTTCAACATGATCACCAAGTACTTCTCTTAATGCTTTCTGAAGTAAATGTGTTGCTGAGTGGTTCTTACAGATATTAGAACGTCTGTCTCCATCAACCTTAAGTGTTACTTTAGCACCATTTGCAATAGAACCAGATTCAACAGTACCAACATGTGCTACCTTGCCACCCTTAAGCTTCATTACATCTGTAACTTTAAATACACCTGTTGCAGTTTCAATCACACCAAAGTCAGCACTCTGACCACCCATTGTTGCATAGAAAGGAGTTGACTTTGTAATAATAGTTCCATTTGCGCCAGATGAAAGCGCTTCAACAATTGCTTCTTCATCTGCAATAGCAATTATTTCACTTTCAGCTGTCAATTTATCATATCCAACAAATTCTGTTGTAGCTTCGATAGATTCAAATAAATCAGCATCTGCAACCTTCTGAGCAAAGTTAGCATTTTCTCTAGCTTTCTGTTTAGCAGCTTCCATGGCTGTATTGAATCCAGCTTCATCTACGCTCATTCCCTCTTCATCGGCCATTTCTACTGTAAGCTCGATTGGGAATCCAAATGTATCATAAAGATAGAATGCTTCGTTACCATCGATAGATGAAGCACCTGCTTTCTTCTTATCATCAAGAATCTTCTTAAACTCTTTCATACCATTTTCAAGAGTAGACTCGAAACGAACGATTTCTTTATCAAGTTCTCTGATAATAAAGTCATGATTCTTTACAAGAAGTGGATAGCTTTCGTTGTAAACCTTCTCAATATAAATATTAGCAACTTCAAGTAAATTAGCCTTTGTAAGACCAAGTGTACGACCATGTCTTACTGCACGACGAATAAGTCTTCTAAGTACATAACCAGCACCAGCATTAGATGGAAGAAGCTTTGCTTCATCACCAATGAGCATCACACTTGTACGCATATGGTCAGCTAAAATACGCATAGACTTAGTAAGCTTTTCATCAGAGTTATATTTAACACCAGTTACTTCTTCTATATATGAAATTGTTGGAACAAAAAGGTCTGTCTGATATACATCCTTTGAACCATTTAAGAAAGCAAGATTTCTCTCAAGTCCCCAACCTGTATCAACATTCTTCTTAGCAAGTGGTGTCAAATGACCATCCTGATGCTTCTCATACTGCATAAATACATCATTACCAAGCTCTGTATACTTACCGCATGAACATCCAGGGCCACAATTAGGACCACAATCAGGTACATCAGCAATATAGAACATCTCACTGTCTGGACCACATGGACCAAACTCAAGTCCCCACCAGTTATCATCTGCTGGAAGGTAATATATATTCTCTGGTTTAAAACCTGAAGCTATTCTGTACTGTGCTCCTTCTTCATCACGTGGAGCATTCTCATCACCTGCAAATACAGTTGCTGCAAGATGATCCTGGTCAAATCCAAATACTTCTGTAAGAAGTTCATAACTCCATTTACATCTGTCTTCTTTGAAGTAGTCTCCCAGTGACCAGCTACCCATCATTTCAAAGAATGTTACATGACTCTTATCACCTACTGAATCGATATCATTAGTACGAACGCAACCCTGCACATTGCAAAGTCTTGTTCCCATTGGATGCTTCTCACCAAGAAGGTAAGGCATAAGTGGCTGCATACCTGCAACATTAAAAAGAACACCTGTCGAACCGTCGGATACAAGTGATACCGCTCCAACATCCACGTGTCCTCTCTTTATATAAAATTCTTTCCATAAAGTTCTAAGTTCATTTGAGGTAAACTGTCTCATAAAAATCCATAATCCTCCATGTTTTAATCATATCAATTTATTATAAATATAGCGTTTAGCCGTGTCAACAATGATACCATTAATTATTCCTGTCACGACTGCAGCAATCACAATAAACATACCGTAATAGAATAACACATTAACAGGATACCAAAAGACTCCTGCCAGCAATTGCCCCAGTACGTGAAACAATGCGCCAAAAACACTTACAACAATTACATGAAAATAGCTAAATTTTAACATTCCCCACATAATCGCGAAGCTAAATAATGCACCAGAAATTGAATAAATAATTGAATTCATATTCCCAAACATAAATCCAACCGCTAATACTCTAATCACACTTACTGTTATGGCATCTGTTGGTTTCATGGTCAAAAGAACATATAAAACAACTATATTTGCAAGTCCAAGCTTAATTCCAGGAATTGCGAAGCTTACAGGAATCAGTGTTTCTACATAGCCCAATATAATGCCAAGAGCAGCAAACATACCATCTAGTGCTATTCTTTTTGTTTTACTATCATATCTGTTTTCCATCATTTAATCGTGACATATATTTTATTTGGCATGCATATAATAGATTCACCTACATTCGATACAGTTTTCATATTCACACACACCTGGTCTTTACATCTTGCTTTGACCATATCAGCCTTACCCTTACCAACAAATAAAAGATTTGTCGCATTTTCATCTTTTTCAAACGCTTCTTCTGCTTCTTTTTCAGAAATAAATCTTACGACATCTCCCCCTGAAATAACAAGATAGCAGTCATCCGATAACCCATTCAACGCAATTTGTACATTATCCCTGACAACAACTGCATTTGAGCCCTTGTCATCAAATACCGCTTTCCACAATACAAATATTAAAATGATTATAATTACAATCGCTGCTATAGCAATATAATCTCTCTTCTTCAAACCTTAAAAACCTTTTTCGATTATGCTTCCATTTTGAAAATTCATAATAACCTTTATATCATTCTGTTTATCAATGTACTCTAAGGCCTTATCTTCCCCCATACATATAAGTGCAGTTGAAAGTACGTCAGCTCTTAAAGAATCCTCGCATACTACAGTCACACCATAAAGTTGATTTTCTACAGGGAAACCAGTTTCTGAAGAAATAATATGGTGATACATATGGCCATCTACTTCAAAATGACGCTCGTATACTCCAGAAGTTACCACGCTCGTGTTTGCAACTTCTATAGACAATGCACTTTCGCCCTGATAACCAAATGGTCTCTGAACACCGACTTTATAGCCAACACCATTTTTGTCACCAACACAGTATATATTCCCCCCAAGAGCTATAACTGCCTCATTACAGCCTTTGTTTACAAGATAGTCTCTCATCTTATTTGCAATATAGCCTTTGGCTATGCCACCAAAATCAAGTTTAAGTTCATTATCTATAATTTCAATAATATAGCTGTCAGAATCATCCAGACAAAACACAGAAACATCGCTGATATTAGTATGTTTAAGTCTTTCCTCTACCAATTCATGTGCTGGAACAGCAGGATTGTCACTATGGTAGTCCCACAAATCTATCACGCCACCAAGTGCTGGATTATACGCATTTTCAGTATCAGCGCAATATTTGATTGCCTCGTTGGCAACTGTATACATATCTTCAGATATATAGGCTACATATGCATCTTCATCCAAAGATACAATCCCTTCAATGGACTTTATCTCATCCTTAGAAAGAGGGTTATCTCTGTTATTAATAGCATACAATTCACTGTCTTCATTGGTCTTACTAAAGATTAGTTCATACCTTTTACACTCATCAATTGCGGAATTCAAAACCTCTTCATCAGTATCATCATAGCCAGTAATAGTTATAAAAGTATCAAAATACATTCCTGCAGCCGTAGCTGAAGGTGAAACCCTACTACAACCACTCATCCCCAGTATAATACCAAGTATTAAAACAAATATAATTGTAGGCCTAGTCAATCTTTTTACGCGAAATATATTCATAGAAAAATTTACCATCTAAATCATAAGTAAAATAATTATAAATCAAGTCCTGCTGTTCGTCAGAATCTCTATCAGCAAACTTGCCCAAAGTAACATAGTAATCAGCCACTTCTCCTTCGCCATTATAAATATATGCCTTTACGTTGTCCTTAATTTCTACGAACGGATACCATGCTCCAACGATAAGACACATTGCAATAATACCAACACGGGTACCATAACCTTTAGTTTCATCCACATCATTAAGGTACATAATAACCCAGATCATCACCATAAACAGACCAGGAATTGAACTACACATTACAAAATCGTTAAACAGTCCCATCTTAAAGCATGGAATAAAGCTCAACAGGACAATGCAAATATAAAACAATGGATTATTCTTCTGCTTTTTGTAAACACAAATCGCATATATACCAAACATAAAGAAATCAAATGCAAGTAATCCCCAAATATCAGCAACATCAGTCAATTGCCATTTTAATGACATGAACTCAGGCTTTTCTACCATAAGATACCCCATAAAAAATGAGATCAATATTACTCCCATGGAAGCCATTGGCAAAATGTTATTAAGTGAAAAAATATCTTTAATTATTTCTTTTCTTCTTGCCTCAATCAATATTCTGTATGTCGCATATCCTATTGCCAAAACCGCTAACATTACTATGGAAAATGAGCCATATATTAAAACTGGAGCAAATAGCAAAACATAGTGCTTATATAAATCCTTATATTCCACAAAAAATATAACAATAAGCCAGATAACAACAACCTGCGGAAATACCCATCTGAGCATAACAGTATTGCTTCTATATTGCATGGATATCCCCTTATATAAAAGCCAGTGGTTACTACCCAGAGAATACATATCCTCTCCATAAATTCCTGATGTTACCAATTGAACAAGAGGAAGAACACCACTAAAAAATAACATAATAAGCAAACATCTAAACTGCTTAAATAATGTTCCAGAGCCTGTAATCCTTACAAGATTAACAAAGACCAGATAAATTCCTCCAATTCCCCATATAGCCATAACAGTACTGGCTGTTGGAAATCCTGATGCAACGTCACCAGTAAACTGAATTGCACCTTTCCCTGCCATCGCTGGAATAATATACTGGCCCAGATAATACGTAAGCATGCATTTTTCGTAATCGCTATAAAAAACTGGCCATGAATGTTCTGTTAAATCATGTAAAACAGCATTGTGTTTTGCCCAGTCCCCCGCCTGAAGCAACAAACCACCATAACCCAAATACAGGCAATACGTAACTACAATACACAAGCATATAATTGCAATAGGAATCTCTATAAAAATATCCTTCTCACATTTTGCTCCTTCATAATCTGAGAACATCTTATGCAGATAGAAAATGCAAACTCCTACAGTAATAAGACTAATCCAAATCTTTATATACCCAAACAAAAATATGAATATAGGACAATAAATATATGCAATTGTCAAAAATCTAATTATTTTGCTATTTGTATTCATCCTATTTTGCAACTTTTATAATCTCAATTATTTCACCACTATCACATGCTTCACAGAATATAACTTCACCGAGTTCTTCCAACAGACTGTTTTGTACAATTTCATATTTACTATATTCTTTTAAACCAATATAGATATAATCTATATCATATTTTTGTACTAAAAGTTTCTTATTACTAACATCTTCCCCAGAATAGAGTTCTTCAACATCCATTCTTCTTTTTTCCATATAGTTATAGGAATTGTGCCACAACCATTCATGTGTATGCCAACCTAAGACTGTAGGAAAACCTGTTAGAACAGAAACACGACATGTATTAGTATAACTGTCCCCATCTGCCTCTAATACAGTTGGCTGAAGCTGCTCATTTGCCACAGAGTATTCCACCAGAAAATCTATAGCATCTAACTCATAAAAATTATTATTCTTTAAGGTAGAAGCCGCATCGAATCCTCTAAAAGTTTCTTTAGAGAAGTCACTAATCCACATATTAACCGCTGTAATACTATAACAGCATGTACACAAAAGTAAGATTGTTGATACAATACTAATCTTCTTAACTCTATAGCTTTCTAAACCTTCAGATTCTTTAGACTGTTTATAAAAATGATTAATTACACATCCAATACAAATTCCAAACATCACAAAAGCTTCGTAGGAAAGCTTAAACATAGTATTGGCACGTGGAAATCCATCAATATAAATATCTTTTACAAAAACGAGTTCCGGTATAAGTGTGAGTCCTATAGCGCATAGTAAAAGCATGGTAATATACAGGATATTAACATCAAACTTCTTTGTTCTAATCACATTAATAAAAAACAATATAGCAAGTATTACAGGAAAGCCCCACAACAAGAGATATTGATAGAACAAACTTCTTTGTTCAACTATTCCTATGCCTTCTATCATCTTTTCAAATTTAAGATTAAAAGGTAAAGCAATAACAAGATTCAGAATATAAATAATTATTCCTGTCAAACCAACAAATATAGGGACTTCTTTAGTTAATCCAACTGCATATATCATACCAAACAAAATGATGCTTCCAGAAACCACATAGTAAATAGGCAGATCCCAATAATTCGACATACTGCATATTCCCAAAAGAAATGCGATAAGTATGGTATATGGATTGATACATACTTTAAAAATATTACTGTCCTTGGAACACGTTTCTTTAATGTGAATCAGGTAACACCATAACAAAGAAAGAATGACAATAACTACCAAAAGATTTACTACATGTGCATGTAAATCTCCTACTATAAACGAGTAAGATGGGAACTCATGGATAGTCTTATCACCGGCCATTTCAGGTACATAACCTATGTATCTGGTTGAATTAGCAAACCAGTATTTAGGCTTATCCCCTTCTAACTGCAGTACATCCCAAATCATCGGAACAATCTTTCCAAATACGACATAATGCATATTGCCAGCTAAAAATACCCCTGCTGATGACAATACTCCTGCAACCCTACTATCCGTAATTGAATATACAAGGCAAAATACAGCAACAATACCCCAGGAAATGATTAGAAAAAGCCCAAACGTATAACCGTATCCAACTGGAATAAAACTTAGCTTAGTTAGAAATGTAATAATGTACTGACCGAAGTAATAATAATTTATATAAGATCCTGCAGCCCACATATCCTTGGGTGGCATATATTCAGTCATATACAAGCTGTTCATAAAACCAAGATCCATCATTCTTTCAGTTTCAGAACCCGGGATTCTATGGGCAAATATCCAGTTTATAAAAACAAATACTAATATGAATACAATTTCACAGATAATATAGGATTTATAATTTGACTTAATATATTCTACAAACTTATTGCTTTTATTCTTTACTATTCCTACTACTACAGGACAATAACCAACCAGTAAAACAATCAAAAATGAGATAATAGCACCATAGTCAGAAAACTTTAAAAGTTTAAGCGAAGACAACAGCCACATTACATACCCCGTAATATAGAGGCCAAGCGATTTACTTATAAACATTCCACCGTTACGCATTTTCCCAAAAACCTTATAACATAATGGCAATGCGACAACATTCAAAGCTAAACAGGCAATATAAAATTTAAACATATAAATAAAATCCATAATATACTCCGCCTATAGCAAATAAAGTCTGCCCGAAGCAGACTTTAAAATCTAAAACAAAGAAACAACCCAGGTAACAATACCTGTACCACAACCCATAATAATGCCAGCTAATACTACGCCACATACAACTGCGATAATACTCTTTTTAAAATCCATCTCCAGGATGCTGGCAGCTAAAGTACCAGTCCATGCTCCTGTACCGGGAAGTGGAATACCTACAAACAGGAATAATGCTATATATAAACCTTTTCCTGCTTTTTCCTGTAGTTTCTTTCCGCCCTTCTCTCCCTTTTCCATACAAAAATGACAAAACTTTGAGAATAATGGAATCTTTTTACTCTGTCCCCACTTTATAACTGCAAGTGCAAACCAATAGATGATCGGAACTGGTAACATATTTCCAATTATGCATACAACATAAGACCAAAGAATTGGTAATTCAAGTCCATGGAATGACATGCCAAGCAAATGTATCTGTGCAGCTTCAGGAGCAAGAGCAACAGGTATGGCACCTCTAAGTTCAATCAACGGAATCATTGATATCAAAAATATAATCAAATACTTTTTTAACATTTTAATCCTCCAAATTTAGAGATATAACACCACTACAACACCAACCGCAACACCCAGTAAACAACCAACAAGAACCTGAGTCGGTGTATGTCCGACCAATTCTTTCAAACGCTCTTCTGGTGAAATGTTATTACCCATGTTTTTAAATATCTCTAGCATGTCATTAAGAACTTTACCCTGACGTCCTGTTTCCATACGAACATTCATGGCATCATACATAACGATTATTGAAAAACAAAATGCAATAGCGAATTCAATGCTATCTCCACCATGTAGCATTCCAACAGCTGTGGTTAATCCAGCTACGGTTGCTGAATGTGAACTTGGCATTCCTCCACCACCAAACATTCTTTCAATTCTAAATTTTTTATTTACAATAAAGTAAATTATTGTCTTTGAAAACTGGGCAACAAACCATCCCAATAATCCAGCCAAAAAAGCTTTATTTGAAAACATATCTGCAAGAAACTGCATATAAATCTCCTTTAATCAAAAATCATTGCTTATCATAATATTTCTTTCCAGAATCAGGAAGGAAATACGTTCTGATATAACCATCAGTAGACAGAACTACAAATTCATTGGTTTCTTCTACGTAATATACGAAATCGCCATCCTCTGCTTCAATTTTATTCAACGCATTCGGATTATTTACAACATCAGAGGCCGCGGCCTCATATTCTAAAGCTGATGCAAAGCCCATTTCTTTACCATGCTTATCATAGTGCTGATTGAGAAGTTTTGAGTTTCTGAATCGGTACTCCTTAATCTGAACAGCATCCGTTGTTTCAGTAACTTCTACTGTATCCTCTGCTTCTACTGTTTCAGCAAATTCAGTCTCTGCATACTCACTAATAACAGGCAAATCAGAATTCGGATTAGCGTTCGACATGTAGAATAGCAGCAGTCCCAATATTATAACAAGTACAAACTTAATCCAGTTCTTTTTCATCAATAAATCCTCTTAGATATTACTGTACATTAACTTTTGATTTAATGTATTCAATAACCTTATTCTTTATACCCTGTTTCATCATATATGGTGCGCCATACTGTTCTGACTGATTATCCCACGCAGCTTCAGTATTGCCTAATGACATAAATGATGTCTTGGCATACTCAGTATCAATGGACAACCCTTCTATTTCAAATATTGCCTGATATGCAAGATCAGCCTTATATGCATCTTTAGCATATGATACAACAGTCTCATCATATTCTTTTTCACTCATTCCAACATAATCTTCAAATGATGAATAATAGCTATATCCTAAAATTGACTCATACATCTCATTCATGTATTCATAATTCTGCTGTTCTTCATACTTTAAAACAGACTTAAGATTTTTAAGATATTTCTTATCGAATCTGATTACATTAGAATTCTCTTCAATATAGTTTTCAATCCACGCTGTGAGATTAGAGTCATAATTTGTATCAATAATATGCTGCTTATATTCTTCAACAGTTGAGGCAACATCACCAAATTCACTTACAATAAAATCATCTGTCAATTCAGGAGTTTCATATATACCGTTGACAGTAATTGTAAACACAGCATCTTTTCCTGCAAGATTTTCGCTATAATCCTCTGGGAAGGTTACATCAATATCAAATGTGCTGCCTACCTGTGCATCAATAAGCTGGTCCTCAAACCCTGGAATGAAGCTTTCCGATCCAATTACAAGATCATAGCCTTCAGCACTACCACCCTCAAACTCAACTCCATCAATCTTACCAACATAATCAAGATTAATCTCATCACCAGAAGCAACCTTCAACGATGTGTCATCATTAATAGTTTTTCTTGCTTCAAGCATTGAATCAATATAGTTTTCAAGTTCCTCATCTGTGTACTCAACTTCATTGAACGGTATAGTCACATTGTTATACTCTGGTAATTCAATATCTCCAGCAGCTGTTCCATTGATAAATCCATTCATATCAAGACATGCTGAATAGTCATCAGACGGAACTACTCTGTTAAGAGTTCTTACCACAAAAGCACAAATTAACGCAACAATTGCAAGTACAACAACAACTCCAATTGAATACCATATTATCTTTTCCTTAAGAGCCTGCTTTTTTACTCTCTCTGCTTCTTTCTTTCTGGCTGCACGCTTTGCTTGAGAATTAGTCATTGTAACTGATTCTTTCTCATTTTTCATAATATAATAACTCCTTTAATTATTTTGCTCCCTTTTCAAAAAGTACAACTGCAAATGTCTGAAGCAAAATTTTTATATCAAGTCCAATGCTCCAATTGTCAATGTATTGAAGATCCAACTTAACAACTTCATCAAAATCTGTAATATCACTTCGTCCGCTTACCTGCCACATACCTGTAAGACCAGGAGTCATTGACAAACGTCTTCTATAGTGTTCACTATATTGCTCAAACTCTTCTTCTGTTGGTGGTCTTGTACCAACAAGGCTCATGTCACCTTTAAGCACATTGAGAAACTGTGGAAATTCATCAAGACTTGTCTTTCTAATGAATTTACCCACTCTTGTTACACGAGGATCATCCTCAATCTTAAACATTAATCCAGACATCTCATTGTCTTTCATAAGTTCTTCTTTTCTTTCTTCAGCATCTATATACATAGATCTAAGCTTATAAATCTTAAATCTTCTGCCATTTTTTCCAATTCTTGTCTGAGAAAAGAATACAGGGCCTTTAGAATCCAGTTTAATAATCGGTGCAATGAATAATAATAAAACACCTGTAACAACTACTCCAACCAGACCGCCTATAATATCCATAGTTCTCTTAATGAGCAAACCTGTAGCAGAACTTTGAACCATAGAATAAGTAATTACATTATAATCTCCAAGACTTCCAACCTTACTTGATGCCTCTCCAATATCAGGCAAATCCAGATTATAATGTGTTACAACTCCCATGTCTTCAAATTTACGAATAACAGGGGTCAGTCTTCTTTGTGAAATATCAGGGGTGTTAATAAATACCTCATCAAATGCAACACTAATCAATTTTTCAGTTACATCACTGATGGATTCTTTATTAACCTCAACTTCATTTACAATACGATAGTAACCTTCCAGAGATTGCAGTAAGGTCTCCCTGGTTTCTTCCAGCATGCCCTCCTGGGCTACAATAATCATACTTGTAGACATTCCATCGCCGTTAAGTACTTTTTTAAAGATTTCCTTAATAATAAGATGTGCAACAAATGTCAAAACAGCATTAACAAGCATAGCACCCAAAACAATAATTCTTGAAATGCTACCAGCCCATCCAAATATATAACTGACAACAATAATCAGTAACGCAAGTATAGCATTACACTTGCATACAGCAGATAATTCCTTAAAGTATCCTCGTTTAAGATAATTCTTGTACCAGCGCGATGCAAAATGATAAAGTGTATGCATCATGAGAAGAATCATCAAAATAGTAATATATAAACCTTTATTACCATCAAATTTGAGTTCTTTAAATCTTATGAAATATAAAATCATGTATGAGGCAGACAGAATTACAATATCTATAAGCCACATAACATATATTTGGATAATTCCAACAGTTCTTTTCACAATAAAACTCCCTTTATCAGACTCTAAGAGGTTTCAAATTAGTATTTAACATCTGAACCATTAATCTTAATTTCTGAATGTCTTACAACCAAATTCGATGTCTCAGTATTTACGCCAAATGCAGTTGGTGAGGATGCATTGATAACGAGTCCAAGGAAACATTCAGAAGAATTAAAGCTTGATTTATTATCATAAGAACCAAAACCAATTACACTATCTCCTTCACCCATCATATCAATCTTTGTATGCTCAAATATAATATCAAGAGCACCCTCGTTACATCCGAGTAGATATAATTTCTGTCCATTAAGCTTAATCTTATATGAACCAGAAGACATTAATACCTTTCCATCGACTTTTCCAATGCTTCCTATACCACAAACCTGAGTACCACTACCCTCGATTTCGATACTGTAGTTTTGAATTGTAATATCCGCATCTCCTTCAAAAGCACCGATAACAACGCCTCTGTTAACTCTAAAATCAGAAGTAAACGAACATTCTTTGATTGTAATTGGAACATTGCCCTTATAACATCCAATTCCAACAGCATCAATAGCGGCAACATTGACGCGTCTGCTACCAAGCGCAAGATGAATTTCAGAATTTGAACCTACAACACCTCCGCCTATACCTACACAGTTTTCACCATCAACAAAGATATTAAGATCACCTGAACTTCTGATCATTATATTACCAAATGCACTTTCAGCATCAGCACCAATTGCATAACACTGATGTCCCTTAGCACTAATTGAAAGATTACCTGTACCCTTAATAGTTAACGAACTGCTTTCCGGAACATGAATTCCCTTGGCATTAAGCTTATTATTTCCTTCAAGCGCAATTGTAACATTAGAATTTTCTCCAATATCAATACATGGCTCATCATCAACAGCATTAAGATTTACATTGTTAAGATAAAGAATTGTATCAGTATTTTCCTTTACCCTTATAACCATATCTGCTGTATACTCAGGATTACCCACCAAGCCAACAACACCAGTTGCAACGTTAATCTTTGTATAATCCTCCATAGCAAGATGAACAACAGAAAGATCAACATCTGAAGAAGCAGTATAAACCATTCTCTGATTACCACTTACCTTAAGATTCTCATCAATGATAATCTTCTTTATTTCTCCATCAATTTCATCGATAACTTCATAAGCTGGTTTTGCGGTGAAGAATCCCTGTATCATATCTACGCCAAGACGAATTACAGTCTTAAGCTCACTTTCTGTTTCAACACCTTCAGCAAGAATAAGCATATCATTCTCACGGGCAAAGGAGATAATACTGTTAACAAAGAACTGTTTCTTGGCATTTCTGTCTATACCTGTAATAAGAAGTCTGTCTAATTTAACAACCTGTGGCATATACCTAAGAAGACTATTAGTGTTAGAACAACCACTTCCATAGTCATCAATAGCAAGGTTGTAGCCGTCTTTATCTCTTCTTGCATTGATAACAGAGAATGTTTCATCATCGATTTCTCTCTGCTCAGTAATCTCAATAACTGCATTTTTTAACAATTCACCGTACTTACTCTTTAACAGCTCATAATCAAGATCTGTCAATGCAAATCCAGGAATAGAATTAATAAATATACTTCTTCCTTCTGCTATACATTTTGTATCATTGATATGTGACAAAACATTGAAAAATGTATGCTTTTCAATTTGATATAAAAGCTTATTTCTCTCAGCATATTTCAAAATCTTCAAAGGTGATATCATCTTCTCTGTATCAGATCTCATAAGAGACTCATACGCAACAATTTCACCGTCTTTTGCTGAGACAATTGGCTGGAACACATACTTGAATTTATTATTCTCAATAATATCTACAACCTGTGCCTCTTCCTGATTGTCATATTCATTATCATCAGCAAGACCTGTCTTACGTCTGTCATCTTTATCAACAGATTTGATATATAAGGCATTGTTAACAAGTTCTTCTACTGATAAATCATCAGAATATCCAGCATAAAGTCTTCCTATGTTGATCTTAAGAGTATAATCCTTGTTAGCTAATTCATACGCACTGCCAATACCCTCCGATATTTCGTTAATAAAATCTATAACTCTTGAATCTTCTTCATTTTCGCACTCAATGGCAACTGCAAACTCATCACTTCCAAGATGACCAATAAATTCTCTACCCTTAAGACTTGACTTAATTACACGCGATAGTACCTTGATTGCCAAATTACCCTCTGTATATCCATAAGCCATATTGATATTATTTAATCTATCAATATCCATAGTAACAAGACTGAAAAAATGGCCATCCTTTCCCACACTGTTTCTAAATGAGTCAAGCTCTTCAAGAAATCCCTTGTAATTAAAGAGTCCTGTCATATCATCCCAGATATCTTCACTCTTAAGAAGCTTTTTATTTTCATACATTCTTTCATCAGCTACAGAAATAGCATCTTTTCCCCATTCGCCTGCATTATGATGAGCAATACCAACAGAAATGCGAAGTTCATCTTCCCATAACTCAGAATTTATTTTTTCAAATATTTTTTCCAATAATTCACGATCATTATTTCTGCTTACTACTACGAATTCATCTCCACCAAATCTATATGCTCTACAATGTTTTGGAAGATTCTTTTTAATAGTATCAGCAATTGTAAATAGTACTTCGTCACCTCTGTCATGACCATACTTGTCATTAATCAGCTTAAAATTATCAACATCCACAAGAACAACATCATAGTCTTTGTTATGAAGATCTTCCATCTCATAGTAGAGATCATGACGCAAGAATAATCTTGTTAATCCATCCTTCTTATAGTTTTGCATTACAAAATAGTAATAGAACAAGGACACTATTACACATAAAACACCATTAGCACAATTAAATTGTCTTGATACTACTTCAATAAACATAGAAGCAATAAATAACACCAAGAGGCTGGTTGAAAAAATATAATCAATCTTACTATTTTTAATTTTCAAGAATATATACACCAGAAGTGCAAATATAACAATCTTAATTAATACACTTCCAGTTCCAGCCAGAGATTGTGAAAATGTAAGCTGCACAAATTCCTCTCTCACTTCCGCCTTATCCATCGTTAAAGTCAGAATATCAGCTAAAAGCGTTGTAAATAATGCAAGAATAGCAGCTATTTCAAACTTAATTCTAATTTTCTTGGCAAAAGCCCTGTCCTGAATCATAAATACCAGAGTTACTATCACCAACATTAACCCTATCCAATTAAGCTTTAAAATGTTAGAAATCATATATTTGCGCTACGCCTCCAAGTTATACCCATAAGTATTTATTATTATAACATAGTTTTTATATATATACTTATTTTTCATTATAAAACAAACAAAAAACTCTCTGCCCTAATTAGGCAGAGAGTCCTCTGATTTTAAAAATTATTTGTTTTCTTTATATGCTTTCTTTGCTTCTTCAATACCAACTCTTAAGCCAACAGCACCAGCCTTTGCAACTTCTTTGCCGACTTTAATAGCTTCTTTAGCATACTCAGCACCCTTATCAGCTACCACCTTTGCCTTATCTGGCATCTTATCTGCAAGATCTTTAGCCTTCTGAGAAGCCTTATCAGCAGCCTGTGCTACCTTCTCCTTTGCTGCATCAATCTTGTCTGATGCAGAACATTTTGCAGGTGCACCATTGCTGATTGCAGCCTGTGCAGCAGCCAAACGTGCGATAGGTACACGGAATGGTGAACATGATACATAATCAAGACCAATCTTATGACAGAACTCAACTGATGAAGGATCACCACCGTGCTCACCACAGATACCTACATGAAGTTCTGGGTTAACTGGCTTTCCTAACTTAATTGCCATCTCCATTAACTTACCAACACCTGTCTGATCAAGCTTAGCAAATGGATCGTTCTCAAAAATCTTTGTATCATAGTAAGCTTCTAGGAACTTACTAGCATCATCTCTAGAGAAACCAAATGTCATCTGTGTTAAGTCATTTGTACCGAAGCAGAAGAAATCAGCTTCAGCAGCAATGTCATCAGCAGTAAGTGCAGCTCTAGGAATCTCGATCATTGTACCAACCTGATACTCAAGTTCTACACCTGCATTCTTGATTTCTTCATCAGCAGTAGCTACTACGATATTCTTAACAAGCTTTAATTCCTTAACATCACATACAAGTGGAATCATAATTTCAGGCTTAACATCCCAGTCTGGATGATTAGCAGCAACCTTAATAGCAGCTCTGATGACAGCCTTTGTCTGCATCTTAGCAATTTCAGGATATGTAACTGCAAGTCTGATTCCTCTATGACCCATCATAGGGTTAAATTCATGTAATGACTCAATATATTCTTTAATCTTTTCAACGCTCTTACCCTGCTTATAAGCAAGCTTAGCAATATCCTTCTCTTCGATTGGAACGAATTCATGAAGAGGTGGATCAAGGAATCTGATTGTAACAGGACATCCTTCAAGAGCTTCATATAACTGAACGAAGTCATCTTCCTGGAATGGAAGAATTCTTTCAAGACCATCTTCGCTTTCTTCAACTGTATCTGCACAAATCATTTCTCTGAAGATTGCAATTCTGCTTTCCTCAAAGAACATATGCTCTGTACGGCAAAGACCGATACCTTCAGCGCCAAGTTCTCTAGCCTTCTTAGCATCTGCAGGAGTATCAGCATTAGTACGAACACCAAGTGTACGATACTTATCTGCCCAAGCCATAACTCTACCGAATTCACCAGCAATCTGAGCATCTACTGTATTGATGATACCATCATAAATATTACCTGTTGAGCCATCGATTGAAATTGCATCACCTTCTGTATATGTCTTACCAGCAAGTGTGAACTTCTTGTTTTCTTCATCCATTGTGATATCGCCACAACCAGATACACAGCACTTACCCATACCACGAGCAACTACAGCAGCATGTGATGTCATACCACCACGAACTGTAAGGATACCCTGAGCAGCCTTCATACCTGTAATATCTTCTGGAGATGTCTCAAGACGAACAAGAACAACCTTCTCACCCTTTTCAGCCCAGGCAACAGCATCCTCTGCTGAGAATACAACCTTACCACAAGCAGCACCTGGAGAAGCACCAAGTCCCTTACCCATTGGTGTAGCAGCCTTTAATGCTGCAGCATCAAACTGTGGATGAAGAAGTGTATCAAGGTTACGAGGATCTATCATAAGAACTGCTTCTTCTTCTGTTCTCATTCCCTCATCTACTAAATCACAGGCAATCTTTAATGCAGCCTGTGCTGTTCTCTTACCATTTCTTGTCTGAAGCATATAAAGCTTACCATGCTCAACTGTAAACTCCATATCCTGCATATCTCTGTAGTGGTTCTCAAGGATACCACAAACTTCCTTAAACTGAGCAAATGCTTCTGGGAATTTCTCTTCCATCTCAGCAATTTTCATAGGTGTACGAACGCCTGCAACAACATCTTCACCCTGAGCATTTGTTAAAAACTCACCAAATAATCCCTTATTACCTGTAGCTGGATCTCTTGTAAATGCAACACCAGTACCACAGTCATCACCCATGTTACCAAATGCCATCGACTGAACGTTAACAGCTGTTCCCCATGAGTAAGGGATATCATTATCTCTACGATATACATTAGCACGTGGGTTATCCCATGAACGGAATACAGCCTTGATAGCTCCCATCAACTGTTCCTTTGGATCATCAGGGAAATCAGCACCAATCTTAGCCTTATACTCTGCCTTAAACTGATTAGCAAGTTCTTTAAGATCATCAGCTGTAAGATCAACGTCCTGTGTAACGCCTCTGTCTTCTTTCATCTTGTCGATAAGTTCTTCAAAATACTTCTTACCAACTTCCATAACTACATCAGAATACATCTGAATGAATCTTCTGTAGCAATCCCAAGCCCATCTTGGATTATTAGACTGTTCTGCAATTGTATTAACTACAGTCTCATTAAGACCTAAGTTAAGAATTGTATCCATCATACCTGGCATTGAAGCTCTTGCTCCAGATCTAACAGATACTAATAATGGGTTCTCCTTATCACCAAACTTTTTACCAGTAATTTCCTCCATCTTAACGATATATTCATTAATCTGGTCCTGAATCTCCTGATTTATCTCTCTGCCATCCTCATAGTACTGTGTACATGCCTCAGTTGTAATAGTAAAACCCTGAGGAACTGGAAGACCGATATTAGTCATCTCAGCTAAGTTGGCCCCCTTTCCACCTAAAAGATTACGCATTGAAGCGTCACCTTCCTTGAACATATAAACCCATTTCTTGGCCATATTCATTCTCCTTTTTTCCCAATCTTTTAAATTTGAGTTTTGCAAATGCGAATTTATCTCTATACCCGCAAAAAAATCAAAAGCACCCCCTTGAAAAAGGAGGTGCTAATTGCACTATAATAATCACTTTCACCTTAGAATGTGAACTTGTCTGCAAAAAACTTATCTAAATCAGCAATTGCAACTCTCTCCTGTTCCATTGTATCACGGAAACGTACTGTTACGCAATTATCTGTTTCAGATCCGTAGTCATAAGTGATACAGAATGGTGTACCAATTTCATCCTGACGACGATATCTCTTACCAATATTTCCTCTGTCATCAAACTCACAGTTGTATTTTTTAGAAAGATCCATGAAAATCTTCTCTGCACCTTCATTCAACTTCTTAGAAAGTGGAAGCACGCCAATCTTAACTGGAGCAAGTGCTGGATGGAAATGCATTACTGTTCTGATGTCTGGAGCTTCCTCTGTTCCAATGTTCTCCTCATCGTATGCAGCGCAAAGGAATGCAAGTACAACTCTGTCTGCACCAAGAGATGGCTCAACTACATAAGGAACATATTTTTCTCTCTTCTCATCATCAAAGTATGACATATCTTCACCAGATGTATTCTGATGCTGTGTTAAGTCATAATCTGTTCTGTCAGCGATGCCCCAAAGTTCGCCCCAACCAAATGGGAACTTAAACTCGATATCTGTTGTACCCTTTGAATAGAAGCAAAGCTCTTCTGGATCATGATCACGAAGTCTCATCTCATCCTGCTTAATTCCGAGGCTGAGTAACCAGTCACGACAGAAGCCTCTCCAGTACTGGAACCACTCAAGGTCTGTACCTGGCTCACAAAAGAACTCAAGTTCCATCTGCTCAAACTCACGTGTTCTGAATGTGAAGTTACCTGGAGTAATCTCATTTCTAAAAGACTTACCAATCTGACCAATACCAAATGGAATCTTCTTTCTTGATGTACGCTGTACATTCTTGAAGTTTACGAAAATACCCTGAGCTGTTTCTGGTCTTAAGTATACTGTATTCTTAGCATCCTCAGTTACACCCTGGAATGTCTTAAACATAAGGTTAAACTGTCTGATATCTGTAAAATTATGCTTTCCACATGTTGGGCATGGAATATTGTTGTCCTCAACGAACTGCTTCATCTCTTCCTGTGAGAATGCATCGATTGGCTTTGGAAGTTCAATTCCATTCTCTGCAGCGAAATCTTCAATAATTTTATCAGCACGGAATCTTTCATGACATTCCTTACAATCCATAAGAGGATCTGAGAAACCACCAAGATGTCCAGATGCAACCCATGTCTGTGAGTTCATTAAGATAGCACAGTCAACACCAACATTGTAAGGATTCTCCTGTACAAATTTCTGCCACCATGCTCTCTTTACATTATTCTTAAGTTCAACACCAAGATTACCATAATCCCATGTATTAGCTAATCCACCATAGATTTCACTACCTGGATATACAAAACCACGGTTCTTTGCAAGTGCGACGATTTTGTCCATCGATTTTTCCATAACATTTCTCCTTATGATTAATTAATTTATACTATTCACAAACCATATAATGCAGGCCATCTCCTGCAACACTGGCACTATTTGTTCCAGTTAATGTCACACCTTCACCTGCATATGATATCTTCCCTGGTAAAGTAACATCTATATCCTCTGAAACAACTACAACCTTCTGCTGTGACATTCCCATCCACTGTGCCTGACTTAGTACTCCCTCACCGCTTGTGCCAGTAACTTTGTCAATAAGATTGTATCCAGCATTTTTAGCTTCATCAACTGTACCATAAAACAATACAACATTGTTCATATCATAATACGCATCATCACTGTCATAAACAATATCAATGCGTAGTGTGCCATTCTCAACAACACAGCCCTTATTAGTAACCTTACCATTACCATAGCTGTTGTATACGTTAATTTCTGCTTCGTTTAAAGCGCTTAATTCTTCTATTGAATAAATACTCTCGTCAAAAGCATCAACAATATGAAGTTCAATCGAACCACTCTTATTAAAAACAAGTGTTGTCTTGTCATACTTTTTCAAGGCACATCCTGTGAGAAAAACAAAAAATAGGCATGTAGCAACAAACAACACAACTATTTTGCTCTTCATACCTATCGTTCTCATATTTACAGAATCTCCTAATCAAAAAGTACAATTCATTATATATAAACTTTATTTCATTTTCAAGACAAAAAATGCACCAACTCTAACCTGTTTTTAAACCAAGGAATCTAGTAATTCTGCACTTTTAAGGGGTACATCAACGCTGAACCTTACAGTATCATTTCCAATTGCAACAAGTTCCTCTAAAACATTATCCTTAACATTAAAACTATACAATTTGGCACTTGGAGTTTTAAGAATATAATCAAGAGCTGACAATGTGTCATTTAAGTACTTCGCATTGCTCTTAATACCTGGAAACTCACCTTGAAGTGCGACAGCCTTTATCTCAAAACACGCTCTTACTAACCTGTTATCAAATTTATCGCTTTCAAGAGCTCTTAAAGTCTGATACATAAGAGTAAGCATCTCTTTGTCACTCAGATTTTCTCTGCAGTAATAATCTGCAATTTCAGCAAAATACATACCATAATAAGCACTAACAAAATCATCTCGCATAAAAGAAAAGAAATTGCTTATTTTCGCCTCATTTACAGAATAACTGTTTCGTCCTCCAAACAGAGCAAAATCCCCAAAGCAGAACAGATTCGTTCCTGCCATAAGTTTACTGTTTGTTCTTCTTGCACCTCTAGCAAAAGCGCTAATCTTACCTCTGTCATCAGTGAGCATAACAATACGTCTGTCATATTCGCCTATTGGTTCGACCTTAATTATAAGGCCCTTCAATAAAGTCAAATCAGTCATTAATCATAGTCCTTAGGATTATAACCAAAGTTTTTCATAAGGAAATCAGAATCTCTCCAGTCTTTTTTAACCTTAACCCAAAGTTTCAAAAATACTTTGCACTGAAGCATATCCTCTATATCTGGTCTGGCAAGAGAACCTATCTCTTTAAGTTTGCTTCCACCCTTACCAATAATCATTCCCTTATGGCTGTCTCTTTCACATACAATTGTTGCATCAATGTTGCACATACTTCCCTCAAACTTCATGGCATCTATGGCAACCGCAACACCGTGAGGTATCTCATCCCCCATGGTTCTTAATACCTTCTCACGAATAAGTTCTGCAACTATCTGTCTTTCAGGCTGATCAGTAATAGTGTCTTCATCGTAAAATGGAACACCGTAAGGAAGATATTTTAGTATATTATCTATGAGTTCTTCTAACCCCTGTTCTCTTCTTGCAGAAACTGGAATAATCTGGGCGAAATCATATTCTTTGCTATATGTATCAATAACAGGAAGGAGTTCTTCCTTCTTTATGGTATCAATCTTGTTGATTACAAGAATAACAGGAGAATTAACCTTCATTAATTGCTCAATAATAGACTTCTCTCCTGCTCCAATATAAGTAGTTGGTTCAACAAGCCATAAAACAACATCCACATCATTAAGAGACTTGTATGCTACATTAACCATATAATCCCCCAACTTATTCTTGGACTTATGAATACCAGGTGTATCAAGAAACACAATCTGTCCCTTGTCAGATGTATATACAGTCTGAATTCTGTTTCTTGTAGTCTGAGGTTTATTGGAAGTTATAGCAATCTTCTGTCCAATGATATGGTTCATAAGTGTAGACTTACCAACATTTGGTCTACCAATAATTGCAACATAACCTACATGTGCACATGGTTCACCAGCCCTATATACAATATTGCTGTCAGTTAAATTCATTTCATCCAAATGAGAAACAAATTCAAATTCATCGTCAAAACCTAAACCAATATCACACATAATCTTCTTCTGATAAGAAATCATAAGTTTCTCATCTTCAGAATCAATGTGATCAAATCCAAGTAAATGAAGAATTGAGTGTGCAAACAAAAATGCCATTTCTCTATCAAAAGAATGACCATATTCAATTGCGTTCTTATCAGCTACTTCAGGACAAATAATTACATCACCAAGACAAATAAGCTCATTACCATCACTGTCTCTTTCTACATCCGCAGCTGTAATCTCCTGATTCAAAGAACCATTACGCAT
>JAZQOC010000103.1:0-8174 GCA_045627645.1 Lachnospiraceae bacterium
CCCATGAATATTTCATGTTCGCTGATCTCATCTTTGTCCTTATTGAAAAGTCTCACCTTAACCTTAAGAGGAGCTGCATATGTAGCATCTCTTTCTTTACACTTTTCAATAGAGTACTTTACATCATCTTCACACAATTCGGAGTCTACAAACTCAAGACTAAGATGTCCGCTATAGTCTGCAATTGGAGAAATAGCATTGAAAACTTCCTTTAAACCTTCCTCAAGAAACCACTTGTAGGAATCTTTCTGAACTTCAATGAGGTTAGGCATCTCCAAAACTTCTTTTTGACGTGAGTAACTCATACGCATCTTTTTCGTATTTAAAGAAGGACGTATTCTGTTCTTTTCCATTGTCGATTCACCCCGTTCTATAAATTTAAGCACTAGTTTGGTGCATACCATACCACAATAGTGCATCATCCATAATACTACAACCCTATTTTCAATGTCAAGGGGAAAAATAAAAAAACCGGAAGCCGTTATGACTTCCGGTTAAAATGCGTAAGCTTAAATTACTTAAGAGTAACCTTAGCGCCTTCTGCCTCAAGCTTAGCCTTGATATCATCAGCTTCAGCCTTAGCTGCTGCTTCCTTGATTACCTTTGGAGCTGCATCTACGAGATCCTTAGCTTCCTTAAGGCCTAAACCTGTTGCTTCACGAACAACCTTGATAACCTTAACCTTGTTAGGACCTACTTCTGTAAGCTCTACATCAAACTCTGTCTTCTCTTCTGCTGGGCCAGCTGCTGGACCTGCTGCTGCAACTACAACACCTGCTGCTGCAGATACGCCAAATTCTTCTTCACATGCCTTTACAAGGTCATTTAATTCTAATACTGTTAACTCTTTGATAGCATCAATAATTTCTGCTGTTGATAACTTTGCCATTGTTATGACTCCTTTCATATTCTTGTAGTTTATCTACAAATTTGTTAATTGTTTAATTTGTTTTGGCCATCTATATCGGCCATACGTTGCAGACTGAATAAGCCCGCTATCTGCTTTGGCTAATTAAGCCTCTGCTGGTGCTTCAGCTTCTGCTGCTGGAGCTTCTTCAACTGCTGGTGCTTCAGCTTCTGCTGCTGGAGCTTCTTCTGCTACAGGCTCTGCTGCAGGTGCCTCTTCTGCTGCTGGTGCTGGACACTCTGAAGCGCCACCTTTTTCAGCAAGCTGATTCATAACACGAGCAAAGTTTGTAATAGGTGACTGGATAGAACCAAGTAACTTTGAAAGAAGTTCTTCTCTGCTTGGGATTTCAGCGATAGCTGCCATTCCAGCTGCATCATAGAACTGACCTTCAACTACACCGGCTTTAATCTCAAGATCCTTTGCAGTCTTAGCGAACTTTGCAATAATTCTTGCAGGTGCTGTTGCATCTGTTGAAGAGATAGCTGCTGCGCTTGGTCCTTCAAGGAATGGAGCAAGTGCTTCGAAGTCTGTTCCCTTGAATGCAAAGTTCATCATTGTGTTCTTGTAAACCTTGTAGGTAACACCAGCTTCACGTAATTCCTTACGAAGCTTTGTGTCCTGTTCTACAGTAAGTCCACGGTAGTCAACAAGTACTACTGACTGTGCCTCCTTAATTGATGCAGAAATTTCTTCTACGATAGGCTGTTTGATTTCAATTTTTGCCATTTTTCTTACCTCCTATTAGATTTGATGAGCCGAAAGGGTTTTCGTCCACATATCCAATAGTGTTTGGAAATATAAAAACCCTTCTGCCAAAGCAGAAGGGTAACATACATAATATATGACGTCCTCTCCTCGGCAGGCGTTAGCGTTAGAGGGATAATCCCTACCTGCTGTCTTCGGCATGGTCTCACGACCTTGACTACTTTACCACAGTAGCATTAGGGGTGTCAAGTATTTTTTGTATTAATTGCATTGTACAAATCCCCGAATAACTGACATTTTTAAAACACCCTATCAGCTTTGGACTGTTTGTACACTATGCATTGAAGATAGTTCCGCAATATTCACATTCAACGCCAGTGCCTTTGATAGCTCTTCTTGTAGCACCACATCCTGGACACTTAACAGCTATAAGTGACGCATTTGGATTAACAGCAACATTCTGGCTGTACTGCTGTAAGTTTGGATTGGCAGGTGTGCCCATCGCTGTACCAACCTGATTAGCAACTCCGGCAATCGCATTGACCACATCACCTATAATGTTCTCCTGTGGTATGTCAGCGTTTGGAATCTCACTGAGAATAATCTCTCTTCTCGATTCATCGATAGTCGCATTTCTAAAAGTGCCCTTTGAAATCAGGGTATCTATATCGTTTCTTACAACATTATAATCAACATTGATTTTTCTCGAGATGCTGTCAAGGCTTGTCACGTTCTGGTTAACTATCAGATTGATGTACGCCTTGTATCTGGCAATCTTTTCTTTGTTCTTTCTTGCGTAATATATCAGCGCCGCACCACCAGCGGTATAAAACAATCCGCCAAAGAAGCTTCTTGAAAATGAGCCAAGTCCGGCAAGTACAAGAAACCCGCCTACCGCATAACATATCTTCTCTGTTGTATGTCCATCGAACATGTTCTTCTTGTTCGCGTTTGTTCTAAGTATTAAAAGTATTACACCGATTGGCCAGCAAATAAAGAATGCCGCCACTATAACCCAGGTGTTCATGTATGCTGGCTGATTATTGTTGTTCATATAGTTCCCCTTCATCTTTATAGTATTTGTTTTATCTTATCATAAACAAAATGTACACACAATAACATAAAAAGACCCCTCGGTCACCCGAGAGGTCTAAACTAATCATTTATATAAATATTAGTACTTAGCTACAGAAACCTTTACGCCAGGTCCCATTGTGCAAGCAAGAGTTACACTCTTGATGTACTGGCCCTTAAGTGCGCTTGGCTTAGCCTTAAGGATAGCATCCATAAGTGCATTGTAGTTTTCTTCAAGCTTCTCTTCTGTGAATGAAGCCTTACCAACTGGAACATGGATAATGTTAGCCTTGTCAAGTCTGTACTCGATCTTACCAGCTTTGATATCCTCAACAGCCTTTGTAACATCCATTGTAACTGTACCAGCCTTTGGGTTTGGCATAAGTCCCTTAGGACCAAGTACCTTACCAAGACGACCAACAACACCCATCATATCTGGTGTAGCAACTACAACGTCAAAATCAAACCATCCATCGTTCTGAATCTTTGGAATGAGTTCCTCACCACCAACGTAATCTGCGCCAGCAGCCTGTGCTTCGTCGAGCTTAGCGCCCTTAGCGAATACAAGAACCTTAACTGTCTTACCTGTACCATTTGGAAGTACTACAGCGCCACGAACCTGCTGATCAGCATGACGTCCGTCACAACCTGTACGAATGTGTACTTCTACTGTCTCATCAAACTTAGCACTAGCTGTCTTCTTAACAACGCTAATTGCTTCAGTTGATTCATATGCAACTGAGCGATCTACTAATTTAGCAGCTTCGCCATATTTCTTTCCGTGTTTCATAATATGCTCTTCCTCCTAAATTAGTCCTCTACTTTGATACCCATACTACGTGCTGTACCAGCGATCATGCTCATAGCTGCCTCGATTGAAGCTGCGTTAAGATCTGGCATCTTTGTCTCAGCTATCTCACGGATCTTATCCTTAGAGATTGTAGCAACCTTAGTCTTGTTAGGAACACCTGAACCTGACTTAATGTTACATGCTTTCTTTAAAAGAACTGCTGCAGGTGGAGTCTTTGTTACGAAACTAAAACTTCTGTCTGCGTATACAGTGATAACAACAGGAATGATAACATCACCCTTATCTGCTGTAACTGCATTGAACTGCTTTGTGAAGTCAACGATGTTAACACCGTGCTGACCAAGAGCAGGACCTACTGGTGGTGCTGGTGTAGCTTTACCGGCAGGAATTTGTAATTTGATATAACCTTCTACTTTCTTTGCCATGATTGGCTCCTCCTATAATAATATAATTGTGGTCTGGGTTATAGGTGCCCTCCCACGTATCCTAAAAGCATATAGCTTATAGTTCGTTTGAAAATGTGCTCATTTTAAAATGAGCAAAAATCAGATTAGTTGAACTTTCTAACTTCTTCGAAACCAATTTCAACTGGTGTCTCTCTACCGAATAATTCAACATTGATTGTAGCTGTCTGCTTGTTGTAATCAATACGCTGAACTGCTCCAACTGTATCCTTCCAAGCGCCTGCTACTACTACAATAGTATCGCCTTCAGCGAAGTCAATTGTGACATTCTCTGTCTTAATACCAAGTGGCTTCATCTCCGCTTCCGTCAATGGTACTGGCTTGCTTCCTGGTCCAACGAAACCAGTAACACCACGTGTATTACGAACAACGTACCATGTCTCATCGTTCATAATCATGTTAACAAGAACATATCCAGGGAACATCTTCTTCTGAACAGTCTTCTTAGCACCATTCTTAACTTCTACAACATCCTGCATAGGTACTCTCACCTCAAGGATTGTATCCTGAAGTCCGCGATTCTCTATAGTCTTTTCTATATCAGCCTTTACCTTGTTCTCGTAGCCTGAGTATGTATGAACTACATACCATCTTGCTTCTGTCTCTGTCATAAGCCCCTCCTACATCGATAGTAAATTAACACCATACTTAACTGCGAAATCAATTATAGCTATGATGATACCTACTACTACTGAAGTACATACAACTGCAATAGACTGTTTAACAAGGTCATTCTTTTCAGGCCAGGAAACCTTTTTGAATTCTGCTTTAACGCCTTCAAAAAAGCTCTGCTTCTGTTCCTTATTATCAGACATATGCTGCTCCTTTCGACAAGCTCTTATTTTGTTTCCTTGTGAAGAGTATGAGCCTTACAGAATCTACAGTACTTCTTTGTCTCCATACGATCTGGATGAGTCTTCTTATCCTTTGTTGTATTGTAGTTACGCTGCTTGCATTCTGTACATGCTAATGTAATCTTTGTACGCATATAATCCACCTCCATATGTGGTAATTTTTCGTTGCACAAAAAAAAGACCTAAGTCCTTTTGCTCAACTAATATAACATAGCCGACAACGGCAAGTCAATTACTTTTTTATGTTTTGTAATAAGAATATTTAGTAGAAGCAGAACCCGCTAAAAGGCTCTGCTTCTATAATAATGTACACAACTTATTTTTATGCCAAGAATCTCTTTGCATATACTGGGTCAGCTTCGCCAAAGTTAACAAGTCTCTGAACATCGCTCTGCATTGTATGCATACCCTGCTGCATACCAGCCTGAATGTCATTGTTAATAAGGAAAGCTTTATTTTCACGAATGTGGTTTGCAACCGCATTGTTATTAATCATGACTTCTGTTGCTGGAACACGTCCATAGCCATCAGCTCTTGGAAGAAGGTGCTGTGTTACAATACCTCTAAGTACATTGGCAAGCTGAATTCTTACTCTGTTCTGTGCATCTACCGGACATCCATCGATAATACGCTCTACCGTCTGAGCAGCACTTGATGTATGAAGTGTTGCAAGGACTAAATGACCTGTTTCAGCAGCTGTAATAGCTGCATTAATTGTCTCGAAGTCACGCATTTCTCCAACAAGGATGATATCCGGATCTTCACGAAGCGCAGATCTAAGGGCTTCAGCAAAGGTATCAACATCCTTACCAACTTCTCTCTGGTGAATCATAGCCATCTTGTGCTCATAAATATATTCGATAGGATCCTCGATTGTGATAACATGCTTTGCCTGTGTTGCATTGATATGCTCAACCATAGAAGCAAGTGTTGTTGACTTACCACTACCTGTTGGTCCTGTTACAAGGACAAGTCCGTTGTGAACATCTGCAAGGTTAAGGATTGTATCTGGCAATCCAAGCTCCATAACTGATGGAATCTTGTTGTTAAGAAGACGAATACTTGCCGCAAGGTGGTTACGCTGATGATATACATTAGTTCTGATACGTGTACCATCTGGCATCATAGAACCAACGTCAAGATCGCTACCTCTAAGCACTATCTCCTTCTGTTCTTCTGTAAGTAATGCAAGAATAAGTGCTTCAGCTTCTGTAAGAGATGGAATAAAATCTCCTGGCTGATTCAAAATCTTAAGTGTACCATATTTACGAACAGCCAACTCTGTACCTGCTGTGATATGTAAGTCAGAGCAGTCTTCCTTACGTGCCCAAAGCAATAATTCATTAATATCCATTTTAGTTCTCCCTCGTTCTTCTGTAGTTTGCAAATGCGTCAAATGATGCGCATTGTATTTTAGTACCCCTGAGCGATTATGCCCACATCTATTTTATTGTAACCTATGTTTACTTATTATAAAAGAAAAACTTTGCACCAGATATGAATCCCTTGTGTAAGGTTACAATTTCTGTAAACACAAACAATATCCCCCCTTGTTTTTTGACATACACCATGCTATGATGAGTATGTAATATTGTCATTATGTTGGGAAAGTATATGAATCTGTACATTATAATTTTCCAACATTCAATAAATAAGTCAGAAGCCTTAACAAAGGATTGTAACTCTTATCATGGAAGAAAGGAGGGGGCTGATATGGCTAACAATGCTGTTTTAAGCAGTGTCTACAATCAATATCTAACTACATATGCGCCGCAGAAAAGCAATAGCCGCTACGATACTCATAAGCGTTCAGAACTTAAGAGCGTTTATAACTCTATGGTCAGAGTTAATCGCGACGCTCCACTCTACAAGATTGATACTTCCAATGAATCAAGAGAATATGTTATAGGACTTAAGGAAGAGTCTCGTGCTCTGCACAATAATATTATGTCTGTGCTTGGCAATACTGACAGTATGAACCTTAATTCCAATATTGCCTACTCAACTGACGAAAGCATTCTTTCAGCCCAGTACTATGATTCCGGTGAATCTCCTGATGCTACCGATGCTGAAGGCAATCCAATCAAGCCTTCTGATGTAACATTTGATATAGAAGTAAAAGCTTTGGCTACGCCGCAAGTCAACCTTGGCCTATATCTTCCAAAAGATGAAAGGGCTATTTCTTCTGGGCAGTACGCATTTGATGTATCAGTTGGTGGTCAGGGTTATGAGTTCCAATATAATATATATGATTCGGAGACAAACTTCGATGTTCAAAACAAGCTAAGCCGACTCATCAATAATTCTGGCATTAAACTTGCTGCTTCTGTCGAAGAAGATGATAAGGGCAATGCAGCTCTTAGAATTGAGTCTGCAAAAGATATGGGAACCGGTGATACAGGCGGAGCATTCTCAATTTCAGATACCAATAACCGAAAAGTATCGGGTTCTGTTCCGTATTTTGGAATCGATTATGTTGCAAGACATGCCAAAGATGCCGAGTTGGTAATCAATGGGCAGGAGCTTACATCTCCTTCTAACAGTTTCTTACTGGATAAGAGATTTGAGATTAAGCTTAACAACATTTCACCAGAACCTGGTGCTACTGCTACTGTCGGGCTCAAGCCTGATACCGAGGCAGCAGTTGAAAACATTGCTAATCTGGTAGATAGTTATAATAATTTCATCACGTCAATGAATTCGTACTCAGCTAATGTGGTTAAGCAAAACAGCTTGTTTGTTGAGATGAACAGTATTGCCCGTAGTTATCAGTCAGACATGTCCAAGATGGGTATCAGCATGAATGTTGGTGGCACGCTCGATATGGACAGGGATCAGTTGACGCAATACATCGCAGATTCAAACAGTGAAGATTCGATTGATTCAATCAAGAAGTTTACTTCTTCTGTTCTTAGAAAGAGTAATCAGATTTCAGTCAATCCTGTTGCATACCTCAACAAAACTGTTGTTGCATACAAGAACCCTGGAAAGAATTACACCAGCCCATATACAGCCAGTGCTTATTCAGGATTGATGTTTAATTCGTATTGTTAAATCAAAATAACTATTATTGAAACAAAAATGACGTCACGTTAATTCGTGGCGTCATTTATTTTACCTGATTTTTAATTCATTTCAGATTCTTAGTTCTTCTCCATAATAGGATATGTCTCCATAACCATTACAGTTCTTGGCATGATTGTAACCTGACCATGCACTGGAATGACTTCATCGAGAACACTCTGCTCGCGGTTAGTGTCAATCGCTACATAGAAACATCTTCCTTCTGGTGGCTGAGGCAAAGTAACTGTCTGTGGTTCCCAAAATGCATTAATTGCCATATATACCAGTTCATC
>JAZQOC010000104.1:0-16369 GCA_045627645.1 Lachnospiraceae bacterium
ATATGGTAAGGCAACAGGTAACACACCAGACGGACGTAAGAAGGGACAGCCTTTCGCTCCAGGTGCTAACCCAATGCATGGCCGTGATACTCATGGTGCAGTAGCATCACTTTCATCAGTATCTAAGCTTCCATTCAACCACTCACAGGATGGTATTTCTAATACATTCACAATCATTCCTGGAGCACTTGGTAAGGAAGATCAGGTATTTGCTGGAGATATCGAAATCGATCTCAACAAATAATTGGTGAAATAATTTGATTTTAATTGCTACGGTCATTACACAAGTAGTGACCGCAGCATACTAGAATAAGGAGCGAAAACTATGGATCAGAATAGTATGATAGAAGATTTGATTGCTCAACTTGATGCAGGTATGTCTAACGGCGTTGGGCATGTTAATGTAGAGGTAAATGAGGAACAGTCTGAAGCTTCTAAAGAGGTCCAGACCATGGGATGTACGGATTGTTCCAGAACACCATTGGCATGTAGCGTTCCTACACTTCATCAAGGAATTGATGATTATCAGTAAATTATTAGGAGGAAATAATTATGGCAGCATCAGCAGCACAGGTTGATAACCTTGTTTCTTTATTAGATGGTTACGCAACAAAGGGTGGCCATCACCTTAATGTTAATGTATTAAACAGAGATATGCTTCTCGACGCTCAGGAGCATCCAGAGAACTATCCACAGTTAACAATTCGTGTATCTGGTTATGCTGTTAACTTCATCAAGTTAACACCAGAACAGCAGGCAGACGTTATCTCTCGTACATTCCATAACGCAATCTAATTAGAGATTAACTGCAAGGGACTGGATACACTCCAGTCCCTTTTTTAGGAGGAAACTGTTATGAAGGGAAGAATACATTCATTACAGAGTTTTGGTACAGTTGACGGTCCTGGAGTAAGGTATGTAGTATTTTTGCAGGGCTGTCCAATGAGATGTGCATATTGTCATAATCCGGACACTTGGGCTGTTAATGCAGGTGAGGAATATGATGCAGAATATATCATAGAACAATATCATAGAAACGAAGGCTTTTATAAAGATGGTGGCTTAACTGTTACAGGTGGAGAGCCTCTTTTGCAAATAGATTTTTTGCTGGAATTGTTTGAATTATGTAAGAGGGATGGAATACATACATGTATCGATACATCTGGCATTACATATAAGCCAGGCAATGAAGCGTACAATGCGAAACTGGATAAACTTATGACGATGACAGATCTGGTTATGCTTGATATAAAGCATATTGATCCACAGAAGCACTTGGAACTTACAAAGCAGCCTAACGATGGAATTCTTGCATTTGCAGAATATTTATCTGAGAAAGGTGTTGCAATATGGATCAGACACGTCGTTGTTCCAGGTATTACAGATGACGAGGTTTATCTTAAGAAGCTTGGTTATTTCATTGGTGGACTTAAAACTCTTAAGGCACTGGATGTTCTTCCATATCATGATATGGCAAAACCTAAGTATGAAAATCTTGGTATGGATTATGTGCTTAAGGATGTACCTCCGATGGATAAGGCTAAAGCGCTTGAATTAAAGCAGATAATAGTTAATGGTGTTAAAGAAAGAAGAGCAGAGCTTGCCTAACGGCGGCTCTGCATTTTTGTGCAAAAAGCCATAATTAGTCAAAAAGGTCTTGCGAATCCAAAATCATGGGTTTATACTTTACGAAGGATGTTTCGGATACTCCTGAGAGGGAAAGGAGGATCGCAAAGAAACATTGCCCTTTATGGGTTACACATTTTACCGAAAGGTATCAACCTGGACTAATGTCCAATCAGATAACATATTATAAACATTTTTTTACTGTCTTATAGCATAATTGAATTATTGCATATCAAGGCAGAAATCATTAATTTTATTTCCAAATATTAAAATATTCGTTTAAACATCTAATCAAAGAAAAAGTTTATTTCTCATTGTCTGAAGCATCCGTTCTATCGTTACACATAAGCGATTCCCTGTATATATATCACGAAATCCTTTTGGAATCAGAGGAGTCGGCTAAAGGAGGATACTGTGTTGTATGAAGAAAAAATAAAAAGATTGAAAGCCATGCTGGAGGTAGCTGTAGAGCAGGGTGTGATGATTTTTCAAAATGAGAGACCAGCGTCAGTTTCGGATATTATTGAGACGCAGATGGTATGCGAAGATTATAATTATGTCCCTGAATTTATAGTAAAAAATACAAGCGGTGAGATAAAGGAAATCTGGTATGGCGATATAAGAACATTAAAACGAGGCTGAGTAGTGGCCTCCTATCTAAACTAAAGAAACGAAAGGAATAATCCAAAAGACGATAAACAAAATAATGACGATAGGATAAAAAACTGATATAATAGGGCAGTGTATGCAATATGGCGTATACTGCCTTAAAAATCGTTTAGGAGTTATTTGATGAAAAAATTTATACCAACTTTGATTGCAATTATACTTATCATTATTGTGGGAGCTTCAGTAGTAGGAACTCAGTACATTGAGAAATATTCTTATAGCAAAGAAACTCAGAATATGGAGGAGTATTATCGTATAGAGTCGCCTGATGAGGTGGCAATTGTGCTTCATGATTCAAGAATTGACATCAAGGGAAAGCTTCTCGAGGGAAAGGTTTATCTTGATTTTGAATCTGTAAAGAAACTGCTTAATGACCGTTTCTATGTTGACACCAATGAAAACTGGCTTATCTATACACTGCCGGATGCAGTGGTTAAGTCTCCACTTGAATCAAACGTGTACTATGTTGCCAATGCTGAGGAGAGTATGAGTTCTCCTATTACAATCATTAAGGGCGACACAACATATATACTTTTAGATTATGTTCAGAAATATACTAATTTTACATATACATATTTCGAGAACCCATCAAGAATTCAGTTGGATACAAAGTGGGATGAGAAAGAAGTTGCAACTATCACTAAGGATAATGCTGTCAGATTAAAGGGCGGCGTAAAGAGTCCAATTCTTAGAGAAGTAAAGAAGGGTGAGCAGGTTGTTATTCTCGACCGTATGGACACATGGACAAAGGTTAAAACTGATGACTCCATGATGGGATATATTGAGAATAAGTTCTTATCAGATTCAACCTATGAGACTCCATCAGTTGCACCTGTTTATGAGCAGCCAGAGTTTACATCAATTCACAGAGATTACAAGATTAATCTTGGATGGCATGCAATTTATACTATGGCAGGTAATGATACTATTGATGAATATACTGCTAACACTAAGGGCTTAAATGTTATATCACCAACATGGTTTTCTCTTACTGACAACGATGGCAACTATACCAGTTTCGCAAGCAGTTCTTATGTATCAAAGGCTCATTCAAAGGGTATGGAAGTATGGGCGCTTTTGGAGAACCTCAATACCAACGTAAGCACATTTGAAATCATGTCTTATACATCTAAGAGAGAAAGACTGGTTAATAATCTTATAAGTGATGTACTTGCAGTTGGAGCAGATGGTATTAATCTTGACTTTGAGCAGATTTCTTATGGTGCAGGTGAGCATTATGTTCAGTTCATTAGAGAGATGTCTGTAGCATGTAGAGCCAACAATATTGTTTTATCTGTAGACAATTATGTACCTAGAGAATCCACAACACACTACAATCGAAAAGAACAGGGTGTTGTTGCGGACTATGTAATCATCATGGGTTATGATGAACATTGGGGTGGTGGCGGAGTAGCTGGATCAGTTGCATCCCTTCCATACGTACTTGATGGTATTGAGCAGACTCTTGAAGAAGTTCCATCTGAAAAGGTAATCAATGCCATTCCGTTCTATACAAGAGTTTGGAAGACAAATGGTGGAGAAGTTACAAGTGATGCGCTTGGCATGGACGCTGCGAAGGCATTTGTAAATGAGTACGGCCTTCAGACTCAGTGGGATGAGGAGGCTTGCCAGAATTACGCCGAGAAGTATATGAATGGTGTTCTTTATCAGGTATGGCTTGAGGATAATGAGTCAATTGCTGCAAAACTTAGCGTTATGGACAGTCATAATCTTGCAGGTGTTGCAGAATGGAAACTTGGTTTTGAAAATCCAAGTGTTTGGGATGTAATAACAGGATATCTTAACAAATAGAGGACATTGCCATGAAATGGACAAGAATCAGAATTAAAACAACTACAGAGGCGGAGGATATTATCATTTCTACTCTGTATGATATAGGTCTGGAAGGAGCTCAGATAGAAGACAAGGTGCCACTTAGCGCCTGGGAAAAGGAGCAGATGTTTGTAGACATTCTGCCTGAAACAGAAGCAGACGATGGTGTGGCTTATCTTAGCTTTTTCGTAGAAGAAAATTCTGAACTCAATATAGAAGAGACAGTTTCACAGGTTAAGCAGGAACTCGATGACCTTAGAGACTTCCTTGATATAGGTGAGGGAAGTATTGCCGTTGACGAGACAGAGGATCTTGACTGGATAAACAATTGGAAACAGTATTTCCATCAGTTTTATATAGATGATCTGTTGGTTACTCCTTCTTGGGAAGAAGTATCTGAAGAAGATAAAGATAAGATGATTTTAAGGATTGATCCGGGTACAGCCTTCGGAACAGGTCTTCATGATACAACACAGCTTTGCGTTAAGCAGATGAAGAAATATATTACTCCAGATAGTGAGATTTTGGATGTTGGAACTGGTAGTGGTATTCTTGCAATCCTTGCGATTATGTTTGGCGCTAAGCATGCCTTTGGAACAGACTTGGATCCATGTGCTGTTGGCGCGGTAGCAGACAATATGGAGAAAAACAATATTGATCCTGCTAAATTCCAGATGATTATCGGTAATATCATTGATGATAAAGCTGTTCAGGACCAGGCTGGATACGAGTGCTATGATATAGTTCTTGCCAATATTTTAGCTGGAGTTTTAGTAGAGCTTACTCCAGTGATTGTGGCTCAGATGAAAAAGGGAGCAGTATATATAACTTCTGGAATTATTAATGATGACGATAAAGAACATCAGGTAGTAAAAGCTATGAAAGATGCTGGACTCAATGTTATTGATGTCAGCTATCAGGGCGAGTGGGTTAGCGTAACAGGCAGAAAAGAATAATATGCATCAGTTTTTTGTAGAGCCTTCGAATATACAAGGCAAAAGAGTTATTATTACCGGTAGTGACGTTAATCATATTAAAAATGTGTTACGTATGCAGGTTGGAGAAGAACTGAATATAAGCAATGGAGTCGATGGCAAGGAATATAGATGCGCCATAGAAGAGATTGGTGACGAAATTGTATGTGAGCTCAGATTCGTAAAAGAAGACAATGTGGAATTGCCTTCGAGGGTATATTTGTTCCAAGGGCTTCCAAAAAGTGACAAGATGGAACTTGTTATTCAAAAAGCTGTGGAACTTGGCGTATATGAAGTAATTCCTGTAGCTATGTCCAGATGTGTTATGAAACTGGAACCTAAGAAAGTTGCTGGTAAAATTGCAAGATGGCAGGGAATTGCTGAAGCAGCAGCCAAGCAGAGCAAACGTGGAATAATACCTCAAGTTAAAGAACCTATGACCTTCAAACAGGCATTGGAATATGCTAAGGAACTGGATGTAAAGCTTATTCCTTACGAGATGGCTGAGGGTATGTCATTTACAAAAGACGTTATAGGAAGTATTGAGCCGGGACAGTCTGTGGGATTTATTATTGGCCCTGAGGGTGGAATAGATGACAAGGAACTTGAGGCAGCAGTTGCGACAGGCTTTAAATCTATTACACTTGGAAAGAGAATACTCAGAACAGAAACAGCAGGACTTACGGTTATGAGTATATTGATGTATCATTTGGAAAGCTGATAAGAAGATGGAATGTTATTTTGATAATTCTGCTACAACGAGAGTTTATCCAGAGGTAGCAGAGGCTATGACAAAAGTTATGCTAGAGGATTTTGGTAATCCTTCCAGCATGCATATAAAGGGCATGGATGCAGAGGTTTTAGTGCGTCATGCAAGAGAAACTATTGCGAAAAGTCTTAAGGTTGATGACCGATGTATTCTGTTCACATCGGGTGGAACGGAATCAGATAACCTTGCACTTATAGGATGTACATCGGCCAATAACAGGGCTGGAAAACATATTATAACAACTAAGATTGAGCATCCTGCAATTTTGGATACCTGCAAATATCTTGAAGAGCAGGGTTATGAAGTTACTTATCTTGGAGTTGATTCCAATGGTCAGATCAGATTGGAAGAACTTAAGAAAAGTCTTAGAGCGGATACAATTATTGTATCTATCATGCACACCAACAATGAGATTGGCTCTCTGCAACCACTTGAGGAGGCGGGCAAAATTATTAAAGCCAACAATCCACAGACTTTGTTCCATGTAGATGCTGTTCAGGGATTTGGAAAAGCACGCATTTACCCTAAGAAGATGAATATTGATCTTCTTTCTGTGAGTGGACACAAGATTCATGGACCAAAGGGAATGGGATTTTTATATATAGGAGAGAAGGTAAAGATTCATCCTATAATTCATGGTGGTGGACAGCAAAAGAACTTGCGATCAGGTACAGAGAATGTTCCTGGTATCGTAGGAATCGCTAAAGCTACAGAGATGATATATGAGAACTTTGATTCTGACATTAAGCATATGTATGAGCTGAAGGAAAGGCTTATTCAGGGTGTATCAGAGATTGATGATATTAAAATCAATGGTCTGACTGGAGAAGATAGTGCTCCGCACATTGTAAGTATTTCTGTTGGAAGTATTAGAAGTGAAGTGTTGCTTCATGCGTTGGAGGATAAGGGAATTTATATTTCGGCAGGAAGCGCATGTGCTTCCAATAAGCCGGCCATATCAGAGACACTGAAGGCTATTGGGGTGGAAAAGAGATTTTTGGATTCTACTGTAAGATTCAGTTTTTGTCCAGCAAATACGCTTGAAGAGGTTGATTACTGTGTTGAAACTTTGAAGAGCATCTTGCCTATGCTTAGAAAGTTTACAAGACATTAATATAGGGATTTAGTCCTGGGAGGAAAATATGTATTCATCATTTCTTATAAAGTATGCCGAAATTGGTATTAAGGGAAAGAACAGATATCTTTTTGAAAATGCGCTTGTTAACCAGATTCGTTACGCGCTCAAAAGATGTGAAGGTGAGTTTGAGGTAAGAAAAGCTGAAGGAAGAATCTATGTAGATGCTTCAGGAAGCTTTGATTATGATGAAACCGTTGAAAATCTTCAGACTGTATTTGGCGTATCAGGAATTTGTCCAATGATTCAGGTTGAAGATGACAGTTTTGAAAATCTCAGTAAAGTTATCGTAGATTATATGGATAAAGCATATCCGGATAAAAATAAGACTTTTAAGGTATATGCAAGAAGATCTCGTAAGAGTTATCCAAAGAATACAATGGAACTTAATGCGGATATCGGAGAGGTTGTGCTTAACGCATTTCCTGAAATCAAAGTAGATGTTCATAATCCTGACATCTGTTTGTATGTGGAAGTCAGAGAGAAGATTTATATCTATTCTCAGATTATTCCTGGACCAGGTGGTATGCCTATCGGAACTAATGGAAAGGCAATGTTGCTTCTGTCGGGAGGAATTGATTCCCCTGTTGCAGGTTATATGATTAGTAAGCGTGGTGTGAAGATTGATGCAGTATATTTCCATGCGCCACCATATACATCTGAGAGAGCTAAGCAGAAGGTAGTTGATCTGGCAAGGCTTGTATCAAGATACAGTGGTCCAATCAATCTTCATGTGATCAACTTTACAGACATACAGCTGGCTATCTATGAAAAATGCCCTCATGACGAGTTAACAATTATCATGAGAAGATATATGATGCGTATTGCTGAAGCAATAGCAGAGGAAACAGAGTGTCTTGGACTCATCACAGGTGAGTCTATAGGTCAGGTTGCGAGCCAGACATTACACAGTCTTGCATGTACAAATGAGGTATGTAACCTTCCTGTTTACAGACCATGTATCGGAATGGACAAGCAGGAGATTGTTAATATCTCAGAGAAGATTAATACATACGAAACATCTATTCTTCCGTTTGAAGACTGTTGTACAATTTTTGTAGCTAAGCATCCTGTTACAAAACCAAACCTTAATATAATTAAGAGACATGAGCATAATCTTGATGAGGTTATAGATGATTTGATGAAGACTGCGCTTGAGTCAAGAGAGGTTATCAGAGTTTCGGTAGAATAGCAATGAAATAAAAAAACGCAAGACATAATGTCTTGCGTTGATATTTCTTTTTGAAAAATGACCAGAAGCTCTGGTCGCATGCTGCGAAATCAGCTTTAAACTAGATTGTATAAGGCTTAAGAATTTCAAGAACAGCATCAATGTTGTCTTCAGCATGGATGTTTAAGTCGATTGGCTTAGATAAGTCTAAACTGAAAATACCCATGATAGACTTTGCATCGATAACGTATCTTCCTGATACTAAATCGAAATCGTAATCAAATTTTGTAATGTCGTTAACGAATGACTTTACCTTGTCAATTGAGTTTAATGAAATCTGAATTGTCTTCATATTCTTTCTCCTCCTTAATTTTTCTAACCTCATGTATCTTACGAGTATCATAATAAATGTGAAACAGGTAAAAGTCAATACGAAAACATTAACGAAAAATAGGTGAAAATGCATGAAAACTGTAGCATTCCATAACTTAGGCTGTAAAGTGAATACATATGAATTTGAAATGATGCAACAGAATGTACAAAGTGCAGGTTGGAAAATTGTGGATTTTGCACAAAAAGCAGACATTTATGTTGTTAACACATGTAGCGTAACAAATATTGCGGATAGAAAAAGTCGACAAATGTTACATAAGGCACGAAAGAACAACCCTGATGCAATTGTGGTTGCTACAGGATGTTATGCCCAGACGGACACTGAAGGTGCTAAGGCTGATGATGCTATAGATATAATTGTTGGCAATAATCATAAGGGTGAACTTGTTGAAATAATAGAGAACTACATTAGTGATAATTCTTTGTTTGAAAAGGTAGATGATTTGTCAGCGCCTATTAAATATGAGAATTATAAGATAAAAGGATCCGATGAAAGGACCAGAGTGGACGTTAAGATTCAGGATGGTTGTAATCAGTTTTGCAGCTACTGCATCATTCCTTATGCAAGGGGAAGAGTAAGGTCTAGAGATTCCGAATCAATTGTTGAGGAGATAACAATTCTTGCTAAAGAAGGCTTTAAAGAAGTAGTGCTTACTGGTATTCATCTCAGTTCTTATGGCCTGGATTTTCATGACGACGGAACAGGAAAGATTCCTAGTTATAATTCCATGGCTAAAGATGATGCATTTACCAATTATGATTTAATAGAAGTAATTGCTGCGGTTTCGGACATAGATGGAATAGAAAGAATTCGATTAGGCTCTTTAGAACCAAGGGTAATCACTGAAGAGTTTTTGGAAAGTATAAGTGGAAATAAGAAGGTTTGTCCGCATTTTCATCTCTCACTTCAGAGCGGGTGTGACGAGACTCTTAAGAGGATGAACCGCAGATATACCGCAGCAGAGTTTTTAGATAAGGTCAAGCTTATTAGACAATATTTTGAGCATCCGGCCATTACTACTGATATTATTGTTGGATTTCCGGGAGAGACTGAGGAAGAATTTGCAAAGACCTGCAGATTTGTGGATGAGGTATGCTTCTACGAGACTCACATTTTTAAATATTCCAAGAGAAAAGGCACGGTTGCGGCAATTATGCCTGATCAGCTGACAGAAGCGATAAAAGCACAAAGAAGTGATGTTCTTGAAGAGAAGAATAACCTTCACTCGGTGGAATTTAGAAGAGAATTATTTGGTGAGCATACACAGATTCTTACTGAAGAAACCAAGGAAATCAATGGTGTCGTATATACGGTTGGACATACCAGAGATTATGTTATGATGGCCCTTGAGGGCGAATATGAGCCAAACCAGTTGATTGACGGAATTGTTGATGGCTTTATACGAAATGACATTATGTTGTTGAAAATAGATAATATTTAATGGTATTATTAAGAATGGTATTGTTTACATAAGTGTGGTTGCAAGATGAAAGGGGATAATACTATGGCAGAAATCGGGAGTACACAGTTCTTTAAAGTAGATGTTGAGAAGGAAACAAGTGTAAAGATCATTCTGGAAATGGTATATGAAGCCATGACCGCAAAGGGATATGATCCTGTTAACCAAATCGTGGGATATATTATGTCAGGTGATCCAACATATATTACCAGTCATAACAATGCAAGAAGCATGATTCAGAAGGTTGAAAGAGACGAACTTGTTGAAGAATTACTTACTGAATATATAAAGAAGAACAACTGGTAGTTCGCAGGGGTGCATATGAAAAGAACTGACTATATAAAGTGGGATGAATACTTTATGGGAGTATCCAAGCTTGCGGGTATGAGATCCAAAGATCCTAACACACAGGTGGGAGCCTGTATTGTGAGTGATGATAATAAAATATTGTCCATGGGATACAATGGATTCCCTAATGGATGTTCGGATGAGGATTTTCCTTGGGATAGAGAAGGGGATATGCTTGATACCAAGTATGCGTATGTGACTCACAGTGAGTTGAATGCCATACTTAATTACAGAGGAGGAAGCCTTCAGGGGGCTAAATTATACGTTTCGCTTTTTCCTTGTAATGAATGCGCAAAGGCAATCATTCAGAGTGGTATAAAGACTGTTATCTATGATAGTGACAAATATAATAATACACCAGGTAACACTGCTGCAAAGAAGATGTTTGATGCAGCAGGGGTGAAGTATATGCAGTATCAGCATAGCGGTCGTGTTATCAATATAGATGTGTAGACGTAAAAAGGTTTATAAAACAGTTTATGAAGAGAAAGCATGGTTTCTCTTTTGTAGCGGTATTTCTTTGCATGACAATGTTCATATGCATGATGCCACAGTTTGATTCTTATGCCCTGACAACTAAGGAACAGCTGGAGCAGGCGCAGCAGGAACATGAGCAGACAAAAGATAAGCTTAACGTTACAAAGGATAAAATCACTGATACTAAACAGAATATTGAAGGCTACAATGACAAGAAAGAGTCCTTGGAAGATGAACTGGATCAGCTCAATGACCAGCTGACAGAGGTTAGTGATAACTTAGAGGTTCTTGAGAAACAGATAAAGGATAAGGAAGCCGAGATTGAACAGACTCTGGCGGATCTTGAGGAAGCAAAGCAGACAGAAGCTGACCAGTATGCTGCCATGAAGAAGCGTGTGCAGTTTATGTACGAGAAAAAAGACTTCATGATTGGTGATGTTTTCTTTGGTGGTGGCGATATCTCTGAGATACTTAACAGAAATGATTACATCGAAAGTCTTGTGTCCTATGACAAGAAGATGATGGATAAATACACGGAGACAAGGCAGAAGGTTGAAGAAACTGAGGCTGTTCTTGAAGAAGAAAAGGCTCAGCTGGATGCATACCGTGAGGAAGTAATCGAGCAACAAAAACAGGTTCAGGAAGTCGTTTCTGCAACCACTTCCAATATCAATGCGTATTCGAAGAAGATAAAAAATGCGAAAGCCCAGGCTGCAGCATATGAACAGGAAGCAGCGGCATATGAAGCTCAGGCTGCAGAAGAAGAGAAAAACATTGCAGCTTTGAAGAAGAAACTCGAAGAAGAAATTGCTATGTCTAAACTTGCTGCACAGTCTAAGTGGCGAGATATTTCAGAGGTTCACTTTGAAGAAGGTGATAGATATCTGTTGGCAAACCTGATTTACTGTGAGGCGGGAAATCAGCCATATGAAGGACAGATTGGTGTTGGAGCAGTTGTAATCAACAGAGTGCTGTCGGCGGTATTCCCTGATACAGTCGTTGGTGTAATATACCAGAATAAACAGTTCTCTCCAGTCGCGAGTGGACGACTTGCTTTGGCACTTGCTGAAGACAGAGCTACACAGGCATGCTACAATGCAGCTGATGCTGCCATGAGCGGACAGACAACTGTGGGAAGTTGTGTATTCTTTAGAACACCGATTGAGGGACTTAGTGGTCTGCAGATTGGTGGACACATATTCTATTAAAAATTGGCAAAATAAAAGGTTACGGCTTGGCCGTAACCTTTTTTGTAAACAATTACTTATATATGATTGATTAACTGACTGGTAAGGGAAGAAAAATTACCTTCCTGAATGAGCTTTATAAGACTGCCAAGCTGCTTGACTGAGGTGAAAAACTGATCTTCAGTTATAAGCAGTTTTTCTTTCGCTTCACAAAGCTCATCTATATCCAAAACGTTCATCTTTCCGTCCGGATTAACTGTAACATCTGCAAGCAAATCTACGACGGTTAATTCGTTGCTGTCTTTGTTCCACATATAGGTGACAATATCGCAGTACCAGTACACAAGGGAATCATCCTCTCGCAAAAACTGACTTACCTTGTAACCTTCTTTAAGAAAATAGCAGGAATAGCCGTGGTGAAAATCTTTTCTTGGCTTAAGAGTTCTCCAACTTGTAACGATTATATTGTCGTCCATATATTCGATGACATCGTCTTTAAGTCTGATACATTCCTCAGGAATAAGTCTCTTACGAAATAATACAGGATAATCCATATTTTGTTCCCCTCAACTGAATAAATTGTCAGATAATTACGCAAAAACTATTTAATATTTTTTACAATATTACTCTCAAAAAAATGATAAGTCAACGGTGAGATTTGTGCTTTTAAAAGGGGCGAAAACCCACACATTTTCTTTACACTGTTTATTGGATAATGTATAATGGTTTTAATTGTGTGAGAGGATATTTAGGTGAGTTCGCAGCGTAATAATTTCAAGATTTTAACATTCATATCTCAGTTTGCAATTAATATGCTCGTGCCTATTTTCATGTGCTCTTTTGCAGGATATTACATCGATAAATTTTTTGATACACAGATATGGTTTGTCATTTTATTTTTTGTTGGAGCTATAGCTGGAGGAAGAAATATTTATCTGTTGGCAAAGAAAACTTATAGCAGTGATGAGGAACAGTAAGGGATGGATAAGAAGACAAAAAAGATTGATGAAACCTTACTTGGCCTACTTGTTGGAATAGTAGCATTTGCTGTGGTTTCTCAGCTTATTGGTGTGTTTTTTGTAAAAAGCATTCTCAAATATACAATTGGTTTGTGGATAGGAATTATACTGGCGCTTGGCTGTGCATATCATATGTGGTGGAGCCTTGATAAGAATCTGACTATCAATGCAGATAATGAAGGTGGAGCCAGAGCATTTGCCATCAAGCAGAGCATGATCAGATATGCAGTAATACTTCTGGTGTTTTTAGGAGTGTGCCTGACTGATTTTGCATATCCTCTTTCAGCTTTCCTTGGAATTATGGGACTGAAAGCGGGTGCTTACATGCAACCGGTAATTAATAGATTATTACATAAATCTTCAAAATAAAATAAGGAGGTGAACATATGGACATGGGAATACTGTTGTCCGCTGATCAGGAAGTTGACTTTATGATACATGGTATCTTTTCGTATAGTTTCTTCGGTCATCAGGTTTGGATAACAACAACTCATGTGTGTTGCCTTATCGTGCTTTTATGCATAATGCTTTTTGGCTTTTTGGCTGGAAGAAAGATGAAGCACGCCGACGATGTACCAGCTGGTTTCCAGAATATAGTGGAACTTATAGTTGAGATGCTCGATGGTATGGTAGACAGCACTATGGGTAAGAATGGTCGTAATTTCCGTAATTACATTGGAACCATTTTCATTTTTATTCTTGTGAGCAACCTTTCCGGTTTGCTGGGCTTACGCCCTCCTACAGCGGACTATGGTACCACATTACCACTGGGCTTGATGACATTTGTACTGATATTTGTTAACAAGATCAGGTACCAGAAGGTATCCGGATTTATCAAGGGTCTTTGTGATCCATGGGTATTCTGGGCGCCTATCAATGTTATCGGTGATATAGCCGTTCCAATTTCGATTTCGCTTCGTTTGTTTGCGAATATCCTTTCAGGAACAGTTATGATGGCATTGGTTTACGGACTGCTGAGCAAGATTGCCATTATCTGGCCGGCGGCTCTACATGTTTATTTGGATATGTTCTCAGGAGCAATTCAGACATACGTTTTCTGTATGCTGACAATGACATATCTAGCAGATGCAATGAATACGGAATAATTTATTTAGGAGGAAATAATAATGGATTTCAACACAAATTTTATCTTAGGATGTTCAGCAATAGGTGCAGGTCTTGCAGTTATCGCAGGTATCGGACCTGGTGTAGGTCAGGGTATCGCAGCTGGTTATGCTGCTAACGCAGTAGGACGTAACCCAGGTGCTAAGTCTGATATTACAGGTACTATGTTACTTGGTCAGGCCGTTGCAGAGACAACAGGCTTGTACGGTCTGTTAATCGCTATGATCCTTATTTTCGTTAAGCCTTTAGCAAAATAAGCCTTTGTAATTTTAAATATCAGGAAAGGAGGCTTATAAGTTGAGCGTATTAGGAAAAGCAGGAATTATGATGCTGAGCGCAGAGATGGAACCTAGACTTTTTGACTTGGACTTCCAGCTTTTAGCGGATGCAACTTTGACTCTTATAGCAGTAATCGCACTTTTCTTCTTCCTTTCATACTTCTTGTTCAATCCTGCAAGAGAGTTTTTGAATAAGAGACAGGAAAGAATTAAGGGTGAGCTTGATGAGGCTAAGAAGAATCAGGAAGAAGCAGCTGCATTGAAGGCTCAGTACGAAGAGAAGCTTAAGAGCATTGACAAAGAAGCAGAAGGCATCTTAAGCGCAGCTCGTAAGAAGGCTCTTGACAATGAAGCATCGATTGTAGCTAAGGCTAAGGAAGATGCTCATTTGATTATTGAAAGAGCTAATACAGAAGCTGAGCAGGAGAAACTTCGTGTTAAGGATGACGTGAAGAAAGAGATGATAAGTGTTGCTTCAGCTATGGCACAGAAGGCCGTAGGAGACAGCATGGATGTATCTGTTCAGGAGCGTCTTGTTGATGAAACATTGAAAGAAATAGGTGATGGCACATGGCTAAGCTAATTTCCAAAACATATGGGGATGCGCTTTTGGAGATTGCTGTTGAAGAAAATAAGATTGATGTTTTCGTAGAAGAGATTACAGCCATCATGGATATTCTTAAGGATAATCCAGACTTTGGAAAACTGATGAACAATCCACGTATTGCAGTTGATGACAAGTTGGATGTGCTTAAGAAGGTATTCGAAGGAAGAATCAGTAGTGAACTGGTTGGATTCTTTGTAAGTGTAATCAGCAAAGGCAGATATGCCCAGATAGATGAAATACTCGCATACTTTTTGGATGAAGTTAAAAAGATTAAGGGAATCGGAGTTGCATATGTTACAACACCGATGGAACTCGCACAGAAGCAAAAAGACAGCGTAGAGAAAAAATTGCTTGAAACAGCTGGATTTAAGGCTATGGAGATGCATTATTCAGTTAATCCGGAATTGATTGGCGGAATGCAGATTCGTATCGGAGACAGAGTTGTAGATAGTAGTATTCATACTAAGATTTTAAAAATGCAGCAGGACATGATGAAGGTTATGGTTTAGTTGCAATTTAGAAAGGAACAGATCCATGAATTTAAGACCAGAAGAGATAAGTTCAGTCATAAAGGATCAGATCAAGAGATACGCAAATGAGCTCGAAGTATCAGATGTCGGTACAGTAATTCAGGTTGCGGATGGTATTGCCAGAGTACATGGTCTTGAGAAGGCTATGCAGGGTGAGCTTCTTGAGTTCCCAGGTGAAGTATTCGGTATGGTACTTAACCTTGAAGAGGATAACGTAGGTGTTGTTCTCTTAGGTAACAGCAAGAATATCAACGAAGGTGATATCGTTAAGACTACAGGACGAGTTGTTGAGGTTCCTGTAGGCGATGCACTTCTTGGTCGTGTAGTTAATGCATTAGGTCAGCCTATCGATGGAAAGGGACCTATTCAGACTGACAAATTTAGACAGATTGAAAGAGTAGCTTCAGGTGTTATCACACGTAAATCCGTTGACACACCATTACAGACAGGTATCAAGGCGATTGACTCAATGGTTCCAATTGGAAGAGGACAGAGAGAGTTAATCATCGGTGATAGACAGACAGGTAAGACAGCTATCGCTCTTGATACAATTATTAATCAGAAGGGACAGAACGTTAAGTGTATCTATGTTGCAATTGGCCAGAAGGCATCAACAGTTGCAAACATCGTTAAGACTCTTGAAGAGTATGGCGCTATGGCTTATACAACAGTTGTTGCATCAACAGCCAGTGAGCTTGCTCCACTTCAGTACATCGCTCCTTACGCAGGATGTGCTATTGGTGAAGAGTGGATGGAAAACGGTGGTGA
>JAZQOC010000105.1:0-3730 GCA_045627645.1 Lachnospiraceae bacterium
TGATCGAGTTATCAATTAAAAGCCCGGAACTCAAGAAATACAAAACTCATAAGGAGATAATTGAGGCACTCGACTCACTTGAATATGTGAGTCACATTGAAGAGATGAAATGATAGCATGAAAAGAAAATGTATAGGAATAACAAGCCTTCATTTATTGCTCCGGAGCGGTCCTTAAAAACCGGTCTATTCTTCCGGAAGCTATTACCATAATATCCTCGCACAGCATACGGATATCCCTTTCATCTATCGCATACGGTTCAAGGATTCCATGTATGTCATCATAGGTTTCTTTCTGCTTCGTTTTTCCTTACAGCAGACTGATTCTTCAGGTCAATTACTGTACCCGAACATAGAGAACATCCTGTTCTTTGCTTATGATTATCATCAGTATTGGTTTTCTTCCAAATAAGATATAAGAATATAGAAGCACAAAACGCATATAGCATTTGAAATATAAAATAGTATGTGATATTATTGAAATATAATTCCCAAAAATTACTCATTATATCTTGAATTATAAATATAACGTGAAAAATTTGAAATAGGAGATGGCCGGTTTTGAAATACTATGAAAGATTAGTGGAACTTGGATGTTTTTCTCGTGAGGAATTAGTTGCTCTTGTTGGAAATCCAAGCATTGCGAACAATATCATATATGAATATCAAAAAAAAGGATTTATAGAAAAAGTTAAGAGGGACTACTATGCAGTAATTAGCTTAGAAACAAAGCAACCTATTTATTCCAGATATCAGATAGGAGCAAAAATGTTTCAAGATGCTTGTCTTACTCACCACAGTGCTTTTGAAATATATGGATATGGAAGTCAGGTGTATTACGAGTGCTTTGTTGCAACAGAGAAAAGATTCACTGACTTTGAGTATAACGGTGTATTCTACCGACGTATCGAAAAGAAACCGGATATAGATATTGTGACTTATGGAAACATGTATGTCACTTCGATAGAACAGACCGTGGTAGATAGCATTCGCGATTTTGAAAAAATCTCCGGCATAGAAGAAGTTATTCGCTGCTTACTGCTGGTTCCTGGTTTGAATGAAAAAAAAGTCCTTGAATGTATAGCAAGAAATGAAAATGGTTTCTTATACCAAAAATGCGGTTACATATTTGAGGAATTAAACGATGAATTCCATTTTTCTCCTGGTTTTTTTGAAGAGTGCGAAAGACATTCTTCCGGAGCAAGGAGATATCTGATCAAAGCATCAAAAGAGGGTATATACAGGGAAAGATGGAAGCTGTACACCCCTTTTTCACTGAACTCCATTATCGACAAAGGAGTCGCTGATTATGATGCAATTGGATAGAATAACCCTTGGCAGAATGGCAAAAGATTTAGGATTTGTACGAGACACTCTTGAAAAAGTATGTCGCCTGACGGATGTCCTTAGATTTTTTGAATCAGATGATCTTTTGACAAATGCACTGGCTCTAAAGGGTGGTACCGCAATAAATCTTACTATTTTCGATTTGCCACGCCTTTCAGTAGATATTGACCTGGATTATTGCAGGACCATCGATAGAGAAGCAATGCTAATCGATCGCGGTATTATTACCAATAAAATCAATAAATATATGGTGGCAAATGGATATACCTTAAGTCCAAAATCCAAGAACTACCATGCACTTGATTCTTTCGTATATGAGTATGTAAACAGTGACGGTGTCAAAGACAATCTTAAAATCGAAATAAACTATATGCTTCGCTGTCATGTGCTTCCTGTTGCAAGACGAAAAGTGTCCTTGCCATGGAGTACAGATGATTTCACCGTATTGTCCGTAGCACCCTTGGAAATTTTTGGGGCAAAGATAGTTTCGCTGCTTACAAGAACGGCACCACGAGATCTGTACGATATACATAATATGGTCAAAAACTGCTTATTTGATGAGGCTGAAGCAGTGATGTTACGGAAATGTGCTGTATATTATAGTGCCATAGGAGCAGAGATGGCACCGGTTGAGTTTGAATTAAATAACATTGATAATGTTACATCGCAGCTGATTAAAAGAGATTTGGATCCTGTACTCCGTAAAGGAGAACGATTCAATCTAGAAAAAATACAAACTGAAACAAAGAATTATATGGCATCAGTACTAGTAGTGACAGAAGAAGAGAAAATGTTCTGGAAAGATTTTTCAGAGAAAAAACATAATCCGGAACTCATATTTGGTAAATCTCCCGAACTTCAAAACATACAGAATCATCCGATGGCCTTATGGAAATGTAAAGAATAAATGATAGAAAACTTCTTCATAATGTATGCTGACAAGGTGGACCCAGAGCAGGATAACGGCATGTACGGAAAAGGTACGGCAATGAAGCATGTTTGACAACACCAACCTCACGGCGGAGTTTACATTGAGACGCCGCTGGGGAGAGAGCTTCTCCTTTGGAATAAACGACTGAGAGAAAATACAATTTAAGAGACTAAGCGGGAATTCTCGGTAATTCAATTACCGAGATGAAAGCGCCTACTCTATTGTCCGATAATACTGTTATTATGGTATTACTGTTGCAGAGCGAACATATGTTTGGTATAATAATCTTATGAATAAAGCTTATAAATACCGCATATATCCAACTAAAGAACAGGAGGTAATGTTTGCTAAGACTTTCGGCTGCTGCCGCAAGGTATATAACCTTATGCTTTCCGATAAGATCAAATCTTATGAAGAAACAAAAACCTTCGGAACACAAACACCTGCCATGTATAAGGCTGAATACCCATTCCTTAAGGAAGTGGACAGCCTCGCCCTTGCAAATGTCCAGCTCAATCTTCAGTCTGCAATCAGAAACTGTTTCGATAAGAGCCGGAAATCTCGTAACAGCTTCCCTAAATATAAATCAGCAAAGCACAGCAGAAAGTCGTATACCACCAATAACCAGAACGGTACTGTAGCTATTACAGGTAATGGTATACGGTTACCAAAGACCGGTATCGTCAATGCTGAAATCCACCGCGCACCCAAATCCGACTGGAAAATAAAGTCTGCGACTATATCACAGGACTGCGATGGAAAATACTATGCATCCGTGCTGTTCGAGTATGAGGAAAATGTCCTTTCCGTATCTCGGACGAGCGCTAATGCTATAGGCCTTGATTATAAGTCTGACGGCCTGTATATGGACAGTGATGGCAATGTCGCTGATATGCCCAGATACTACCGCGAAGCGCAGAAGAAACTTGCAAAGGCACAGAGAATACTGTCACGCCGCACCGGTTCAGGTAAAGGTGAAACAAAATCCAAGAACTATATCAAACAGCAGAAAAAGGTTGCAAAGATCCATAAGCATATATCAAACCAGAGGATTGATGCCCTGCATAAGAAGTCTACTGAGATAGCCAATCAGTATGACATCGTATGCGTGGAAACCTTGGACATGAAGGCCATGTCGAACAAGAGCTTCAAAAACGGAAAGGCTACCCTGGATAACGGTTACGGAATGTTTCTGAACATGCTTGAGTACAAGCTTTCCGATAGAGGCAAATATCTCGTAAAAGTGGATAAGTGGTACCCATCCAGTCAGATGTGCAGTCATTGCGGACGGAGGCAGAAAATAAAGCTTACCGAACGTACATACAGATGCACATGCGGAATGAAGATGGACAGGGACCATAACGCGGCTATAAACATACTAAGCGAAGGTCTCAGGCAGCTTCGAGATGAAGTAGCCTGAAAAAATACCGGTAGGGCGGGAACCGCCCGAACC
>JAZQOC010000106.1:0-3838 GCA_045627645.1 Lachnospiraceae bacterium
ATTTGGCTTGTAGCAGTATGACTAGCCTTAGGCAACAGATATCAAGGACAGGGGCAGAGCCTTCGTAAACGAATCCTTGACACTCTTGTCTATGCTAGTCTTTTTTATTGCCAAGCCCAATATGAAATACAGGTAATAAAATTTAATTAATGAATAATATAATATCGTATGTTATGGCTGAAGAGCTTATAAATGAATAATAATTTGTAAGAAGAGAAGGGTGCGGTAATTCTGCACCCTTTTTTAATTTTTTGTATGTAATAAATACAGTATGAATACATAATCAATACATCTGTCTGCTATTATATAACCATTAAAGGAGTAACAACATGTTGATGAAAATTTTATTGATAGAAGATGATTTGCAAATTGGAGAAATAATTACCGATTCTTTTGAAGCAAGAAGTGAGGGGAATGCAAAGGTTAATACAGTGTGTAATGGCATGGACGGATTGCAGGAAGCTTTGGAAAATGACTATGATTTGATTTTGTTGGATGTTATGCTGCCAGGGCTTGATGGATTTTCTATTATGCGTTCATTACGTAAGCAGAAAGATGTTCCAGTTATATTTTTAACAGCGAGAGAACGGGAAGAAGACATATTGTATGGATATGAACTGGGGTGTGATGATTATGTTACAAAGCCATTTTCTCCAGCGACACTGTATGCAAAGTCAGTGGCACTTATAAATCGTGACAAACATATAGTTGGTTCTCATTTGTTAAGTTGTGGAGAAATAGAGATAGATACAAGAGCATTGAGGGTAGCTGTAAGCGGTGAAGAAATAGAACTCCCACCGATAGAATATAAGCTTCTTATGTATTTATTGGAGCATAAAGGATGGGTAATTGAAAGAGAAACTCTTTTAAATTGTATCTGGGGGAATGATTACTATGGTGGAACCAGAGTTGTTGATAACCATATCAAAAACCTTAGAAAGAGTTTAAAAGGTGCAGGTAAACAAATAAAGACAGTTGTAACAAAAGGTTACAAGATTGATGAATGATAAAAGGAGAGGTGCGTATTGAAAACAAATAATAAGCCACAGTTTATTAAGCAACTTGGTAAAGTATGTGCAATAGGAATACCTGTTGTTGTGCTCATAATAATTGCGACAAGCATTATGATGTACAGCATAGATAAGGAAAATGTGCGTAACAGGATTTTTAGAGAGTTTAACAGCCTTGACCAAACATCAAGAATATATGATGGATCAGATTATACTAAAAATGATTTGTTCTATGTGAGAATGAAAGAGGCATTGTTAGATTTTGCTGAGCGAAATATTGATGTAAATGCTTATGCAACAGTTACAAACCATGACGGTATTGTTAAGGCAAACTCGAAAGAATCTGTGCGTATGTATGTCTTAAAGATTGATTCAGATCTTGGCGCAGATTATTTTTGTGAAGACGCTGGTTTCATTAGTTGGCTCAAAAATAGCAAAGATTATTATGAAGCATATTCTAGTGATCAGAATGCATCAGTATTTGAATATATAACAGTTAATGATGCATACTTGCAAAACAATGGATTGTTCATTCCGAATGCTGCAAAGATAAGTATTGCATCTATCTATAAGGGTGAGAAAAAAGGAAGTTATGAAACTAAAGAATTATATTCGGACGATTATAAGCATGCAGGAGAGATTCCATATGGTGCGGAGTATGTTGTTGAACAATATGGATATGAAGATACTGATATACCTATGGAAGATAGATACAGATTATTATTAGACGATTCGATAAAAGGAACAGAAGCAGAAACAGGAATATTTGATTATGTTGATGAAAAGGGATGCACAAGACATATAAAAAAGGGATTAGGTGATATGGAATTTAATCTAAGAGCAGAGTTGTTGCATGGATCAGATAACTTAAATGTTTTTGCCAGGGTAAATGTATTCTCAATGAATAGGGTACGTTATATTTCAGTTACTATTGTTGAATTATTATTCGGACTTCTTCTGATTGTATGTATTTCCATATTTGGATACTCACAGAAGAAAAGTACATTTGAAAGAGAAATGTACCGTATCAATCTGATGAACAGCATGGCACATGATTTGAAGACACCACTTGCTGCAATGACAGGTTACGCAGAGAATCTGATTGACAATATAAGAACAGATAAGCAGGAACATTATGCTAAGGCAATAAAAGATAATGTAGAATATATGAATGGACTAATAAAAAATGTTTTACTTCTTTCAAAGAGTGAAGCTGAAAGCATAACATTGGATAAGAAATCTGTTGATCTAGTCAATCTTGTAGAAAGCCAGTGGGAGAAATATATACCAATGGCAGAAGACAGAGATATTCAAATTCATATTGAAGGAGAGTGTTTGGTAAGCGCAGATGAAAATCTTATGTCGTCAGTAATAGAAAACCTGTTATCAAATGCTTTACTTTATGCAAAGGATAGTACTGAGATTGTAGTTACTGGCAAAGATAAGTCATTTGTAGTTGAAAATCAGACGGAAGAAACATTTGAAGAGGGTACAGATACTTTGTGGATTCCGTTTGAAAAAGGTAATACAGCCAGAAGTGACAGAAATGGATCAGGCTTAGGTTTGGCCATAGTGAAAAATGTTTGTGAACTTCATGGATTTTTACCTGAAATTAAATATGAGGATGGTATTTTCAAAGTAATAATTAATTGTTAATACTATAAGTGTACAAGAAGCTTAATCCGAATGGTTTAGGCTTTTTGTGTTATAATAGCAAGGTGTATTATGCGAATAAACAGGACTAGTATATTTTAATTGTATGGGATATATTGGTTATTATTTTGATAATACAGGCTATTGGTAACTCGATGTGGAGAGATATTATGAAGAAAATAATGGTAGTAACGCTAAGTGCAATGTTTATACTTGTACTGTTTGGTTGCGGAACAGCAAATCATGGAAGCAATTCATTAGCCCCTTCTGAAGAAATATCAGCTGATAATAACAGTTTAGAAGAAGAGATATATGAAGATATCAAAGAAAATGAAGATGCAATAAAAGAAAATTCCAAAGAGGAATGGTATTTTTTGGAAGGTGAAGGCGGGTGGCATCAGAGGGTAACAGACGAACATCTAAAGAAAGCCCAGTATATCTTTGATCAGGGAATAGATGATGCTTTAGAATCACATTGTGTGTTGCTATATAAAGATGAGGCACGTGATTTTTCATTATATTATAGCTTCAAAAGTTATCAATACGACGATTATGAAGATGTTTTAATAGTATCCAATGGAAAAAAGACTGTAGTAAAAGGCCTTGGGGCATGGGATAGAGTTGATCTAAGAGAAGTTGCATCATCTTATGATATTGATAATGATGGATTTGAGGAGATAATAATTCCAGTTGTAACAGGAACAGGAACTGGTTATCTGCAGACATCCTTTTTTGTATTTGATTCATCTGATGGCGTTACATACGATGAGCTATCAGTGTGCAATCCAGAAGGTATTATTTATGATGGAGATAGTTCTAATCCTTTGCAGAATGTATCAGTTGATGTTGATAAGAATGATGGCACTGTAAAGTATATGCTAGGGAACAGTGTAAAATATGAAGGACATGTTAAAGGACTAATTGATTTTTACTCTGACATAAGCAAGGTTAGAATAGGAGATAGCGTAGATGCTCAATTGACTGAAAGTGGTAAATTAGTATTCATAGCGCACCCTTGTTTCTATGGAGAAGAATTTGTGAGTGGAGCATTTGCTTTCACTGGTGATACTGAAAATGATGTTTGTGATATCTTCTATGAAATTGAGTATATTGAAGATGGAACATTTAGGTGTGTATCAGTCGTATTTGATAAGTGGTTGCAACAATTATTTTGA
>JAZQOC010000107.1:0-12382 GCA_045627645.1 Lachnospiraceae bacterium
AAATCTGAACTTCTTATTGTTGGCTTCTTCAATGCTTCTACCATACTCAACAAGCTGTTTTACTACATCCCAGTTCATAAGTGGCTCACCACCAAAGAAGTCCACCTCAAGATTAACTCTGTTACCTGAATTGGCAACAAGAAAATCTAATGCTTTTTTACCTACTTCAAAGCTCATCAATGCTCTTCTGCCATGATATTCGCCTTCTTCTGCAAAACAGTACTTGCATGCAAGATTACAATCATGTGCTATATGGAGACAGAGAGCTTTGACAACAGTTTCTCTTTTCTTAAAATCTATAATGTAATTCTCGTATATATCTTCTGTATAAAGCTGCCCAGCTTCATATAACTCAAGAAGTTCAGTTACAGCTTCCTTAATTTCATCTGAAGAATATGGCATATTCTCACATGCCATACATACTGCTTCAATAGCAGTTTCACCCGTAATTCCCGTCTTTACAATGGCCTCAAGCAATGGAACCATATCATAAACACAGTCATCAACAATGTGTACTGAACCGCTGTTAACATCCAGAACGATATTGTATCCGTTGTTTTTGTACTGATGAATCATACAAACCTCTAATGATAATCCTTAACCCAAAACAAACTCGAAGCCGTATTAGACTTCGAGTTTGAATAGTTTCTGTAATTAAATAGGAATACTATTATTTCATCTTCTCGCAGCTCTGATTACCAACTGTGCAAGATGTCTTGCATGCTGACTGGCATGATGTCTGGCACTCGCCACATCCGCCCTTCTTCATTGATTCCTTAAGATCTCTTGTAGACAATGTCTTAATATGCTTCATGGATATTTCCTCCTAAATTAGATTACCTTACTCATAATCTCATTGAGTATACCATATTCATGTGGTTTTATCAACTTGATTTTACATCTTCACCATCTGGTATTCTCAATATTACCTTTTTGATTCTGTTCTGGTCTATTGTATGTACTTTTATACGTATTCCTTCTTCTGTCTCAACCTCATCACCAGCTTCAGGCATTCTGTCCAAAATCTGAATTACAAGACCCGCTATCGAATCATAATCCTCACTGTCAAGTTTAAGTCCCAGCTCATCGTTGACATCGTCAATCTTTCGACTCGCATCTATTATGTAGGCATTTTTCTCGACCTTTTTAATGAGTTCTTCTTCATCCGCATCATACTCATCTCTGATTTCACCAACGATCTCCTCAAGAAGATCCTCCAGTGTAACCATACCCACACATATACCATACTCACTAAGAACAAAGGCAACACTATATATGGTCTTTCTCAGTTCCATAAGTAAATCTGCAGTCTTCTTATACTCATATGTATAGTATGTATCACGCATAATATCAGCTATAGTAAACTGTCTCTTATCCTCAACAAGAATAAAATCCTTAACATTTATTAAACCAATAATATTATCCGGCTCATCCCTGTAAACAGGAATTCTCGTATACATATGCTGCTTAAATACTTCTAAAACTTCATCATATTTTGCATGTTCCTCAACACATATCATGTCAATTCTTGGAACCATAATATCCCTTGCAACTGAATCAGAGAAATCAAACACATTGTTAATCATAACCTTTTCTCCAGATTCAATTACGCCATCCTCATGGCTGACATCCACGAAGGTCCTAAGCTCAGCCTCGGTCATAGCCGCTTTGGAATTAGGATCTATTTTCAAACACCACATAATGGCATTAGCAATCTTGTCCACTATCCATATGACAGGTGTAAGTACCAGCATCAGAGCATAAATAACAGGTGCATAGATAAGTGCCACAATATCAGCCTTTATCTTGGCCGCATTTTTAGGAATTATCTCGCCAAACAGCAGCACTACAAGAGTAAGCACACCTGTTCCAACTGAGATGTACGCATTGCCCCAAATCTCCATTGTAAATACAGTAACAAGCGAAGATGCCGCTATGTTCACAATATTATTACCAATGAGTATCGCGCTTAACATCTTACTGTATCTTTCGATTACCTTTTGTAAAATGTGCGACCCCTTTTTGTTCTCTTCAACCAACGATCTCACCTTGATTTCGCCTATGGTAGACAGGGCTGTTTCAGCTGATGAAAAAAATGCTGAAAGTAAAATGAGAACTATTATAACTATTAGTTTTATTATCTGACTACTGTCCAAGTTAGATATCTCCTTAAATACATGACTTAATTCATGTTCTATGTCGCTAATTATAAAAGAAAAAGCCTTGAATAATCAAGGCTTTCAAAGTGCAGGTAGTGGGACTTGAACCCACACGTGGTCACCCACAACAGATTTTGAGTCTGCATCGTCTGCCATTCCGACATACCTGCATATCGGTCTTACGACCGAAATAAAGTTTATCATAATGCGTTTATATAATCAAGCAAAATCTCTTCTTATTGAGCTGCATTCTTTCTGCTGATCATATCACGTTTTCTAAGTGTTGGATCAAGAATTTTCTTTCTGATACGAAGATTCTGCGGTGTGATCTCAAGAAGTTCATCTGTATCAATAAACTCAAGAGCCTGCTCAAGGGAAAGCACTTTCTTAGGAGAAAGTCTGAGTGCCTCATCCGCACTTGAACTACGTGTATTTGTAAGCTGTTTTTTCTTACATACATTGATTTCAATATCTTCAGCCTTACCAGTCTGTCCTACGACCATACCTGCGTATACCTTTTCACCTGGCTCAATAAAGAGTGTTCCACGGTCCTGTGCATTGTAGAGACCATATGTGATAGCTTCACCAGCTTCGAAAGCAATAAGGGAACCCTGTTTTCTATACATCATATCTCCCTTATATGGACCATATCCATCAAAGCTTGTGTTAAGGATACCGTTACCCTTTGTATCTGTCATAAACTCACCACGATATCCGATAAGCCCACGTGATGGAATGTTAAACTCGAGTCTTGTATAACCACCATTGATTGATGTCATACCAAGAAGTTCGCCCTTTCTTGATGCAAGTTTTTGGATTACACTTCCTGAGAACTCTTCTGGAACATCAACATAAGCGATTTCCATTGGCTCCTGCTTCTGATTTCTTTCATTATATTTGTAAAGTACTTCTGCCTTTGAAACAGCGAACTCATAGCCTTCACGTCTCATATTTTCGATAAGAACGGAAAGATGTAATTCACCTCTTCCCGATACCTTAAATACATCAGTACTGTCTGTCTCTTCCACTCTGAGTGAAACATCAGTATTAAGCTCTCTGAATAATCTGTCACGAATATGACGGGATGTAATAAACTTACCTTCCTGACCAGCTAGTGGCGAGTCATTTACACAGAAATTCATGGCAATTGTTGGCTCTGAAATCTTCTGGAAAGGAATTGCTTCCGGATTCTCTGGTGAACAGAGTGTATCTCCGATATGAATATCCGCAATACCAGAAATTGCAACAATCGAACCAATGCCAGCTTCTTTAACCTCAACTTTGTTAAGGCCATCATATTCGTAAAGTTTACTTACCTTAACCTTTGTAGCCTTTCCTGTCTCATGATGGTTAACAATTACAACATCCTGATTAACCCTGATTACACCATTATCTACCTTACCAACGCCGATACGTCCAACGTACTCATTGTAATCGATAGTACTGATAAGTACCTGTGTACCAGCTTCTGGGTCACCCTGTGGCGCTGGAATATAATCTACAATAGTCTCAAAAAGAGGTACCATATCTGTACCCTCTTTATCTACATCAAGACTTGCTATACCTGCTTTTGCAGATGCAAATACAAATGGGCAGTCAAGCTGCTCATCACTGGCATCAAGATCCATGAAAAGTTCAAGAACTTCATCAATAACTTCCTGAGGTCTTGCTTCTGGTCTGTCAATTTTGTTAATACACACAATAACATGAAGGTCAAGATCCAAAGCCTTGCTAAGAACGAACTTAGTCTGTGGCATAACACCTTCAAATGCGTCAACTACAAGAATTACACCATTTACCATCTTAAGGACACGTTCAACCTCACCACCGAAGTCAGCATGTCCTGGTGTATCAATAATATTAATTTTTGTATTTTTATATGTAACCGCAGTGTTCTTTGAAAGAATTGTGATACCACGCTCTCTTTCAATATCATTAGAGTCCATGACTCTTTCTGCGACTTCCTGATTTTCTCTGAATATACCACTCTGCTTTAACAGTTCATCAACCAGTGATGTTTTACCATGGTCAACATGGGCAATTATGGCAACATTTCTAACATCTTCTCTTACCTGAATCATAAAATATCCTCTTTGTGCCTAAATCTTCTTATCCTTAAAACTCAATTAATATAGCACAGTGATTTTACAGTTGCAATATCACATCATCAAAAAAAGGTGAGCCAAAGCCCACCTTTTAATCATTTTATATTAATAATTACTACCGAATTCCATAATACGTTTGTTGTTGTACATAGACTCGTCAGCTCTCTTTGTAACACTTGCCACTGATACATCCGAGTATGGCTTGTACACTGACATACCTACTGCCATGACAGCTCGGCCATCCTCTATCCTGTCAATCTTTGAAGCCTTGGCCAACTTTTCTCCCAGTGAATCAATAAGTTCATCTCGGTTGGTATAATCCATACCTGTCAGGATGACTGCAAACTCGTCTCCACCAATTCTATATACAGGACTATGCGAATAAGTAGAACAGATCAGATTACAGCAATTCTTAATAAACTTATCACCCATGTCATGTCCATACGTATCATTGACAACCTTAAGCTTGTTGACATCACACATTACAATCGCAAATTCAAGTTCTTCCTTATTGGCAATCTTTCTTGTGATTTCTCCAACAGTCTCCGTATATGCTGTCATATTCTTAACACCTGTCAGAGGATCCTTGTTGGCCCTCATAATTGCCTCATCAAGTTTAGTCTTAAGGTATTTCTGCTCCGAACGCATACATGCCAAAAGTGTCTTTGTAATATTGGCAACAGAGACTGGTTTTGGTATAAATGAGTTCATTCCGGCATTGATTGCGCGCTGCATCTCAAGTCTGTCCGAACTAGATGAAACTGCAATAATTGGAGCAACTCTGGCTCTTCCTATCTCCATGGAACGAATTGTTCTTGTTAATTCAAATCCATCTATGTCAGGTAACTCAAGATCCATAAGTATTGCATCAAACTCAATCTTTCCTGCTTCAGCAAGATAGTCAATAACCTGTTTACCTGAAGCTAAGGTAGTAACCTTTGCACCCTCCTCAGTAAGAATTTCTGTTGTAATTTCACTTGTAAGCTCGTTGTCTTCTATTAGAAGAATATTTACATCGGACAGTGCTGATGATGCAGTAATTACCGGTATATTATTTCCTATATCAGTTATGTCGTGCATATGACTAAAGAACTCTTCTTTAGCATTTCTAAATGACGCCATCATCTTATCTGAGAAGGAACCACACTGGCCACTAAGTATCATATCAAATGCGACTTCAGGATCATATGCATCTTTATAGATACGCTTGGTTGTCAAAGCATCAAAACAGTCTGCAACCGAAACAATCTGTGCAGAAATTGGAATATCATCACCAGTAAGTCCTTCTGGATAGCCCTTGCCATCCCATTTCTCATGGTGATACTTACAAATCTCCATACTGAAATCAAGATATCTCTTATCCCAGCCCTTTGGAGCCATCTCCAGCATCTCACACCCCTTGCTGGTATGAGATTTCATAATATCAAATTCTTCTGGTGTAAATCTTCCTGGTTTGCGAAGAATGTTATCAGAAATCATAATCTTACCAATATCATGAAGGGCACTTGCGGATGTAATAAGAGCAATCTGCTCATCATCAAGTCCGTATTCTGGCCACTCTTCCTTAATATGGTTGGCAAGTATTCTTGTAAATCCTTTAACTCTCTTGATATGTTCACCACTTTCCATATCTCTGGCCTCAGTTATGTTACCAAGAAGTTCTGTAATCTCCTCATTAATCTGATTGAGAGTCTTAGCCTTTTCATGAAGCTCAGCAGTTCTTTCAGCAATTGTCTGCTCAAGCTGAATACTGTATTCCTTCTCTTTTGCTCTTTCTTCTTTCTCTAACTCTCTTCTTACCTGCTCATCAATATCAGTAATAGCGAACAATGCCACCTCAGGGTTCTTGCTGTTACCAATTGCTTTGATATTGAAGTACTTTAAGCCGTTGCCAAGATTCAGGCAGCAGTCCATAGAGAAAGTTCCATTGTCAAGAATCTCTTCTAAAATAGTATTCTGATCAAATCTAATTCTGAACTCTTCATACTCTTCAGAACTCATACCATGTTTGAACAGTGAAACAAATCTATCAAATCCATCTTTTGCTCCGACAATATTAAAGAAATACTCAAAATTCTTCGATGCATGATATTCCTTGAAATCTGCATTTCCATAGTCAAAGTAACATACATATTCAAATCCATTCATCAGTCCGTGAATGATAGTATCATTGGTTGCCTTATCTTTTTCAAGTTTCTTCTCTGCAGAAATATCCTTGAAACCAATAACTGCATGATGTATCTCAACGTCTTCCTTGGCTCTCCAGAAATCAACCTGCATATTGATGATTTCGCCATTATCAGCAAGTCGGTATTCAAAGGTTTTCTTACTGTTTTTCTCAAGTTCTCTTCTGACATGGTCTCTGTTGACATTTTCAAGAAACATATCTCTATCCGAGGTATATACCATATTATCGGCATATATCTTCATAAACTCATCATATTCCCTGTCAAGTTCGTCGCTTTTCTTCTTTGCTTTCTTGGTAAGAACATATGCCTCAATCTGATTTGTAATCAGATTTGAATAGAATATCGAGGTATACTGATTCTTAAGCGAATCCATTATATTTGCAAAATGAACCAGTTCTTTTCTCTGCGCTTTATCCTGAAAAAACATCAACGAAAATATATAGATGGTATATGATGTTGTAATACCTATAATCTGATAATTCACATTGGTCTTATATTGAAAATATGAGAAAATCAAAATTGGCAATGAATAAGCACACATGCACATAACATGCACATTTAATTTCTGTTTCTTTTTAAAGAAATGAACATGACCTATAATAAGCGAGCCAAAATAGTAAATTACAACAGAAATTTTCTGAATTGCAAATAGTTTACTATCAATCAGAACCACACCATCTTCAGCTATTGTCACCTGTCCCAATATAACGTGTGCAATGCTATGTGTCACAAGACATGCTGCTGGCAAAACCGCTATTACATAAATATAATAATTTCTCTTTGTTGTAGGGAATAAAGTTGTTAATACGTATAAAAACCAGAGCACTGCCGCGAATAACGTACAGAAATAATAAACAAGTGATACCTGCGATACGACATTGTAGTCAAATCCACCAGCTCTGTCGCAATAATCTCTAAATGCATCACAAATAAAACTACCGCTGTAAAGTAGCATAAGTAGTATTAAGAATCTACTCATATTCTGTTTAATTGATTTTGTGAAAACTTTTGCATAGATAATGCACGCTGCCATTACCCATACACATAGAAAATTTATTTCCTGATAAGTAATCGAATTCAAAAGAATTGAACGCATATACCCTTCACCCCTCTAAAAAAGAAAAACACCCAACTTGATAATACCACATTTTTAATTAAAATGTATTGTCTCTCACATTTCTTTTTTCAATTTCCCGAATTCAAACACTGATTTTATACCGATTTTTATAATCTTCTTTACGTTTATTGAATTGTTACCCTTTTCACGCGGTTTAAAAGATATATCAACAAACTTAAGTGTATCCTTATAATACAGATAATATGTAGTTAACATAATATTAGGAATATAAAAATCCTTTGGCAGCTTTTCCACATATTTTTGCAGTTTTTCTCTTTTCATAAGTCTGAATGGTGCATTGGCATCCTTAGTAGAAACTCCAAATATTATTCTAAGCAAAAGGCATACAACATCCTCTACAAATTTTCGTCCTGCCCCATCGCCTCTTACCGGTCTTTCACCAATAACAGCATCATACTCTTCTCGCATCTCCCAAAACTGTTCGAATTCCTCCGGGCTAGTCTGACCATCAGAATCTGTCTGAAAGATATAATCCGCATGATTCTCAATGGCATATCTGTATCCAAACAATACCGTGTCACCATGGCCACCATTCTCCTTGGTAAGGGCCACCATCAGTGGCTTATCCTCGGCACATGCTTTCATGATTTCATAGGTATTATCCTTGGAACCGTCATCAATAACCACAAGACGCGATTTTCCCTCTGCAGAGTGTCTGCTCACGACCTCATACCAGTCAGTTATGCATGCTTCTATATTCTCTTTCTCATTGTAAGCAGGTATTACTACATACAACGTATCCATCTTATATCTCCATTCCACTTATACAATCCAAAGCGGTCTATTTGTTTATTTCTAAAAGTTTATAAAGGGTTGGCTCAAATGCGAATTCATCCATCAGCGTTTCAACTTCTTTAAGCGCTTTTTCACGCGAATTCTTTGGTGTGACAGTTCTTCTTACCGCACGTATCAAAAGATTCTTTGGGGTATTTTCCAGATCAATAAACTCAAGAACCTGCGTCTTATATCCACTGTATTCTAACAGATTTGCTCTTATGGCATCTGTCGCCAATGCAGCAAAACGTTCCTTTATTATTCCATACTTAGACAGAATTGACATACTTCCAGTTTTCATCTGACTATTTAGTTCATGTTGGCAGCATGGAACCGAGAAAATCATTCGCGCGTTCCACTGTATCGCATTATACAGTGCATAATCTGTTGCTGTGTCACAGGCGTGAAGTGTAATCACCATATCAACTTCGAAAGGTGTTTTGTATCCGTTAATATCTCCCATCTCAAAACGAAGGCCATCGTAACCATACTTTTCAGCTGCTATATTACACTTTTTGATTACATCTTCTTTAAGATCAAGTCCAATCATGTTAACTTTGATATTTCTGATTTTGGTCAGATAATAATACACCACAAAGGTGAGATATGATTTGCCGCACCCAAAGTCGATTACATTCAAATTATCTGTTTTTAGTTTGGATACCTCATCATCTAAAATCTCAATAAATCTGTTTATCTGCCTGTATTTATCGTATTTGGAATTCACAACCTTTCCGTCTTTCGTAAATACTCCCATATCAACAAGCGGTTCAATTGTCATACCCTCGTTAAGGATATAATTCTTCTTACGATTATGTTCAGATATACTCTGTGCATTTTTAGAGACCGTCACTGTATCAGAAGCAATCTTCTTAACCTGATAGTTGCATTTTCCCTTCTTAGAGATAAGAATGATGTGCTCCTCATTTTTAGAAAAACCATTGACCTGTCGAAAACTTCCAAATATCAATTCCTTAGTATTTAAAACAAGTTCTTCTTGCTTAACATTTTCATGAAAAACCTGCTTATCTGTATATTTTGCAATCTGATACTTATCGCCTTTTTTCTCTACGATAATCTTCTTATACTGTTCCGATTTTGACGTAGCCTTGCTGATAACAATTTTCTCTATATCAGCCTTACACATAATCGCCAAAAACTGTTCTAATTCTTCCATATAATCTCCAATTACTGTTCCACAAAATACGGCTGAGGTTTCGGTGGATTATCCGTAAGTTCCTTAATTCTTTTGACCAGATATACAGTATCAAACCATTTTCCGAACTTAACACCTGATTTAGTAAGTCGACCTTCTTCATGAAAACCATGCTTTTCATGGAATGTGATGCTCTCTTTTGGAAGATACTCACTCGCTTGCGGTGTATCCACAATTACCGCATAAAGGTTTATTATCCCCTGCCTGCGAAGGGTCTCTTCCACAGCCTCCAAAAGAAGACTTCCAATGCCAGCCCTGTGATTATCCTTACTCACATATATTGATAGCTCACAGTCCCAACCATAAGCAGCACGAGTCCTAAATTTTGAGGCATACGCATACCCCAGTATTTGACCTTCTCCTTCAGCCACATAGTAGGGAAATGTCTTTCTTATAGTCGAGATACGTGTTTCAAATTCCGTGACGGTAGGAACATCAACCTCAAATGTCACGGCTGTCTTTTCAACATAATAAGAGTAGATATCTAGCAAAGCCTTAGCATCCTGTGGCATAGCCATTCTGACATATAAAGGCTTTCTATTATTTGCGTAATCAGGTATATTCAGCCTGTGCGCAGCCTGTTCAAACTGCTCTTCAGTTGGAAACTCACCGTCAAGATTGTTATAACCTATTCCTTTGATTCTGTATGCCTCGCCCACCATATGCGAAGCCCTGTCAATACCACATGTCAGAGTCTGGATGTTACTATTCATAAACCAGTGTGCTCTATCATATAATCCGGAAGAAAAAATCTCTTCAATTAACTCCTCAGAATCATAAGTAAGAGAAAGCATATCTATCTTCCAATCATTTCTTCCATCCTTATTTATCCCTGTGAGCATGACGCACTCTGCCATTTTTGCATTGTGAATAGGAATACCGCAGGCGCCTGTATTAATATATGTTTTTCCATTATGGCAATATATACATCTTTGATGAGTATGACCTGCTATCAGATAATCAGTATCAATCGTCTCAAGCCATCTGTCCGAGTTTTCCGTATCCATGTATATGTGTTCTCTTGTAGATGCCGGTGAACCATGACAAAAGGTTATGGAAGGATACCCCTCAAGGCAGAATACATCTGAGACAGGAAGCTCTTCAAAAAATTTAAAATCCGCCTCTGTGAGCCTCTCTTTAGTATACAAAAGATTCCCTGTGGCTGAGCAATCAATCCACCCTTTATCGTAGTCCCTGTCCTCCAGAAAATAATCTTCCCTGTTACCACGCACCATCTTTACCGGATAGTTTTCTCTTAATGTATAAATCATCTCCATTACTTTTTCAGGACCTGGTGTATCTGAAACATAATCTCCAAGCAAAAGATAATGATTTACATTTTCCTTCCTGAAAAAATCAAGACATGCCTTAAAAGCCCTGTAATTACTGTGTATATCGCTAATAATTCCTATCTTCATCGATACTTACCTATTAATCTTTTTTAACATTAAATGGTGAAAAAATGCTAGCTAATATAGTTATCAGCACTTTATATTTTGAAACCATGGTCTCGTCTCTGCAAACACTTCCAGCAAACTTATATATACCACAATCTGAGCCAATGTCAAAATGGTACGAACGAAGTGAGTATTTCTTTTTCTGGCCCGTTACCGACAAAATCTTCAAGTGCGTTAGCACGTCAGACGCGTAGTGGCTGGATTTTGGAGGTTGACTCTCAGCTGACGGTAGCTTGCTCACAAATGGACATATTAACGCAAAACTTATAGCCTAACACACACACCATATTTTTATCTTTTCTCATAATCAATCAAGGTCATCTTATCGTTTATTTTATGCTCTTCACCAACTCGTACGAAACCGCATTTCTCATATAGATGACAGTTTCCCGCCTCCTGCAAAATTGTATCAAGCTTCCACACCTTGATATCCGGATACAATATAAAAGTCTTTTGAATTGCCACATATCCAATTCCCTGATTCCGGTATTTCGGAAGGATAAAAAGGGGGCTGATATATAAACAATCTTCTTCAGGATCCGACAACTTTTTCCCCACATTAATAGCACCAACTCGCGCTCCATCCTTAACGATAAAATAGTATTTTCGATTTTCCTGCGTCGCTCTTGCCTTCACTCTTTCTATCGGTTCAATTGCCGGCGACATATCATCATGATATTTTTCATACAGTGGCATAAAGCTCTGAATCTGCATATCATACAGTTGCTCTATTTCATCTTCTCGGACTTCTTCAAGCTTCACCCTGTTCATCATCTCAGTTACACCTACATTTGGAAGAGCAAAACGTTCCTTAATCATCAGAGCCACCTCTGAGGGTTCAAGAATCGTATTATCAATCTTTATATAGTTTTTAAAAGGTATTTCTCCTTCATTACTTACAAGTCGATATTTTGTCTCCTCACGTAGCATACGATCTTCTGATACCGCAATATCCCGCTTGGAGGCCTTATTTTTCAAGCGGTTTTCTGTTTTATTCCTTTCAACTCTGACTGCCCGGTCTGCAACAAGCTCTACATAGTATACATTTCCACCTGAAGCCTCAAACTTATCTGTAACTGACTTTATATAATCCCAATCCGATTGCATATCAAAAGCCCACATAAATGTAAAAATCAATCCGGTATAATCTGTTTGTATAAAAGCATCAAAGATATCTTCCCGAAGCTTACTGACCACCGCTCCATCGAACTTTCCAAATATCTCAATTACCGGCTCTATCATATGATGGTTATGAAACAGCCTGTAATCCGTTATCTTCATTAACTCCTGTCCCACGGTCATCTTACCAACCGCACCACTTCCTATTAGTACTATAAGATTCAT